>JADZBZ010000039.1 GCA_020851835.1 Acidobacteriota bacterium
GCCGTGGGCTTCTGCTACGGCGGCGGCGTGGTCAATTTCCTGGCCACGCAGCTGCCGGATCTGGCTGCGGGCGTGGTGTTCTACGGCAGTTCTCCCGCGACGGCGGACGTGCCGAAGATCAAGGCGGCGCTGCTGATTCAGTCCGCGGCTGTGGACGAGCGCATCAACGCCAGCTGGCCGGAATACGAGGCGGCTCTGAAGTCAGCCGGCGTCCGCTACGAACGGCATCTCTACCCTGGCACGCAGCACGGCTTCAACAACGACACGACGCCGCGCTTCGATGCGGCCGCAGCCAAGCTGGCATGGCAGCGGACGATCGATTTCTTCAACACCCGCTTGCGAGACTGATACCCAGGGCCGGACGGCAGTCCGGCGACCTCCGATCCGACGTGAGCGCGATCGGCCCGACCCGAGTGCGCGGCCAGGCGGGTCGGGCGAGGTGTGCCACCTCAGGAGGATTCGGTCAGCCGTCCGCCCTCGAGCCGCAGAATGCGATCGCACTGTTCCGCCAACCGGGGGTTGTGCGTGGCCAGGATGGCCGTCAATCCGAATTCGCGGTGCATGTCGCGCAGCAACGCGTGCAGGGCATCGGCCGTGGTTTCGTCCAGGTCGCCTGTCGGTTCGTCGGCCAGCAGCAGGGCTGGGCGCGTGACGAGGGCCCGGGCGACGGCCACGCGCTGTTGCTCCCCGCCCGACAGCATGCCGGGACGATGATCGGCGCGGTCAGTCAGCCCGACGCGCGCCAGCAAGGCCGCCGCGCGCAGCCGCGACTCGGCGGGCGCAGTGCGGGCGATGCGCAGCGGCATCTCGGCGTTCTCGAGTGCCGAGAATTCCGGCAGCAGGTGATGGAACTGGAACACGAATCCCACCGAGTGGTTGCGGAAGGCCACGAGGTCGGCATCGGGCATCCCGGTCACGGTGTGGTCCCCCACCTGGATCGTGCCGGCGTCGGGCCGGTCCAACCCTCCGAGCAAGTGCAGCAGCGTGCTCTTCCCGACACCGGACGCGCCCATGATGGCGACCATCTGGCCCTGCTCCACCTGTAGCGACAGGTCCGTCAGCACGTGCAGGCTCCGTCCGGCAACCGGATACGACTTGGACAGCCCTGACGCGGTGACAAATGACATCGGGCTACTCGTAGCGGAGCGCCTGGGCCGGGTCGAGCCGCGCCGCCTGACGCGACGGGTAGAGCGTCGCGACAAAACAGACCAGGACGGCGCCCACGACGACCACGCCGAGGTCCCACGGCAGCACCTTGAACGGCAGGTAGGTCACCTGGTACACGTCGCTCGGAATGGCAATGACGCGATAGCGGTCGAGCAGGTAGGCGACGATGGCGCCCGTCGTCGCTCCAGCCAGGGTGCCGATGACGCCGATGATCATGCCCTGCATGAGGAAGATGAGCATCACCGAGCGCGCCGACGCGCCCATCGTCTTCAGGATGGCGATATCGCGCGTCTTCTCCATGACGAGCAGGACGAGCGACGCCACGATGTTGAGCGCCGCCACCATGACAATCAGCCCGATCCCGATGCCCATGGCCATCTTCTCGAGCCACAGGGCCGAGTAGAGGGACTGGTTCATGTCGGACCAGTCCTGCGTGATGTAGTCGGAGCCCAGCTTCTCCTGGATGGCATCGGCCACCGCAGGCGCGTTGTAGATGTCGGTGACGCGCAACTCGAGGTGGTCAGGGGCGTCGTGCCCGGTGAGGCGGTACGCCGTCTCGAGGTCCACGAATCCGTACGCCTGGTCGAACTCGAAGAGGCCGAGGCGGAAGTTGCCGGCGATGCGCACGCGGCGCTGGCGCGGCATCAGTCCCATGGGCGACAGCGTGCCCTGCGGCGTGATGAGGCTGATGACGTCGCCGGGAAACGCACCCAGCGTCCCGCTCAGGTCCCGGCCGATCAGGATGCCGGCGAAGTCCTCGTCGGTTGCCGGATGCAGGTCCTCGAGCGACCCGGCGGTCATCGCCCGCCCGATGTCGGTGACGCTTGCCTCGAGCTCCGGGTCGATCCCCTTCACCGTGATGAAGCCTTCGCCTCTGTCGCTGGTGACCAGGGCCTTGCCGAGCAGGGCCGGGGCCGCGCCGGCCACGCCGGGCACCGCGAGCATCTTGGCGACCTCGGCCCGGTAGTCGGTCAGGCCGCTGGGCTTCCACACATACACGTGGGCGGACGACCCGAGGATGCGGTCGCGCAGTTCGTTCTGCAGGCCCGTCATCAGCGCGAGCGCGATGACGAGCGCCATCACGCCGACGGTCACGCCCACCGTGGAGACCAGCGAGATCACCGAGACGAAGACCTGGCGGCGCTTGGCCATCAGGTACCGCAGCGCGATCTGCAGTTCGTAGGGCATGGCGTCAGTCGCGCGGCCGCATCAGCGGGAAGAGGATGACGTCCCGGATGGACGGGCTGTTGGTGAGGACCATCACCAGACGATCGATGCCGATGCCTTCGCCGCCGGCCGGGGGCATGCCGTATTCGAGGGCGCGCACGTAGTCGTCGTCCATGGCGTGGGCCTCGGCGTCGCCCTTCGCCCGCTCGGCCAGCTGGGCTTCGAACCGGCGGCGCTGCTCGGCGGGATCGTTGAGCTCGCTGAAGGCATTGGCCACTTCGAAACCCCCGATGTAGAGCTCGAATCGCTCCACGGTGTCGGGGTCGTCCGCGCGCTGTTTCGACAGCGGCGACACCTCGGTGGGAAAGTCATAGACGAAGGTGGGCTGCACCAACTGGTCTTCCCAGAGCGCCTCGAAGATGTCGGTCGCGACCCTGCCCGCGCCGGCGCCGGGTGGGGCCGCGATGCCCAGGCGCGCCGCGATCGCGAGCGCCGAGTCGAGGCTCCGCAGTTCCTCGACGAGGACGGGCACGCCGAGACGTCGCGAAGCCTCCTCGGCCACTGCGTGCCGCAGCGAGAGCCGGCGAAACGGCGCCTGCAGATCGATCCGGTGCTCGCCGAAAGCCACCTGCTCGGTCCCCACCGCGGCGCGGGCGACAAACGAGAGCAGTTCCTCGGTGAAGCGCATGAGCACCTGGTAGTCCACGTACGCCCAGTAGAACTCGAGCATGGTGAACTCGGGGTTGTGCTGTGTCGAGATGCCCTCGTTTCGGAAGTTCCGGTTGATCTCGAACACCCGCTCGATACCGCCGACGATCAGGCGCTTCAGGTACAGCTCGGGCGCAATCCGCAGGAAGAGCTTCATGTCGAGCGCGTTGTGATGCGTCACGAACGGGCGCGCGAGCGCGCCGCCCGCGATGGGCTGCATCATGGGCGTCTCGACCTCCAGAAATCCATGGCTCGTGAGGAAGTCGCGCATGGCGGTGACCGTGCGGCTGCGAACCTCGAACACCTGGCGCACCGCGGGATTCACGATCAGGTCGAGGTAGCGCTGCCGGTACCGGATCTCCACGTCCTGGAGGCCATGCCACTTCTCGGGCAGCGGAATCAGGCACTTGGCCAGGAATTGGAGCGACGTGGCCCAGACGGAGAGCTCGTCGGTCTTCGTGCGGAAGAGGTGACCCGCGACGCCGACGTGATCGCCGAAGTCGAGCAGCCGGGACATGGCGTAGTCGCGCTCGGGAAGGGAGTCGTGGCGGACGTACACCTGGATGCGCGATCGGCCGTCCGAGATCACGAAGAACGCGGCCTTGCCGAAGTTGCGGATGCCGACGATTCGTCCGGCGGTCACGGTCTCGACGCGCGAGGCGTCGAGCGCCGCCGCATCGGATTGCCCGTGCGCGCCGACCAGCGCGGTCACGGCGTGCGTGGTGGCGAAGTGACTGGGATAGGCGCGAAAGCCCAGCGCCACGATGCCTTCGAGGTGGGCTCGCCGCTGGGCGATCTGGGCTTCTTCGTTGCTCGACACGCGCACGCTCTCCTGGAGGGGCCCGGTGGACCCTACTCGACCAGCTTGCCTTCGCCCTTCAGCGCCCGGAAGACGCCGTCGAGCACTCCATTGACGAACCGGGCCGCCTCCTCTCCGCTGTAGGCGCGGGCCAGCTCGATGGCCTCGTTGATCACCACGCGCGGCGGGGTGTCAGGACGCGCCAGCCATTCGTGAATGGCCAGTCGCAGTACCAGGCGATCCAGCGCCGCCATGCGTTCAACCCGCCAGTGCTGAGCGGCCTGGCCGATGCGCTCGTCGAGCGCCGCCCGCTCGGCCAGCACACCCCGCGCGAGCGTCTCGGCGAACGCCCGGTCGCGCTCGCCGAGCGCGGCCACGTCCGGCGCGCCCGCGCCGTCGAGCACCCCAAAAGCGTCGGCCAGCGCGAGGCCACCCACCTCGCACTCGTAGAGCGCCTGCAGCGCCACCGTGCGCGCCTGCCGGCGGCCCGCCCACCGTGACTGAGCCGCCCCGGTGTCGCTCATCGCGGCATCCCGGCTCGCCCGGCCAGCAGACGGGCCATCTCGAGCACGGCCTCGGCCGCCTCCCGGCCCTTGTTGCCCGGCCCGGGCGCCGACCGCTCGAGCGCCTCCTCCGCCGCGTGGGTCGTGAGCACGCCAAAGGCCATCGGCACGCGGGTCTTCGACTGCGCCGCCATGATGCCGTGCGCACACGCCGACGCGATGAACTCGAAGTGCGGTGTGGCGCCCTTGATGAGACAGCCCAGGCAGACCACGCCGCTCACGCGGCCGCTGGCCGCCACCATCTCGGCCGCCAGCGGAATCTCGAACGCGCCGGGCACGCGCAGCACCTCGATGTCATCCGCCCCGATGCCGGCCTCGGTCAACGCCTCGTGCGCGCCATCCAGCAGGCGCTCGGTCACGAAGTCGTTGAATCGTGCCACGACGATCGCGACGCGCACGCCTAGCGCCCCTTCCAGATCGCCTTGCGCTTGGCGAGGAAGGCCGCCGTGCCCTCTTTCGTATCTTCGGTGGACGCCACGGCGCCGAAGAGCGCCGACTCCAAGAAAGCTCCCGAGGCGAGGGGCATGTCGAGACCGTGGTTCACCGCCTCGAGAATGTAACGCGTCGCGACGGGAGCCTTGCTCGCCAGCGCGTGGGCGAGCTTCAGGGAGGCGGCCATCAGCTCGGCCGCCGGCACGACCTGGTTGACCAGACCGATCTCGTAGGCCCGCTGCGAGGTGAGCAGGTCGCCGGTCAGCAGGATCTCGAGCGCGCGGCCCTTCCCCACCAGCCGCGGAAGCCGCTGGCTGCCCGCATAGCCCGGGATGATGCCAAGGTTGATCTCTGGCTGGCCGAGGCGCGCCGTGTCGGCGGCCACGCGCAGGGTGCAGGCCATGGCCAGCTCACAGCCCCCGCCGAGCGCAAAGCCGTTGAGCGCGGCGATCACAGGCTTGCCGAGATGTTCGATGCGGTCGAAGAGCCGCTGTCCCCGGCGCGCGTGCTCCTTGCCCTGCACCGGTGTGAGGATCGCCAGCTCGTTGATGTCGGCGCCCGCCACGAAGGCCTTCTCGCCCGTGCCGGTCAGCACGACCACGCGCACGGCATCGTCTACGGCGAGCGCCTCGATCGCCGACTCGAGTTCGGCCAGCGTCGCGGCATTCAGGGCGTTGAGCACCTTGGGCCGGTTGACGGTGAGGATGGCGACGGCACCGTCGCGATCGAGCAGCAGGTTGTCAAAGTTCATGATCGAGAGCTGATGATACTCCACGCCCATGCCGCCCCCAGCGCCAGCGCCGCGCCGACACCGTCGGCCGCCAGGTCGCGGATGTCCGGGGTTCGACCCGGTACGAACGACTGGTGAAATTCATCCAGTGCGCCGTAGGTGGTCGCGACGAGCCACGCCGCCGCCAGCGCCGCGCAGCCGACCCCGCGCCAGCGTCCCGCCGCCGTGGCCCGCAGCGTGACGAGGCCAAGGCCCGCGTACGCAATCCCGTGCTGGAGCCAGTCAGGCGCCTCCGCGAGCCAGACCGGGAACGGTCCGGGGCCCGCGTCGCCCGGCTGCGCGGACAGCACGAAGAGCAGGGCCATGTAGGCGGCCACGGGAGCCCAGAGGCCGAGCGGGAACGCGCGCACGATCGCGCTAGAAGGGAAGCGGGTACATCAGCCAGCCCAGGACGAGCCCGGCACCGACAAACGCCCCGAAGTACCGTACGCCGAGCGCCAGTTGATCGGCCGGCTTGTCGCGGCCGATTACGGCAAACACCAGCGATACGAAGAAGGCGAAGACGATCATCAGGGCCAGGTGGCTCGTCATGGCGCGGTCACTTCCGGCCCAGCCGCACGTCGTGAGCGTCGAGCGCGACGAGCATGTTGAGTAGCCCCGCCACGATGAGAAAGGCGTTGCCGTACTCATAGGCGGCGGCCGTCACCACACCCTGCCCAGCCCCGAGGGCCGACGCCACCACATAAGGCAGCCCGATGGCGAGGTTGGCCACGGCAGCCAATCCGACCAGGGGTTGTGAGAAATCGAACGGAAACAGCCGGCCGTCGAGGGCCAGGCCCATCGCGAACATCGCGGGAATCGCCAGGACGAACACGATGCCCTTCAGACGACGCCCCTGCAGCAGGTGGCCACCACCGGGCACGAGCCATGAAACGATCCAGACGAGCGCAAGCGGCACGACCCAGCAGTTTACTTCAGGTGATCCGATACCGCCGCGCCGAGCACCGCCCCGCCGGCCATGCCCAGCGGCATTGCCAGCCCGGCTCGCCATACGTTGGCGGGGTCGCCCAGGCCGGCCAGGGCCGACGCCACGGTCACGGCCGTGGGCACCGCCGCGACCGCCAGCGTCGCGAGGGCGCGGCGGCGGGGCCACGAACGCGATGGCCCCCGCCCGCGGAAGGCCCAGACCACCAGGCCGGCGGCCGCGCCGATGTAGAGACCCGCGCACCGCGCGCAGACCGGCAACTGGATGCCGGCCAGGTGGAACGAGCGGTCCGGCAACTGGTGGCAGACAACCGACCCGATGGCATAGACCACGCCGACAAGGGCGCCGGACTGCGCGGCCAGGACGGGCGATGCGACGATCGTCAGCGCCCAGGCAAGGGCCCCGGCCACCGCAGCGATCAGCCCAAGGTCTTTTCTTTCAAGGTGTTGCATGAATCATGTACCGGCGCCTGCCGCGCTTAGGCAGGCCATTCTCGACGCGGCTCGGGTTCTGTTCGTCGGCGAAGGCTATCGTCACGCCTCCATCCGCAAGATCGCGGAGCCGGGCGCCGGCTACCGCCCGGCGGCCAGCGTTCCGAAGTGCGCTTCGTAGCGGCCCTTGAACTCCTCCCATGTATAGGCGTGATAGGTGCCGCCCAGATGCTCCAAGGCGTAGGCGGCAGCGACGCTGCCGAAGCGCGCGCACACGGGGTAGTCGGCCCCGATGGCCAACCCCTTCATGAACCCGCCTCGAAAGGCGTCGCCGACGCCGGTCGGGTCTTCGATGCGGTCGGGCGGCACGGCCGGCACCTGGATGGCCTCGCCCTTCGTCATCACGGTGCACCCGTGCTCGCCGCGGGTAATGACCAGCAGCGGTGCGTGCTCGAGCACGTCCTGCTCGCTCATGCCCGTCTTCTGCCGGATCAGCTCGAACTCGTAATCGTTGCAGACGACCATGAAGGCGCCGATCACGCCGTCCTTGAGCTGGTCGCCCGCCATCCGCGCGCACTGCTGCCCTGGATCCCAGATGTAGCGGATCCCCATCGTGCTGCATTCCTCCGCGTACTGCACCATGGCTGCCGGATCGTTCGGCGAGATGATCACCAGGGCGTCGGGCGAAAGGCCCGGCAGGCCGCGGAACGACAGCTCGGCGGCGTTGGCCATCGCGCCGGTGTAAAACGACGCGATCTGGTTGTTGCGCTCGTCGGTGCTGCAGAAGAACGAGGCGCAGAACTTGCCGTTCACGGTCTTCACGAGCGACGTGTCGATGCCGGCCGCTTGCATCCACTGCCGGTAGTCGGCGAAATCCTGGCCCGCCGTGGCCATCAGCCGCGGCCGTTCGCCCAGCAGCGCCAGCGTGTAGGCGATGTTGGGCGCGCAGCCACCGCGCCGCTTGTCCATCGAGTCCACCAGGAAACTCAGCGACACGCGATCCATGTGCTCGGGCAGGAAGTGCTCGGTGAACCTGCCCGGAAAGGACATCAGGTAATCAAACGCGATAGAACCGGTCACGATGAGCTGCATGGGTTCTCCAGGAACGGGAACGGAAACGGCGCGTGAGGGGGAGCCCCGGACACGGCCTACTGAAGATACTTCCCGATGATCGGCTCGAGGTCGCGCTTCACCCGGTCCGGAATGGCGTCGCGGCGGGTGATGATGGCCGTCTGAAGCGCCGAATGGGCGGGGACGCGCTGTTCGACGTCGAGCCGCTCCACCGTCCCGGCAATCACCCGCTGCGCCGTCCGGGCGTTGGAGGTGAGGTTGTCGATGATCATCTCGACGGTCACGGCGTCATGGTCCGGATGCCAGCAGTCGTAGTCGGTCACCAGGGCCATTGTCGAGTAGGCGATCTCAGCCTCGAGGGCGAGCTTGGCTTCCTGCAGATTCGTCATGCCGATGATGTCGGCACCCCATCTGCGGTAGAGGCGCGATTCGGCCAGGGTCGAAAACTGCGGACCCTCCATGCATAGGTAGGTGCCTCCCTCGTGCACGCGTGCATCGAGGCCGCGAGCCACCTCCGCCATCAGCGCCGATAGCGGGCCGCACAGCGGATGGGCGAACCCGACGTGGGCGACGATGCCGCCGCCAAAGAACGTGCTGATGCGCCCGCGCGTCCGGTCGATGAACTGATCCGGAAAGACCATGTCGAGCGGTCGGTACTGCTCCTGGAGCGATCCGACGGCGCTGGCCGACAGAATCCAGTCCACCCCGAGCCGCTTGAACCCGTAGATATTGGCGCGGAAGTTCAGCTCGGACGGCGACAGGACGTGGCCCACCCCGTGGCGCGCCAGAAAGGCGACGCGCCGGCCGCGCAGCGTGCCCAGCACGTACGGTCCGGACGGATCGCCGAACGGCGTGCCGATCAGTCGTTCTTCCCGGTCGGTCAGTTCGGTCATGTCGTAGAGGCCGGACCCGCCAATCACTCCGATACGCACGGACATGGGTGCTCCTCGAGGGCGATCGTGCCTCCACGGCCGACCACCTAGATGACGCGTTGAACCCGGCGCCTGCCCGCGTCCTCGCGCAGGATGCCCGCGGCCAGGGCCGGGTCGTGTTCGAAGAAGACGAGGTACTCGCGCTCGATCGCCTCCCGCGCGAACGCGCGCTTGAAGGCCAGCGTATCCATCGGGTAGAGGTCGTAGCCCATCACCCACGGATCGGGCACGTGCGCCGCGGTGGGGTACATGTCGGCCGCAAACACCGCGGTCATACCGGCGGACCGGATCATCACGACCTGATGATGCGCCGTGTGCCCGCCGCTTCTCCGGTACGACACCCCGGGCATGATCTCGGCGCCGTCGTCTACCAGTGTCAGGACGCCCGCCTCCAGCAGCGGGACGAAATTCTCTGCGAGGTAGCTGGCGCGATTTCGCTCGTGCGGGTGCGTTGCGTCCTGCCACTCCTGCGCATGAGCCACGTAGCGCGCGCGCGGGAAGCGCGGCACGAGGCGTCCGTCTTCGGCCCGCCGCGTGAAGCCGCCCACGTGATCGAAGTGGAGGTGGCTGGCCAGCGCGATGTCGATATCGTCCACCGAGAGGCCGGCCTCGGCGAGGGCGTGATCCAGGTGATAGGCGCGCTCCAGGCCGTAGATGTCGGCGCTGCGGGCGTCCATTTTGTCACCACACCCCGCATCGATGATCATCGTTTGCTCGCCGCGAACGATGAGCGGCCGAAGGCCCAACGGGATGCGGTGGCGATCGTCGGGCGGCAGACGCGCCTGCCACAACGCGCGCGGGACCACCCCGAACATGGCGCCGCCGTCGAGGCGGAAGAATCCGTCCGAGACTGAAATCAGCTCGAGGTCTCCGAGCTGATGGCGGACGGGCGTCCGGAACCGCGCCACGGCCGGCGCCGGCTCCTTCAGCTCAACCAGCACCCCGTGCGCCGCCGACGGATGGATGAACGCCACGCGCGCGCCCTCGGCCCCGGGCCGCGCCGCGTGGTCGATCAGGCGCACGCCACGCGCGTGGAGCTCGGCGAGGGCCTGGTCGATGTCCTCGACGCGCAGCGCCACGTGGTGCAGGCCCGGTCCGCGCTTCTCCACGAATCGGGCAATGGGCGACCCGGGCGCGGTCGCTTCGAGCAGCTCCAGCGACGACGGCCCCATGTGGAGGAAGTGCGCGCGCACGTGCTGACTGGTCACCTCTTCGGGCGACTCGACGTGCAGCCCGAGCACGTCGCGGAAGAACGCGAGCGCCGGCGCGAGCTCGCCGACCGCGACCCCGACGTGATCCAGCCACACCCTCATGATCGTTTGAGGCTCCGCGACAGGATGTCCGCCGCCGCCGAGTACGGGTCCAGTTCGCGAGCGGCCACGCGGTCGACGATGGCCTCGAACTCGGCCGGGCCGAGCAGGGTGCGTTCGACGAAGTCGAGGTACCGGTGCGTCAGGAGGTCGCGAAGCCGGAACTGATGGCGCGCCTTCAGGCGATGCCTGCGGGCGCCGGCCGAGTGGGCGCGGAACGTCTGCACGGCCTGCCAGAGCTCGGTGACGCCACGGCCACTCGTCGCCTCGGTCTGGATGATCGGTGGCCGCCACTCGCCTTCGCCATAGGACTGCAGCAGCAGATTCGACTCGATGGCCGTCACCATCCGGTCGGCCCCATCCCGGTCGGCCTTGTTCACCACGTAGATGTCGGCGATCTCCATGATGCCGGCCTTCAGGGCCTGCACATCGTCGCCCGTCCCGGGCACCA
>JADZBZ010000040.1 GCA_020851835.1 Acidobacteriota bacterium
GCACCAGCCCCTCGGGCCGAAGCGATCGCCGACGCCGCAGGGCGGCGACGCCGATCCCGTGTACGGCGCGTCCGGACCATTCCGGTGGCCGGAGTTCATTCCGGTTCGTCGCGACGCCGCCGACCCGCCACCCGCACGAGCCGCCGGCGCCTAGGCCCAGCCCGACCGACGAGGCTCTGGCCCCCCGCCGCCTAAACCCCGTATCGCTCCGGATCCCACTCGAGCCCCAGCTCGCTCGGCGGCGCCATGTAGCCGGCCAGCGCCGACGCCGCGACGACGGACGGCGAGGCCAGGAAGCCCTCGCCGCCGTAGCCCATGCGGTTCTGCCAGTTGCGATTGAAGCTGGTGATGGCGCGCTGGCCCTTCGAGAGCGCGTCGGGCCCCTGGCCGAAGCAGGGTCCGCACCAGCTCGCGCGAATCTGGCCGCCCACCGAGCGGAACACGTCCGCAATGGACTCCCCGCCCAGTCGCGGATCGGGCCGCTCGATCTGGCGCTTCACGCCGCCCGACCCCGGGAACACCACCAACTCCTTCTGCACCTTCGTCAGCCCCTGCGCGCGCGCCGCCACCAGCACCAGCGCGGCGGCGAGCAGGTCGTCGTAGCTGCCGTTGGTGCAGGACCCAATCATCGCCTTGTCGAAGGTGAGCCGCTCGCGCGCCACCTCCTCCGCTGGAAACGCGTTGCCCGGGCTGAACGGCTTGGCAATCATCGGCATGACGTCGCCGAGGACGAGCTCTTCATCGAGGTCGAAGACCGCGTCCGCGCCACACGCAATGGGCGGATACGGCAGGTCGGTCAGCCCCTTCGCGCGATACCACGCGTAGGTGATGTCGTCGGGCGCGAAGATGCCGTTGAGCGCCTCGGCCTCGGCCATCATGTTCGCGATGGTGTTCCGGAACGCGATGGGCAGCTGGTGATCGCGGTCCACCAGTTCCACCGACATGCCCTGGCTCTGCTTCGCGCCCCACCGCCGCAGCAGCTCGAGGATGATGTCCTTGCCGGTGACCCACTCGCGGAGCCGGCCGCTGAAGGTGACGCGGCGCTGCTTCGCCATCGTGAAGTAGATGTAGCCGGTGGACCAGCCGAAGCCGAGCGTCGTGGAGCCGACACCCATGCCGACCGCGCCGTACGCGCCGTACGCGCGCGAGTGCGAATCCGCTCCGGGGATGAACTGCCCGGGCAGCACCAGGCCCTGCTCGGGGAAATAGAAGTGAAAGATGCCGTCGCCGGGCGTGGCGTAATACGGCTTCTCGATGCCGTGGTGCGCGGCGAACTGGCGTCCGATGCCCGTCTGCCGGTCGTCGTCTGCCCTGCCGGTGAAGACGAAGTGGTCGTTGGCGATGGCGGCCTGGCGGGGGCAGATGGCCTCGCCGCCGGTGATTTGATTGAACGTGTGGATCGAGAAGGGTGCCGTGCCGTCGGACGCGGGGAGCAGGTCGGCGTAGACGCGCAGCGTGGCGCCCGGTTTCACGTCGGTGTCCTTGTCCACACGGTGCGCCCAGACGATCTGCTCGGTGGTGGACATGTGCCGCGCGCGCGGTTGGTCGGCCCAGGTGATTTCGGGTGTCCGCTCCACCGAGGCACGGAACTCACGGCGACCCACCGCGAAAATACCGCCGCTCTGGCGGATCTCGTCTTCCTTGGCGCTGAGGGGTACCGGTGCATAGCTGGTCCCCTGTGTCTGGTTCGTGATGGCGCGCGAAACGGGATCGAACGTGAAGACGTCGCCGTCCCTCGCGTCGGCCACGGCCTCGGGGCTCTGCACCACGGGCAGGCCGAGGTTGAAGGCGTTCCGGCGGAAGATGTCGCCCATGTTGTGGGCGCAGATGATGACCAGCTCGAGGCCCACTTCCTCGGCGACGGCCTTGAGGCCGGCCGGCGACATCTCGCGCGAGCTGCCGATGGCGAAGCGATCGCCTGCGATCACGAAGGTCTGTCCGGCGTGCACTCTGGCGCGGAAATCCGGCATCAGGTAGCGGAAGGCGCCCGCCTTCCAGCGCTCGTCCAGGGTGTCGAGGCTCTCCGACACGCAGTCGGCCGCAGGCGTGATCTGGTCGGTGTCGATGGCGTCGAGTTTCTTGCCGGGCGTCTTCGGATCCCAGAAGATGAGGGCCGTGCCACGGACGAGGCGCAGGCTGCCGGCCACGGGTATATCCCCGGGACGCGGCCCCGGCAGCGTGTCGAGCGTCACGCCAGGCTTCAGATGGGCAGGCTTCGCGGTCTGCATAACCGATCGATGATCGATAATAGCAGGCGCACCGCCGATGCCCGCCTCACATCAATCCCCTCGACACGCTCGCATCCCGGCAACTGCTCGTGCTGGCGATGGCGGGATGATTTTCCTGATATTTCTTACACGTCCACCCCGCCCAGGAGTAGCCTCGAAGCGAGACGCGGTGCGCAGAAACCCCCTGGGCTGCGCTCATGCCCCCGCTACCAACCGCGTGCGGTGACTCGTTCGGCGCCAGTGCGCTGCTGGATGCGTCCAAAGGGGATGCAATGACGCAAACGTCTGTCTCGTCGGCGCTCTCCGGCGTCCGCGTCGCTGCGGCTGCCCTGGGCATCCTGGCCGCCGGCGCCGCTTCGGCGTCGGCTCAAACACAGGCACCGTCTGTCGGTGCAGCGGGCAATTTCGCGCTGCTTGGAGGGCAGACCGTGACCAACACCGGCGCCCCGACCGCAACTGGTGACGTCGGGACTGCGCCCGGCACCGGCGCATCGCCGGTAACCGGCTTCCCTCCGGGAACGCTTGCCACCGGCTTCTCGATCCATCAGGGCGATGCCGTTGGGGCCGGCCAGCAGCCGAGGTCAGGCCAGCAGCTCGTCCCTGGGGGCTGATGACGGGCACGTCCGGCCCCTCGCTCGTCGCGAGCTGCCTACACCAGGGGATTGCGTGTCGTGAGGCCCGAGAAGCGCGAGAAATCCCGGTCGGCCGTCCACAGCTCCGTCGCGCGATGGTGGAGGCACAGCGCGGCGATGCGCGCATCGTGTACCTGACCGCCGCGCGGTCGAGACGCGTCGAGCAGGTCCGCAAGCGCGTTCCAGTAGCCGGGGCCTTCGCTGAGCAGCACCATGGTGGGTGAGGCGAGCCATGCCTCGATCTGGACCGCGGCGGCCGGGTGCGGGGTCGGCGGAGCGTAGATACGCGGGTGCGTCACGATGGCCAGGAACTCGTGCAGGCAGGGCCACGGGATCGCCCATGGCGCGGAACCTTCCGCGAGCGAACGCACGGCGAGCACTGCTGGCGCGTGCCAGTGCGAGTCCTTGCGGTGCGCGTAGACGAGCAGGTTGGTGTCGACCGCGATCACGCGCCGCGACCCTCGTAGATGAGGTCGCGAACCTCGAACCAGCGGCCTTCTTCCATGCCAGGTTGAACGCCCGTCCCGGCGAATCCCGCGTCCTTCAGTCGAAAGCCCTTGCGTGCGCCGCGGGCGGCGACGACCGTGCGCAAGCCCTCCTCCACGAGGACGCGCAGAGTCACGCCCTCTTTGCGTGCCAGGCGCTTGGCCTCCTCGAGCACCGGCGTGGCAATCTCTATGGTCGTCTTCATATGGGTCACCATATCACGAGGATGGGATTGTTGGGCGTGGAGTTCGGCCGGGCGACCTCCTGGAGGTGGGCGCGTCGCTCGCCCCGGCCCCACGGTCACCCTCGCCGACGCCTACATCGTCCTGCAGACGCGCGGCGGGCAGATGATGTCGTGGACCGGCGGCGGGCTGGTATCCGGCCATCCGATCTTCCTGGATGTGATCGCAGCGGAGCGTAGTACGACATCGGCGTCGTTAGTACAGCGGTCGCCATATGAAGAAGAAGCCCGCGACCACGGCTTCGGCGACCAGGCTGATCGCGAGGACCGGCCTCCAGACTCGATCACCTAGGTCAGACGCCATCCACAAGTAGATCGGGAACAGCACGCTGCTGTAGCGTCCCAATGACGGCAGTCCACCGCCGACGACCGGGACCATTACACCGGAGACTAGAAAGGCGGCCATGCCGAGGCCCCATCGGCGGCCGACTGGCCATGCTGCGAGCAGCACAAACCCCGCTGCCAGTCCATTCACCAGTAACTCTGGTGATTCGGCGGCGAACCGGAGGGGACTTGAGAACAGGTGAGTAAGGAAGTCGCTCGCTGTGGCTACGGGGCTGCGGAAGCCGCGCCCCCAACCCTCCTGAGCCTTGACCCACGACAAGGGGTCCCCCGTCAGGCCATAGACAAAGGCGCAATAGACGGACACCCCGAGGAGCGGTCCCAAGGTCGCGAGGGCTGGTGCCACCCTTTCGGCAGGCGGGCGATGCCGTTCGCGAGCCGTGAACAGGCTTCCGGCCAGGAGGAGGAACAGAATGGCCCCATTGGGTCTGGTTAGGCCGGCGACAATGCCGAAAACGGTGGCGTTCACGAACCGTCCCGACCAGAGATAGAAGGTTGCGGCGACGCAACAGAGGAGGAACAGCGATTCGGTGTAGGGCAGACCGAAGTAGATGGCGAACGGATAGCAAGCGCAGAACAGCATCGCTCGGGTCGCCGATACTTGATCGACGACCTCGGCCACGAGCCGCCAGAGGTACCACAGCGCGACCGCGAACAACGCCGTCGATAGCCCCACTCCCACCCAGTTCCAGGCCACATTCGAACGGCTCACCCCGAACACCGTCGCGGTCAATCGCAGCAGAAAGGGATAGGCAGGAAAAAAGGCGAGGTTCTCGAATCGACCAAGGACGCCGTCCCAGCGGTACCCATGGCTCGCCAGCCCGACGTACCATCCCGTGTCCCACCTGGCGGGAAGGTCAAGAAGTGGGTTGGCGTGCGTCGGCGGCGGGGCGCGAAAACCATCAGGGAAGCCTACGACCTCGACCGCCACCCAGCCGGCCGCGAAGACGAGCACCCCTCGTTGCCGTGGCCACCAAGAAGCAAAAAGCAAGGACTCGGGCGCTCTGCCGCATCGCGCCGCATCGTACCATTCCCGCGGTCGCCAGTCTTCGAGTGCACCGGCGACCGCGGGCGCCCTGCGCTCTACCGAACGTAGACGATGATTGCGGAGGATGCCTTTGATCCGCCACGGTTGTCATACGCCACGGCCTGCACGACGTAGTCGCCGTACGGGACGCCGCTCGCTGTCAGCGAGAAGGGAGCGGCCGTATCAGACGCGAGGAGGCCGCCATTCACGTAGAAGTCCACGCGCGCGACTGTCCCGTCTGGATCGCTCGCTGACGTGCTGACGGTCACGGTCGAGCCCACGGGATAGACCGTGCCAGACGCGGGCGCCGTGAACGAGACTAGCGGAGCCGCGTTCACCGTCACGACGACGGGAGCCGATGTGGGGCCAAATCCACTACTGTCACACGCCACCGTGGTGAGCGTGAAGATTCCTGGCGGCGCATTGGTCGACGTCAGCGAAAACGGGGCTGAATAGTCGGACCCCAACAGAGTGGAACCGGCATAGAAATCGACGCGTGCCGGACTCGAGTCGGGGTCGCTGGCATCCGCGTACAGCGTGACTGATGCGCCCTCCTGATAGAGGAAACCCGTTGCCGGCGACTCAATGCGGCTCGACGGCGGAGCATCGGCGTACGGCGTACACCCCCCGGGGCTATAGGTCCGATACACCGAGCCCGGCTGCAGCAGTGCTGACCCCGTTGCCCCTGTTGTGTACTCAGCGGGCCAACTGCACGAGAGCCCGTACGTACCCTTTGCGCCGTATACGGTGTTGTACCGGATCTCGCCGCTGGCGACATGGTCCACGGCGAGGTTTACGACAGCGCCCGTAATCGTGTTGTAGACAATCTGGCCAACCGCCGAGGCGAAAGTGCCGCTCCATCCCCACGGCCCCTCTCCGACGAAGATGCCGTACGCCAGCTTGTCGTATCCGGATTCAATCACATTGTCGGAGATGAGGGAGCCCGCTTGGTTGAACTCACCGCGAATATGAATGCCCGCGAACCCGTGCGCGGTGGTGTTGCGGATGGTATTGAATCTGACTTGGCATCCCGTGGCGGCATCGAGGCCGACGACGATGCCCACGTCGGTCGCGTTCTCGATGTAGTTGCTTGTAACGCTACTGTTAACGCACTGGATCGTGCTGATTGCGTCCGCAAACGGCTGGGCCCCTGACGCCTGGCCTTCGGGAAAACCCAAGTCGAAGAACGAGTTCGTGTACACCTGGTAGCCGCTGCCGCTGACTTCGAGTGCGCTGCCGCACATGGCGTTCTCGAACGCGTTGTTCTTGATAACGCAGTTGTTGCCCTTGACGGACGCGATCATGCCATTCGGCCGATAGTTGTCGTTGCAGATCGTGGCGTAGAGCGTTCGGTTGTTCTTGTTGCCGTCCCAGTTGATCCAGGAGATCTCCCAATTGTCTAGGGCAACCCCTTTTCGATTGGAAATCATCACTCCATTGAGGCCCGGCATCGCGACGATCCGCGCTTGGGTCGGAGCGGAAGCAGATGAGAGAACGGTTCCGTTGACGGCCAGGCGGAGCCCACTGGCGAGTAGGTATCCTGGGCTGCCGGGACTGAGCAGACTCGTCCCACCTGCATCGAGGCACGCCTGTAACGCAGCATCGTCCGCAACGCTGTCGTTTGGATTGGCGCCAGTGCAGTGATTTTGCGCTGAAGCAAGTGATGGAGAAAATAGAAGCACGGTGAGCCCGACGGTGCTAATTCGTGCGGCCGCGGTTGTCATGGAGATATCTCGCATTGAGAACGTCAGCCGATAGTCACCATAAACGGGGTGGGTGGTTAACCGAAGGCCTGTTATCAGCTCCTGGCGCACGGCGTGGTCACGCTGCGCCCCCAGGCACAGCAGACGGTAACCTGCCTACTTCGTCACGACGCACCATGCGAGGCAGTCTACCCGCCCCGAGTCACGGTGCGCGGTAGACCACCCGTCGTTCGGGACGACGACGTAGGGCGTCGATGACCGCGCCGACGCCGGCGCCAATCGCCGCACCCAGCGCCACGCCGCGTGCCGTTTTGCCAGCACTGACCGAATCGCTGGAGCTATTGACGCCGACGACGACGATGCCGGCGTACCCGGCGCCGATGCCGGAGCCAATCAGCGTCCCGTTCAGCACCGAGTCAGCGCGACCCTCGTGGATGGTCGTGATCCTGGTGATTGAAGGCCAGCGCATCACGTGGCCTTCGGCGCTCTGGTCCGACACCTCGAATTCGGTCGGCTCGACCCGCACGATCGTGCCGGCGACCTTGGTGCCTCCCCTCTGCCTTACTTCGACGACGTCGCCGATTGCGAGACGTGGTCTGGGTGGGGCCGCAGCACTCGACCCGGCGTGGTGAGTCGCGCAGCCCGCCACGCTGGCAAGGGCCAGCACTGCGCAGGCGAAACGTCCTTGGCGCGTCATGGTTGCCCCGCCAGTGCAGCTCCGGACGCGGCGAGGATCCCAGCGTCGCCTACCTCACCAGCCTCGACGACGAACGGCCCGCCTGCGATGTCAGTCCCGTTCGCCTGCAGGACAAAGGGCACGCGTGGAACGATGCCGCCCACCGCGAAGACCCCGTTGGCGTCGCTCGAGCGTAGACCGGTGATCAATTCTTCGGCCGCTCCAGCATCGACCATGCTTTCTTGGTATTCAACGCCGAGGCGGGCGCCGGCAATTGGCCGCCCGCTCTCGTCTACGACTCTGCCTTGGATTCGAGCCTCCCGTTCCATGCAAGGCCCCACCAACTCGCGGCGCTCACCCTGGCTCACCTCGACGGCCACGGCAAGTGGTGCATAGCCTGGCGAACCGAAGACCGCCGATACCGTACCGGGAAGCACGTCCCGCACCTCGAACGATCCGTCGGCGGTCCTTGCTCCATGGCTGACGATGTTGTGCTCGGTGCGGCTGTTGACCCGGATGGTCGCCGGCAGCGGTACTCCGCTCAGGCAATCGACAACCCGGCCGGCGAGGACAGCTTCGCGTTTCATCCTCAACACGGGAAATGCGTCAAGTTGCTCACGAAGCCTGGTCAGAGAGATTCGGTAGGTCGCGAATGAGGGTTTCCTTGCAATCAAGACGTCTAAGCTGCTCTCAGGCGTGTCAACTGAGAACGAACCGCCCGACGACGATGTTGCTGTAATTGCTGAGGTTTCGGGCCCATTCGCCGGCGCCCTCGTGAACACAACACCCGCCATCGGCTGACCCGTGACGTCATCAACCACCAGACCTGAAAGCAAACTGTTTCGTCCAACGGCGGAGGGCTGCAGCACAAACAACGAACCAAGCAGCACGACGGCGGCTGTGGTGACGCCGATCAGGCGCCTATGCGTCAGGGCCGATTGCCTCATCGAGAAATTCAGAATGCCCACATGATCACCTTTATGTCGGCTGAGAGAACGTTCGGACTCACCGATGATGGAGAGATCCACCCACTGTCGCCATAGCAAGTCGAGCCTGAGCACCACAGAACGGTGTTGAAGGACGGATAATACGCCGTGGCGACGTCCTCATCCTCGTCACACCAGTCGAGCTCATCGATATCCATGAACTGACCTGTGTACGTAAACGTGACGCCGTTCAGCCCGGCGTTCTCACACGGCTCGTCTGACACCAATCCCCGGTGAAACGCGTACCGCTGTGTCCCCTGGTTGCTGGATTGCGGCGAGGAGGTGCAGGAATCCCACTGATAATTGCCGTCGATGTATTGGTAGCCCCAGAACTGATTGGAGTCACTCTTGTTACCGGCGTTGGAGTTGACGCCCCAGTTGCCCCAAGGCACGCTGTGCTCGATTGGGAAGCACGTAGCGAGGTCGCCTTGGCATTCGGCTGCGATCGTGCCGAAGGTGTAGCGATTGTGTTCTGCCAAGAGCGGTCCAGAGTGCACGTGCCCGGTATCGGCTCGACCCGCTCGCCCCGCAACCGGATGTTGGTGAACGGACTGACGGTGACCATCAGTGCGACCGCGATGACCATCAACAGAGAGCGCATATCAATACCCTCCAGCGAGCGTCGTTGACCTACTTCGCTTTGGTACCCCCCCGGAATAATGTCAAGAAATTTCGTCAAGGCCCAGATGCCAGCACAGCTCGACCGCGACGGACCGATCAGGCGGCGACGCCCACCTCCGCACATCGACCCTGCGCGGGTCGGTCAGGGGCTGGGCTTGATCATTCAGTGCACGGTTCCGCTGCGACCCTCCCGGTATCGTCGCACCTGCTGGCCAGGGCGGCGGTCCGGGAACGGTACGAACCGGGCGAACTCGAAGTACCATCCGTCGATAGGCCGTGAGCGTCGGCCGGGCGCGCCCTGAACGAACCTGACACCTGCCCGGTTGAGACGAGGAGGCCACGGCGCGGTCGGCCCATCACGACTGGACTGTCGGGCAACGTTGGACCAAGGAGCCATCATGCGCGTTCGAACCCTCGCCGCCGTCTCACTCGTATCCCTGCTCGCGGCGTCGGCGCCCCTGGCTCAGGAGACGATCGACCGCGACATCTACTGGAAGATCCGCCGCGAGGCGACGGACAACTCGCACATCATGCGCACGCTGCAGGTGCTCACCGATCTCTACGGGCCGCGCCTGACCGGATCTCCCAACCTGAAGGGCGCGTCCGACTGGGTGGTGAAGGAAACCACGGCGTGGGGGCTGAAGAACGCACACCTCGAGCCCTGGGACTTCGGCCACCCCGGCTGGCTCAACGAGAAGCTGTCGGTGCACGTCGTGTCGCCGGTCAAGGACGCGCTCGTCGTGGAGGCCCTGGCCTGGACGCCCGGCACCAACGGCGCCGTCACGGCTCCGGTCGTGACGCTGGAGCTGCCGCAGCGGCCCACCAAGGAGCGCCTGGCGCAGTTCTTCGACGAGCAGCGCGCGAAGGTGAAGGGCCGCATCGTGATGGCCGGCCCGCCGCAGGTGCTCGAGGTGACCATCGTCCCACCGGCCAAGCGACGCGAAGACAACGACGTCAAGGCCCAGTTCTCGGGCGCGAGTACGCCGGGCGGCCCGCCGGGCCCGCCGCAGGCCGCGCAGCCGAAGCCGGACCCGAACGTGGTCCCCGCCAACCAGGTGGCCGAGCAGGTCGATCAATTCCTGGTGGAGGCCGGGGCGGTCGGCCGCGTGAACGACGCGGGCCGCGATCACGGTCAGATCCGCGCGTTCAACAACCGCACCTTCGATGTGGCGAAAGCGGTGCCGACGGTGGTCATGCGCAACGAGGACTTCGGCCGCCTGTGGCGCCTGTCCGCCGCGGGGCAGACCGTCGAGCTCGAGATGAACATCGTCAACCGGACCTATCCGGAGGGGGCGACGCAGTACAACGTGGTGGCCGAAATTCCTGGCACCGACAAGGCGCAGGAAGTCGTGATGCTGGGCGGCCACCTCGACTCATGGCACTCGGCCACCGGCGCCACCGACAACGCGATCGGTTGCGCGACGATGCTCGAGGCCATTCGCATCCTGAACGCCATTGGCGTCAAGCCCCGCCGCACCATCCGCGTGGCGCTCTGGAGCGGCGAGGAGCAGGGACTGCTCGGCTCGCAGGCCTACGTGAAGGAGCACTTCGGCTCCTTCGAGAATCCGAAGCCCGAGTACGCCAATTTCGGAGGCTACTTCAACATCGATTCGGGCACCGGCCGTGCGCGCGGGATGACGGTCTTCGGTCCGCCCGAGGACGCGCGCATCCTGCGCGAGGCCACCGCGCCTTTCGCCGACAACGGCTTTCTTGGCGCCACCTCGACGACCAGCCGCCGCCGTGGCGGATCCGATCACACCTCGTTCAACGAGGCCGGGCTCCCCGGCATCGGCGTGTCACAGGACCCCATCGAGTACGGCACCGACACCTGGCACACCAATCTCGACACCTACGAGCGCATCATCGAGGACGACGCACGACAGAGCGCCATGGTGATTGCAGCGGCCGTCTACGACCTGGCGAAGCGAGACGCCTTGCTGCCGCGGCTGCAGAAGGACACGATGCCGGCGCCGCCAACGCCGTAGCCGAGCGCCATCGGGCCTCGACGCCGGGACTGAAGTCCCGGCGCTCCGTTCATGAAGGCCCGGCGCTTTCGTTCAGGGCCTCGACGCCGGGACTTCAGTCCCGGCGCTCCGTGGGGGAAGGCCCGGCGCCCCGTTCAGGGCTGAGGTCGCGGCCTCCGCGGCGCTTCGGTCCAATCGCTGGCTGATACACTGGCCGCCGCCGCACACCGCCCTGAGTCCGACCGTTCCCCGGCCAGCGTCGGCGTGAGAGGAAAGGCTCTTGCCCAACCGAATCTATGCCCTGCTCGTGGGCATCAACGACTACGGCACGCCGATCCGAAAACTCGCGGGCTGTCTCAACGACGTGGATCGCCTCCACGGCTACCTCCAGCACCATGTCCAGGGGCAGGAACTGGTCGCCGAGGTCCTGAAGGACGCACAGGCCACCAGGGCCGGCATCATCGATGGCTTTCGCACCCACCTCGGCCAGGCGGGGCCCGGCGACGTGGCCCTGTTCCAGTTCTGCGGCCACGGGGCGCGATGGGCCTCGAACGCCGCCTTTCGCGAGTTCTATCCCGAGGGCAAAGACGAGGGGCTGGTCTGCTTCGACAGCCGCCCGAACGGGTACGACCTGGCCGACAAGGAACTGGCCGTCCTCATCGAGGAGGTGGCCAGTGGCGGGGCGCAGACGGCGATACTGCTCGACTGCTGCCACTCGGGCTCGGGCACCCGCGGCGCCGATGCCTTTCGCGGCCTCACGCCGCGCCTGACCGACGAGGTGACGACCGAGCGTCCGCTCGACACCTACCTCGACGGCCACTTCACGCGGCTGCGCGATGCCAGGCAGCCGCTCGTCATCCCGACGGGCCGCCACATCCTGCTGGCCGCGTGCGAGCGCGGGCAGCTGGCCCAGGAATCGGCCGACCAGAGCGGAGTGTTCACGAGCACGCTGGTGGAAGTGCTCGAGAGGTCGGGCGGCGCTCTGAGCTACGCCGACGTGTTCGTCCGCTGTCGCGCCGCGGTCCGGTCGCGGGCCTTCGACCAGGATCCGCAGTTCGAGGCCTACGAACACTTCGACGCGCGCACCGGATTCCTGGGGCGCGATGTGGTGCGCACGCCGCGCCGCTACGCCGCCTGGTTCGACCTGGGCGCATGGACGGTGGACTGCGGGGCCATCCACGGCGTGCCGGCCGGGCCAGACTCGCAGGTGGCCCTCGCGCTGTACCGGGAAGACGATGCGGCAAGACCCGTCGGCACCGCGACGGTGGTGCGGGTCGGAGCGCAGCACAGCGACATCGCACTCGACTTCGCGAGCGAGGAGTCGGCCCGGTATCTCGCCGAGATCACCAGCCTGCCGTCCGCTCCCACACTGGTGGCCTTCGCGGGCGACGACGACACGCGCGCAGCCGTGCAGGAGACCCTGGACCAGGACAGCACGGTGCGGGTGAGCCTCGTCGGTGCGAACGAGCCGTCCCAATACCGCCTGACGGCCGGCGAGGGCCGGCTGTCGCTGGCCCAGGTGGGTCGCGAACCGGACATCGGCTTCGTCGAGCTGGCGGGCGGAGGGACCTACGAACGGGCGGCGGCCTCGCTGCTGCCCACCCTCAGGCACGTCATGGAGTGGGAGCGGCTGCTGGCGCTGCAAAACCCCCGCACGAAGATGGACACGTCGAAGGTGGAAGTCGTCCTCGAGGAGGAGACCGACGCTGGCGGCACGCTGGCACACGAGGGGGCACACGCCACCCTCTACTGCACCCGCACGGGCAGCCAGTGGCGTCACATCAAGTGCCGCTTCAAGGTGCGCAACCGCACGGCGCAGCCTCTGCACCTGCTGCTCGCGTACTTCTCGACGGCATACGGAGTGCACATTCAGAAGAACGAGGAGATTCCGGCGGGAGACGCGTGGATGACCCTGTGGGGAGACGCGCCACTCGAGTACTTCTACCTGGACGAGGGCATCGACGAGTCGTACGAGCGCTTCACGCTGATCGCATCCACTGAGCGGATTGACGACTTCCTGCTGGCGCAGGACGACCTCGAGTTCGGCCGCCCGCTCGATACCCGTGGCATCGCCAGCGTCATGCCGCCGCGGGACGTGCTGCACCGCAACGAATGGTTCGCCAGGCCCTGCACCATCCGGGTCGTCCGCCAGACCGACCAGGTTGGCCCCGCCGACACGCGTGTGGCGCGCGGTCAGATCCTCGTCAAGGGCCATCCGGCAGTCACGGCACGCGTCAGCATGGGCGCCGCCCGGCCGGCCGGCCGCGGCGTCGGTACGGCGGCCGACTTCGGCACCGCGTTCGAAGCGCGCGGGCTGACACTGGTGAACTTCGCCGGTACCCGCGGCGGTGACGACCTCAGCGTCCTCGAGCTCACCGACATCCAGAACGCCGCCTCACTGAAGGACAACCCCCTCGAGATCGCCGTGTCAGTGCCGCTCGCCGAAGACGAGGGTTTGCTGCCCGTGGTGTATGACGGCCAGCACGTCCTGCTGGGCGGGGCGCCGCGAAAGGAGGCCGACGGCACGCTGTGCCTGAGCATCGATCGCATCCCGGAGCGCGCCGAGACCGAGCGCGGCCTGAGCGACTCGCTGAAGCTCTACTTCTTCAAGACCGTTCTCAGGCACGACAACGTCAACCAGCTGCGCTGGGTGGATTACAGGGCGAACGGCACCGTCCGGCACCAGGCGAGCGGAGTGGCCGACAAGGTGGCAGCCGCCCGCCGCGTGCTGCTGCTCGTGCACGGAATCATCGGCGACACCGAGGGCATGGCCGCGGGCGTCAAGGCGTGCGGGCTGGACCGGCAGTTCGACCTGGTGCTCACCTACGACTACGAGAACCTCTCCACGAAGATCGAAGACACCGCGAGGCACCTCAAAGCGCAGCTGGCCGACGCCGGGTTGCACGACCGCGACGACACGCACCTGACCCTCCTGGTGCATTCCATGGGCGGCCTGGTATCGCGATGGTTCATCGAGCGCGAGGGGGGCCATCGACTGGTGGATCACCTGGTGATGTGCGGCACCCCCAACAACGGCTCCCCGTTCGGACGTATCGACGACGCGCGCAGGATTCTCACGATGCTCACCGGGCTGGCGCTGAACTATGCGCCGGCCCTCATCCCGTTCAGCAGCGCCGTGCTGCTGCTGCTGAACCGGTCGAAGTCGCTCACGCCGACGCTCGAGCAGATGCACCCCGCTTCGGACTTCATCCGCACGTTGAACGAGAGCGATGACCCCGGCATTCCGTACACCATCCTGGCCGGCGACGTGGCCGCCTACGAGGAGCCCTCCGACGCGCTCTTTGCGCGCATGGTGGCCAAGACCGGCCAAAGCGTCGCGTTCGACCTCCTCTTCGCCAACCAGGCCAATGACATCGCGGTGGGCGTCGAGAGCATCCTGGGCATCCACGGCAATCGGCAGACGCCACCTCTGCGGAAGAACGTCGCCTGCCACCACCTGAACTACTTTCTGTCGGCGCCGGGCCAGCAGGCGCTGACGTCGGTGCGCTGGTCAGGCGGCGCATGAACCCCATTTTGGACACCGCTTCATCAGACGAAACGGAGGTGCTGCCCTTTGCGCGGCACCATGCCTTCATCATCGGCATCGATGCCTACCAGCAGGTGTCGCCGCTGAAGACGGCGGTCAGCGATGCGCGGAAGCTGGCGGAGGTGCTGACCAACATGCAGCACTTCCAGGTGTATCCGCCGCTGCTGAATCCAACGGGCCAGACGGTGCGGACGCTGCTGCACGAGACGCTGGCGCAGACGGTGGGCCCCGACGACCGCGTGCTGTTCTACTTCGCCGGACACGGAATCGCCCGCGACGGCGACGACGGTCCAGCCGGCTACCTGGTTCCAGCCGATGCCGACCCCGCTGTCCTGACAACGTTCATCCCGATGTCGGAACTGCAGGACGCGCTGCAGGCGCTGCCGTGCCGCCACCTGCTGCTGATCCTGGACTGCTGTTTCTCGGGCGCGTTCAAGTGGTCCAGCCAGACGCGCGCCATCGGCACGCTGATGCCGAAGCGGATCTACAAGGAGCGCTTCGATCGCTTCATCGAAGACCAGGCCTGGCAGGTGATCGCGTCGGCCGCCTACGACCAGAAGGCCATGGACGTGCTGCAGGGGCGGGCCACCGGCGATCGCGGGGTCGTGGCGACGACGGCCAGCGACCTGCACTCACCCTTCGCGCAGGCCCTCTTCGACGGCCTGGCCGGTGACGCCGACGCGCGGACCGACCGCGAAGGTGACGGCGTCATCACGGCCACGGAGCTCTATTCCTACGTCCGCGACCGCGTCGAGCCCGAAACCATCGAGGCCGGCCAGAGCCTGCGACAGACGCCCGGCTTCTTCCCGCTCCGCAAGCACGACAAGGGCGAGTTCATTTTCCTGCACCCGCACCACCGGCTGAACCTGCCCCCGCGTCCGTCGCGAAGTCCGTACAAGGGACTTGAATCGTTCGACGAGTCCGACCGGCTGCTCTTCTACGGACGCGATCGCGTCGTCCACGAGCTGCAGGCCGTGGCGGCGACCGCCCGCTTGGTGGTGGTGAGCGGCGCGTCGGGCACCGGCAAATCGTCGGTCGTCAAGGCGGGACTGCTGCCGCTGCTCCGCGAGGCGGGCTTCCACATCCTCCCGGTGATCCGGCCTGGGGTCCGTCCGCTCGAGGTGCTCGAGCAGGCGCTGGCCGGGGCCGGCGGGCCTGACGAGCCGAAGGCGGTGCTCATCGTCGATCAGTTCGAGGAGCTGATCACGCGCTGCGCCAGCGACGCGGAACGGCAGGCCTTCACGGCCAGGCTCCGTCAGGTGGTCGGCGACGAGGCCCGTATCCACCGCGTCATCATCACCGTACGATCCGACTTCGAGCCGCAGCTGAGCGGCGGCGACCTCAAGGATGCCTGGCGCGCCGGCCGCTACACGGTGCCCCCTTTCACGCTCGAGGAGCTGAAGGAAGTCGTCCTCATGCCGACGATTCAGGAGGTGCTGATCTTCGATCCACCGGAGCTGGTGGACGAGATCGTCGGCGAGGTGGTGCAGTCGCCCGGCGCGCTGCCGCTGCTGTCATACGCGCTCAACGAGCTGTACGAGGCCTATCGTGTGAGCGGCCGCGAGGACCGGGCGCTGCGCCAGACCGACTTCGAGCGGCTGGGCGGCGTGATGGGCGCGCTGCGGAGCCGGGCCGACAGCCTGTACCAGTCGCTTCCGCCCGCGCAACAGGCGACGATGAGGAAGATCCTGCTGCGCATGGTGTCGGTGGAAGGCGAGCTGGCCAGCCGCCGCGTGTCGATGACCGACCTCGATTACTCGTCCGAGGAGAACCCTCGCGTGCAGGAAGTCGTGGAACGGCTGGTGGAGGCGCGGCTGGTGGTGAAGGGCCACGACTACATCGAGCCGGCCCACGACGCGCTGGTGCGCGCCTGGAAGACGCTGCACGACTGGATTCACCAGGTTGGCCGCGACACGCTCATGCTGGGCGAGCGGCTCGACCCCGAGGCGGATCAGTTCGCCCGGACCGGCGACCGCACGTTGCTGTGGAACAAGAACCCCAATCTCGCGGTCGCGGCCAGGGTGCTGACCAGGCCGGATCACGGCTTCAACGCCAAAGAAGTGGCGTTCATCCGCAAGAGCGTGGCGCGCAACCGGCGCCGGACGCGCATCGCTTGGTACATCACGGCGGCGACCGTGCTGGCTCTGGCCGTGCTGTCGCTCTGGGCGCTGATCGAACGGGGGACGGCCCAGCTCAACGCCGAACAAGCCGAGAACGAAAAGGACCGCGCGCTAAGAAGCCTGTTCTCGGGCCTGCAGCTCAACATGGAGGCCGGCCAGCCCGGCAGCGTGTGCGCGCACGGGCTCTGCGACGCGGCTCCGCCCGGCGACGAGGACGACCAGGCCTGGCTCTCCATCGGACGCCTGCCGGACAACATGCCGGACAGCTTCGGCGAAACACCCGTCTCGCGCGACTTCGCCGCCGCGCGGCAGTTCGGCCAGGGACACGTGTTCGTGTACGCGCACGACGGCCTGACCCAGGACAGCGAGATCACGCCCGGCAGCGACAACCTCGGCTTTGCCGAGAACGCCTTGCGCTGGCTGACCCCGCTGACCGAGGAAGAAGGGTGCACGGAGGAAAAGACCTCCATCGTGCTGTGGGAGGGTACCTACGTGCGCGCCGGCCAGCTCGAGCAGGTGCGCAACTTCATCGTGCGGCGGGGCTGGACGCTGCAGGTGACGAGCCCGGAGACGCTGGAGGCCGATCTGCGTTGCTCGGAGGTGCTGTGGTACCTGAGCGACTGGAATCCGCCCCCCGATTTCGCGACCCGGCACGTGCCGGCCATCGAGGCGTTCGTGCGCGCCGGCGGCGGCCTCCTCGTGGGCGGCCTCGGCTGGTCGTTCGAGCAGCAATCAGGGCCGGGTGGTACGGCGGCCACCACGCCCTACGCCGCCGACGAGCTGGGAGAGCCCTTCGGGTTCACGTTCACCGGCGATGCCTTCACCTCCGATCCCGGCAAGCCCATCACCCTGATGCCAGGCAAGTGACCGGACGGGTACACCGCGCTGGCGCCCCATCGGCCGACGGGCGCCGCGCCGCGAATCGTGGGAGGATGCGACCGTGAGTGGCAAGACCGAGACGCGAAAACCGTGGGCCGTGCTGGCCTATACCGTTGCCGACGACAAGGGGACGGGTGACTCCCTCGACGCAGCAGCCAAGGAAGAGCTGAAGGCCATCTGCGACGCGGCGGACTTCGGCGAGATGAGCGTGGCCGCCCAGGTGGACTTCAAGCACACGCGCGGAGTGTTCCGCGGCGTGCTCACCGGACCGCCCCAGCCGTCGCGCGGCTTCCAGCCCATCGACGCGGACTCGCATCCCTTGTGGCGGAGCATCAAGGCCAAGCTCGATCGCTCCAGGCTGCGCGTGCTGGCCGAGCAGACCGACCTCAACGCAGCCCGGGCCAACGTCCTCGAGGGATTCCTGCGATTCGGCCAGCAGGAGTGCCCGGCCGATCGCTACGTCGTGTTCTTCTACGGCCACGCTTACGGGCCGATGGGCCTTTTCTTCGACGCCGAGGCCGATCGGTCGGCCATCACCACGATGCCGCTGGGCGATCTCGCGCGGTCGCTGGACGCGGTGGAGAAGCGCGCCGCGGTCATCGTCTTCAGGGACTGTCTCGTCAACACCCTCGAAACGGCCTACCAGCTCCGTCACGCCGGCGAGTTCATGATCGCCACGCAGTCGCTCGCCCCGATTGCGGGTGTCTGGCCGTGGGCGACCTTCGTCACCGCTCTGATGGCAGGCGCCGCCTCCGGCGACGTCGCCAAGGCCATCGGCCGGCAGCTCGCCTGCTTTCTCGACGCACCCGAGAACCGCGAGCCGTACGCCGACGTGCCGTACTCGGTCGTCGACCTGGGCGCCGCCGAGGCCATCGTCGAGCCTCTCAAGGCCCTGTCCGACCTGCTCGACCTCGCCCGCGGCGATTCGGCGCGGGCCGCCGCCTGCGCGAAGGCGCTCGAAGCGGCACGGGTCGGCTACCCGGATGCCCCGTCCAACCCGGGCGATCCGGCGCTGCTCGACGTACCCACGATGTGCGACAACCTTGCGGCGCTGACCGGCGACCCGGTGGTCGCGCCGGCCCGGGCCCTGGGCCAGGTGGTGTCGAACCGGCTGGTCGCGTGGCACCACTCGAGAAAGGGACGGCACCGGGGCGCCTCGCTGTACTACAAGCCGGTGGCGGCCAAGGACCTCCGTCGATCGCACATCCAGTCGGAAGACGAGGCGCAGGCGGCCAGTGATGCCGCCCAGTACGCCGCGCTGGCGCTCGGCCAGGCGACCGGCTGGCACCGCATCGCCCTCAATCCTCTCCGCGCCTGAGGCCTCCCTCGCACTGGACGGCGGGTGAGGCCGCTCGCGCCGTGGCAGGCTAACGCTTCTTGGCGGCCTTCTTCTTCGCGGCCTTCTTCGCGGCCTTCTTCGTGGTGCGCTTGCCGCCCATGCCGCCCGGCTTGTCGTTCTTCTGTGCCATGTGTGTGGTCCTCTCGGGCGGGAGTCTAGTCGATTGCGCCGCTCACGACAAAGAGCGTCGACGGCAGGCTCGTGTAGTTGTAGGCGTACCAGCGGCCATCGTCCACCCAGTCCGTGACGTATAACGCCGCGACGGCGTCCACGCCTTCCGGCGCGAGTTCGCGCACCAGCACGCGCGCGCCCGTGTCGAGGTCCACGCGCTCGACGCGCGCCGGCACATCGAGGCCGTGTTGCACGTACACGGCGCGGCTGTCGCGGCTCCACCCGACCTGGCGATCGCCGGACTGCAGCCCCTCGACCGCGCGCGGCGGGGTGCCTTCGATCGACGACACCTGGAACCGGCCGTCAGCCAGCGCGAGCAGGAGCGTCTGCCCATCGGGTGCCAGCGTGGCCAGGACGCTCTCGGCCGTCACGGGCACGGGCGGCGACCCCGAACGGTCCTGCCGATAGCAACGGGGCGCTCGCGAGGGTTCCGACCCACACACGAGCAGGTGGCGGCCATCGGAGAACCACTCCGCCGAGATGAGACGGCTCATCGGCGTGGGATCGAGTCGAATCGCCTCGCCGGTACCCGTGGGATAGAGCACCAGTTGCGGCGGCGTGGCGATCAGGGCGGCGGCCCACGCACCGTCCGGTGAGAGCCTCTGGGCGCTGCCTTCGCCCACCCGGATGGTCTCGGTGCCGTCGGTCTTGCGCAGCACCACGCCGTAGTCGTGCCCGCCGCGCCGGCCGACATCCACCATGAGCAGCCAGTTTCCGTCGGCGGACAGCCCGCGCGCTCCGGCCGAGCCCAGCCACGACAAATCGCGCTCGTTGTCGTGGCCCGGAACACGGGCACGCACGCCGAACGACAAGTCCTCGCGCACGGCCAGCCACCGGCCGTCGGCCGCCACGTCGAACACGATGAAGCGCCCGGGCACGCCGAAAACCGGCCGGGCCGGGGCGCCACCCGAGGCTGCCACCACCATCGGTTGCAACGCGGAGCCACCCTCGGGGCTTCCGGAGAACACCACCCGCGAACCGTCGGCGGTCCAGGCCAGCCCTTCCAGCCCGAACAACTCGCCGGTCAGTGTCGTCACGACGCCGGCGCGGTCCACAACCTTCACCCAGCCGCGGTCGTCGAAGCGCCATTGGTGCTCGAAGAACGCCACGCGAGCGCCATCGGGCGACACGCGCGGATCGCTCAGATAGCCACCCGCCTCGTGGAGTGGCGTCCCCGCCGGGAACTCGAGACGGTCGCGGCCGTTGCCCAGGTCGTGCACGACGGCCATGGCGGCGCCATCGGGCGACCAGTCGGCTTCGCGCACATCGTCGAGGACAGACCGCGGCGAGCTCCCCAGCGTCATGCGCGCGAGCGTGCCTCGGTACAGGCGTTGATCGATGTGGCTGGCGCCGACGATCAGTGCGAGCTCGCCCGTGCTCGAGATGGACAGGAGGTGGGCGTTCGAGAGGCCGAGCGATTGCGGCGCCTCGGCCGTGGGGCTGAAGAGGAACAGCTCGGGCGAGTGTCCACGCGGCGTCGCGCTGTAGACGATGGTCCGGCCGTCGGGCATGAACCGTGCGTTCGTGATGGGCAGCCGGTCGAAGGTTCGAGCCTCGAAGCCCACGACGCCGGGGCGAGCCGGCGCCATCTGTCGCGCCGCGATCGTGCCGATGAGAATCCCGCCTGCCAGAGCCGCGCCCAGCGCGAGCATGGCCCGCCATGAGGAGGCGGGGTGCCGGGACTGAAGTCCCGGCGCTCCGTGTGGCGCTCCGTGTGGCGCTCCGTGTGGCGCTCCCTTTGGTGACGTCCCGGCGTCTGGTTGGTGACGTCCCGGCGTCTGGTTGGTGAAGGCCGACAGCGCCTCGAGCGCGAAGGCGATATCGCTGGCCGACTGGAACCGCTGCGATGGAACCTTCTCGAGGCAGCGGCGGACGATGCGATCCAGAGGGGACGGGACGGCGCCCGGGGGAAGCTCGGGCGGATCGTGCCGGAGAATGGCGGTCATGGTTTCCACCGCCGATTCGCCGGAGAACGCCCGCCGCCCGGCGAGCATCTCGTAGAACACGGCGCCGAACGCGAAGATGTCCGCGCGCTGGTCGGCGGTCTCCCCGCGCACCTGCTCGGGCGCCATGTAGCCCACCGTGCCCAGCACCATACCGGGGCTCGTGGCCGCCACCGTTGGACGATGCGTGAGACTCGGGTCGAACTCGGGCGACTCGATCAGCTTCGCCAGGCCGAAGTCGAGAATCTTCGCGCGTCCGTCGGCAGTGAGGAAGATGTTGGCGGGCTTGAGGTCGCGATGGACGATGCCCTTGCCGTGCGCGGCGGCCAGGCCCTGGGCGATCTGCACGGCCAGCTCGGCCGCCTTGCGAGGCGGGAGAGGGCCGCGCGCGATGGCCGCGCTCAGCGTTTCGCCTTCGAGCAGCTCCGAGACGACGTAGGGGATGTCGCCCTGGACGTCCACGTCGAAGACCGCCATCACCGCCGGGTGGTTGAGTGCCGCGGCGGCCCGCGCCTCCCGATCGAAGCGCCGGAGGCGGTCGGCATCGGTGGCAAATGCGGCCGGCAGCACCTTCACGGCCACGTCGCGGTTGAGCCGGGTGTCTCGCGCCCGGTACACTTCACCCATGCCGCCGGCGCCGAGCGGCGCGATGATGTCGTAGGGACCGAGCCGTGCGCCCGCCGGGAGAGTCAACGCGCCATTATAGCGATCGGGGCCGGCGCGCTTCGGGTCCGACCGGGCAGACCGAGCGCACGCGGGACGTCGTGGAACCTGGAATGACAATCACCCATCAACCCATCATGGTGGCGGAGGTGCTGCAGTGCCTGCGCCCGGCTCCAGGGGAGGTGGCGGTGGACTGCACGCTGGGCAGCGGCGGCCATGCGCGCGCCATCATGACGCGCCTGCAGCCCGGCGGCTTGCTGATTGGCCTGGACGTCGATTCCCTGGAACTGCCGCGCACCGAGGCGCGCCTGCGCGCCGACGGCTTCGATGCGAACACGCTGACCACACGCCACGGCAGCTTCGCGAACCTGCCCCTCCTGCTCGCCGCCGAGAGGCGCCCACGCGTCGACGTAATCCTCGCCGACCTTGGTGTCTCGGCCATGCAGCACGACACCGCCGCGCGCGGCTTCAGCTACAAGCATCCCGGCCCCCTCGACCTTCGCCTGAATCCGTCGGCCGGCGAACCCGCCTCCGAGCTGCTGGCTCGTCTGAGCGAGGCGCAACTGGCCGCCGTTCTCACGGAGAACGCCGATGAGGCGCACGCGGCGCTCATCGCCCGCCTGCTGAAGGAACAGCGGCCGCCGGTACGCACCACCCACGCGTTCGAGCGCGTGGTGCGCCGGGGCCTGACCGCGGCCCTGCCGCCCCTCAGCCGGGCCGAAGTGAAGCTGTCGATTCGCCGATCGTTCCAGGCCCTCCGCATCGAGGTGAACGGCGAGTTCGCCGCGCTGGAGGCGCTGCTGCGGTCGCTGCCGCAGTGCCTCGCACCGGGCGGGCGTGTGGCCATCCTGACCTTTCATTCCGGTGAGGACCGGCGGGTGAAGAAGGCGTTCCGGGCCGGCCGCCGCGCCGGCGTGTACGCGGAGGTAGCCGCCAGCGTGGTACGGTCCACGAAAGGCGAAACGTGGGCCAACCGGCGCGCGGCCTCCGCGAAACTGCGCTGGGCTGTTCGCGGGCAGGCCTGACGCGGCGGTTCGCGTCCCCAACCAGGGAACGCTTGCGGTCGTCCTCTGACGGTCAGACGA
>JADZBZ010000041.1 GCA_020851835.1 Acidobacteriota bacterium
GTCGCCTCCCGAATCGCACCGTCTGCCCTGGAGTGACGGCGAAGCTCGTGCCGACGCTCACGGCGGCACCATCGCAGGTCAGGTCGAATTCAGCGCCCGTCACGACGAGGGTGGTCTGGGCGTCGACTACGACGTCCGGTCCGATGAGCGTCACTTCGAGCGTGGCCGCGTTCGGAGCGTTGCCAACGAGGTGGTTCGCCAGCCGATGCGAGAAGGCGTCCATCGGTCCGGCCACCGGAACGCCCGCGGCCTGGTGCGACCAGCGGCCGAGGTCCTGCACCGTGGTCAGCAGGCCCGGCTTGACGATCCGCAACCATCCCAGGTCACTCATCGCGGTACGAAGCGCACAGCTTCGCCGGGCGCCAACAGACTCGCCGGAGTGCGTGCCGCGTCGAATAGCACCTCGGAAGTTCGGCCGATGATCTGCCAGCCTCCCGGCGTGGCCAGCGGATAGACGCCTGTCTGTTCCCCGGCGATGCCTACCGAACCGGCGGGGACGCGCTCCCGCGGCACCCGCCGCCGGGGCGCGGCAATCCGCCGGTCCACGCCACCGAGGTACGCAAAGCCTGGCACGAAGCCGAGTGTATAGACGCGGTAGATCACGGCGGCGTGGCGCTCCACCACCTCGTCGGTGCTGCATCCGGCAAACGTGGCGACAGCCTCCAGGTCAGGGCCAGTGGCGCCGCCGTATTCCACCGGTATCTCGTGCACACGCGCTGCTGGCAGCGCGGCGACGGCCGCGGCAACGCGCCCTTCGTCCGCAATGGCCTGCTCGAGCGCCGCCAGATCGGTCCGGAGCGGATCGAAGTGCACGCCAAGCGAGCAATAGCCGGGAACGATATCCCGAATACCCGGGAAGGCATGTCCTTCGAGTCGCCCCCCCAGGTCGATGACGTACTGGTTCACCAGCGGATCGATCACCGCCTCGAACTCCACTATCAACATCGTATCGCCCGCGCGCCGCACCACCATCACAGGGCCTCGAGCAGGCGGCGGTGAATGCCGCCGAACCCGCCGTTCGACATGATGACCACCAGATCACCTGCCTGAGCCTCCCCCGCCACTACGCGGACGATGGCGTCCACGTCGGGTTCGTGGAAGGCGGCCACGCCCGCCGCGGTGAGGTCCGACACCAACTGCGCGACCGACAGCCGCTCGTGCTCGGGTAGCGCCGAGCGGAACACCGACGCAATCACGACGCGGTCGGCGGCGCTGAAGGCCTGCGCGAAGCCGTCCTGGAAGACGCGGCGGCACGAGGAGGCCGACCGTGGCTCGAAGACGGCCCACAGCCGCCGTCCAGGCCAAGCGGCGCGGACCGCCCGCAGCGTTTCGGCCACGGCCGTCGGGTGGTGGGCGAAGTCGTCATAAATGGTCACGCCCCGCCGCGCCCCGACAATCTCGAGGCGCCGCTTCACGCCGAGAAACGCTTCGAGCCCGGCCCGCAGCCGCTCGAGAGGCACGCCCTGGTCCACACCGACGGCGAGCGCCGCCAGCGCGTTGCGGACGTTGTGCGCGCCGACGAGCGCCACGGTGAACCATCCGAGATCGTCGCGGCGGCGTGTCACCCGGAACCGCGTCCGCGCGGGTTCCGCCGCAGACGCTTCGGCGGCGACGTTCTCCACCGTCAGGTCGTGGGCCCGCCAGTCGGCGGCCTCCGAGAGGCCGAACGTCTCGACGCGGCTCGGTGAGAGTCGAACCAATGAAGCCGCATCGGGACTGTCGACGCCAATCAGCGTCAGACCGGATCGGGGCACGAGGTTGACGAAGCGCCGAAAGGCCAGCCGCACCTCATCCAGATTGGCGTAGATGTCGGCGTGGTCGAATTCGATGTTGTTGATGACGGCGATATCCGGGAGGTACTTGAGGAACTTCGCGGTCTTGTCGAAGTACGCGCTGTCGTACTCGTCGCCCTCGATCACGAACGCCGGGCCATCGCCTATCCGGTAGCTCGCACCGTCGTCCCCGAAGTTGCGCGCGATCCCGCCCACCAGTACGCTCGGGTCGAGCCCGCCGTGCACGAGCAACCAGGCCGCGAGCGCCGTGGTGGTCGTCTTGCCGTGCGTACCGGCGATAACGATGGACCGGCGCCGCCAGAGGAAGAAGTCGCGCACGGCCTCGGGCAGCGAACAGTATCGCTGCTTGCGATCCAGCATCGCCTCGAGCTCCGGGTTGCCGCGCGAAACGGCGTTGCCCACGACCACGAGGTCGAGCGCGCCCGCCACGGGCGCGGCCTGGTACCCGTCGAGCAGCTGAATGCCCTCCGCGCGCAGGAAATCGCTCATGGGCGGGTACACGTGCTCGTCCGACCCGCTCACCTCGTGGCCCTGGCGCTTGAGCATGGCGGCCAGCGTCCCCATGGCCGTGCCGCAGACACCAATCAGGTGAATCCGCATCGGCTAGGCCACCGCCGCTTCTTCGATCACGAGGGCCGGCGGCGAGCTGGTCACGCGCCCGCGCACGCCGAGGGGCACGGTCCACGACGGTCCGCGGGTGTGGCCGAGCGGAAATCCGTAGAGCACGGGGCCGGGGAAACCCTCGACGAACTCCCGGATGACGTCCCTGATGGCGGGCTCGCCTCCCGGCTCGTCGCATCCGGGAAACTCGCCGAAGACGAGGGCACCGGCACGCGCCAGCGTCCCGCTCTGCGCAAGCTGCGTGAGCAGGCGGTGTACGCGATACGGCCGTTCACCGACGTCTTCGAGCAGGAGCACGGCCCCGCGCGGCGGGTCGAGCGCCCAGGGTGTCCCGAGCAACGCGGCGAGTTGCGTAACCGTACCGCCCACCACGACCCCGCCGGCCTCCCCGGGGACGAGAGCCTCGAGCCCCGGCGGTGATAGAACTCCCAGCGGTTCGGCAACGGTGACCACACTCATGAACGACGCCTCATCGTAGGCGACAGGTCCAGCCGCCAGGCGTCCCTCGAGCATCGGCCCGTGGACGGACACGACGCCGTGCCCAAACGACCAGCAGTGGAGCGCGGTGACGTCGCTGTAGCCGATCAGCAGTTTCGCCGCCCTTCGCATGACGTCGGGATCGAGCAGCGGCAGCAGTTGCTGGCTGCCGTAACCGCCGCGCACGGCGAGCAGCGCGACAATCGACGGGTCACCCCACGCGTCATGCAGCACCCGGGCGCGCAACTCCGGCGGGCCGGCCTCGAACCGCGCGCGGGCGCGGATGGCCTCGTCAGCGACGGGCTCGAAGCCGAGGCGGCGCAGCTCGGCGGCGCCGGCATCGAAATCGGCGGCCTTGAACGCGCTGGCCGGCGCCACCAGGGCGATGCGGTCGCCGGGCCGCAACCGTCGGGGACGAATCACAGGAAGGCCGCCATCTCCTCGGCGACGGCCCGATGCTCGTCGCGGCCGATGACGTCGTACAGGGCGCGCTGGCGATCGCCAACCGAGGGGCGGGGCCGGCCCAGAAAGCGCGCCTTGGCTCGGGAGAGCCGTCGCCAGGCGTCGTCCAGCCGGGCGCCGGAGATTTCACTCGACTCCACGGCTCGCACCAGCGCCTCGAGCGTCTGCGCCTGGAGATCGACATCCCCGCTACAGACGAGCACGGCGTCGCATCCGGCTCGGACGGCGGCAACGGCCGCCTCTGGCACCGGGTATTGCGCGGCGACGGCCTTCATCTCGAGGTCGTCGCTGAGGATAACGCCCGCAAAGCCCAGCTCCTGCCGGAGGATGGTCTCCACGATGCCCGGAGAGAGCGTGGCCGGCCGTTCCGCGTCGAGCGCGGGCACCAGAACGTGCGCCGTCATGATGAACGCCACCTGCTCGGCAATGGCCGCCCGGAACGGCGCGAACTCGATCGCGCGCAGCCGATCGGGCGGATGCTCGACGAGCGGCAGCTCGAGATGCGAATCGGCGCTGGTGTCGCCGTGCCCGGGGAAGTGTTTTCCACAGGCGGCGACGCCCGCGTCCTGAAGGGTGCGTACGATGACCCGACCGAGGCCGGCCACCGACTCGGCGGCCTGGCCGAGGGCGCGGTCCCCAATCACGGGATTGCGAGGGTTGGTGTGCACGTCGAGCACCGGCGCATAGTCGAGCGTCACGCCGACGGCCAGCAGCTCAGCGGCCAGGGCCGCAGCGAAACGCACCGCCAGCGCCTCGGATCCCGCCCGGCCCAGCGTGGCCATCGGCGGCCAGATGGTGAACGGCGCCTTCAGGCGCGCCACGCGTCCGCCTTCCTGATCGATGCTGACCCAAGCCGGTCGAGATCGGCCCAGGGCCTCGGCGTCGGCCGCCACCTCGCTGACCTGCTCGGGTGCTTCGACGTTTCGGCCGAAGAGAATGGTGCCCCCCAGGTCGAACTCCCGCGCCAGGGACCGCAGCTCGACGGGGACCTGTGTGCCCTTGAAGCTGCCGATGAGCAGTTGCCCGATGTTGCGCCGAGTGGCCAAAGGCATGATGGGTACGGGAATTATAATTGCGCCGTGCGGATTACGGCGTCGGCGCCCACGCGAATCGACCTGGCTGGCGGCACCATCGACATCTGGCCGCTCTACCTCTTCCACCCCGGCGCGCAGACCCTCAACGTCGCCATCAGCCTTCGGGCCCACGCCCGCATCGACCTGCGCGCCGACGACCGCGTCGCGCTGGTGTCGGAAGACACCGGTCGCGACATCGTCCTACCGGCCGACCACCGCCTCCGCGACGACGAGACGCTGCCGCTGCTGGGCCGACTGGCCCATCACTTCGAGGCGCGCGGCATCACGCTCACCACGCGGGGCGAGTCGCCGGCCGGCGCGGGCATCGCCGGCTCATCGGCCCTCAACATCGCCGTCTGCGGTGCGCTGGCCGCCTGGAGCGGCCGCGCTCTCACTCCTGAGGCGCTCCTCCACACGGCGCAGGACATCGAGGCGCAGGTCATCCGGGTGCCCACCGGCCTGCAGGACTACCGCCCGGCGCTCCATGGGGGCATCGCGGCGCTCGAACTCGGCCCCGGCATCGTCCGGCGCGTCGCCCTCGACGTGGATCCGGCCGATCTCGCATCGCGCCTCGTGCTGTGCTACACGGGAGAGCCGCGCAATTCCGGCACGAACAACTGGGATATCACCAAACGTCACCTCGATGGTGATGCGCACGTCTTCGACTGCTTTGAGCGTATCCGCGACACGGCCGCCGCCATGCGGGAGGCCCTCCAAGCCGGACGATGGGACGCGGTCGCCCGGCATCTGGCCATCGAATGGGAAAACCGCAAGCGCCTGGCGCCCGGCGTCTCCACCCCGGCAACCGACGAGCTGGTCGAGCGCGCGCTGGCCGCCGGGGCCGACGCCGCAAAGGTGTGCGGGGCGGGCGGCGGCGGATGCCTCGTGGCGATGGTCCCGCCCGCGCGCCGCCAGGACGTCGCCGACGCGCTGGTAGCCGGGAACGCTCGCCTGCTCGACTTTCGAATCGAAACCGACGGTCTGATAGTCGACTGACCCGAATGGCCTCCGGCCTCGATAACACCGCCGTGGCTCGCGTCCTGGGCCAGATTGCCGACCTGCTCGAGATCAAGGGCGACAACACTTTCAAGATCCGGGCCTATCGCAATGCCGCCGATGTCGTGGGCCATGCCGCCGAGGCCGTGAGCGGCATGGACGCGGCAGCGCTGCGGGAGTGGTCCGGCATCGGCAGGGATCTCGCGACCCGCATTCTCGAGATTGCCACCACCGGAAACTGTGCGGTCCGGCAGGAGTTGCTCGACGAGTTTCCGGTGACGCTCCTCGACGTACTGGCGCTGCAGGGGGTGGGCCCGAAGACGGTGGCGCGCCTCTACCGCGAACTGGGACTGGCGAGCCTGCTGGACGTAGAGGCGGCGGCGCGCGCCGGGCGAATCCGCGAGATGAAGGGGCTGGGCGCCAAGAAGGAAGCCCTCATCCTGAAGGCGCTCTCGGAGCGCCAGCTGCACTCAGGCCGGCACCTGCTGGCCGACGCCACGCGCATGGTCGCGGCGTTGATCGAGTGGCTCGAGGCCGCGCGCGCGGACCTCGAGATTGAGCCGGTGGGCAGCCTGAGGCGCGGCGCCGAGACGTGCGGTGACATCGACCTGCTCGCCGTGGGATCTGACCCGGACCTGCTCGAGTTGTTCACGACCTATCCCCAGATGGAGCGCGTCCTGGGCCGGGGCGATACGAAGGCATCTATCCTGCTGGGAGGCGGCCTGCAGGCCGACCTGCGCGTGGTGGCCGCCGACGAGCGTGGCGCGGCCCTCCAGTACTTCACCGGTTCGAAGGCGCACAACATCGTCCTGCGCGACCGCGCCCTCGAGCGCGGCTGGCGACTCAATGAGTACGGGCTGCTCCGGGCCGCCGACCAGGCCCGGCTGGCCGGACGGACCGAAGAGGAAATCTACGAGAAGCTGGGCCTGGCGTGGGTCCCGCCCGAGTTGCGCGAGAACCGGGGCGAAATCGAGGCGGCCATCGACGGAACCCTGCCCCGCCTCGTCGAGGCAGGCGACCTGCGCGGCGACCTGCACGTGCACACCAACGAGACCGATGGCCGGGACACGCTCGAACAGATGGCCGGGGCGGCGGCGGCGCGCGGCCTGGAGTACGTCGCCATCACGGATCACAGCCGGTCGCTCGCCATGACCAACGGGCTGGACCAATCGCGTGCGCTGGCCCACGCGGAGAGGATTCGGGGACTCAACGGCCGCTACAAGGGACTCACGCTGCTGGCCGGCATCGAGTGCGACATCCTGCCGGACGGCCGCATGGATCTCGAAGACGACTGCCTGGCGGCGCTCGACCTAGTGATCGGATCGGTGCACATGAGCCTGGCCCAGGACGAGGCCGAGATGACGGCCCGGCTGATTCGCGCCATCGAGCATCCCCACGTGGACATCATCGGCCATCCCACGAACCGACTGCTGCTCCGCCGGCCCGGCTCTCGCATGCACATCGAAAAGGTCGTAGACGCCGCGGCCGCCAACGGGGTTGCCCTGGAGATCAACTCGCAGGCCGATCGGCTCGACCTGTCGGACAGCCACGCGCGCCTGGCCAAAGACCGCGGCGTAAAGCTCGTGATCTCCTCGGATGCTCACGCCACCTCGGAACTGGACTTCACGCGCTGGGGCCTGCTCGTCGCCCGCCGCGCCTGGGCCTCGAAGCAGGATGTCCTCAA
>JADZBZ010000042.1 GCA_020851835.1 Acidobacteriota bacterium
CCCGCCACGCTCCCCCAGTCGCGCAGGCCGCTCGTGTGCGTGAGCATCTGGCGGATGGTGACCGGGACGCCGTAATCGGGCACCTCGGGCACGTAGCGCCGGATGGGATCGTCGAGGCGCAGCTTGCCGTCGCGTTCGAGCAGCAGCACCGCCGCCGCCGTGAACTGCTTCGACACCGAGCCGGCCTCGAAAACGGTGTCGCCACGGTTGGGGGTGCTCCGTTCCAGGTCTGCCATGCCGAAGCCCTTCGTGAGGACGACCTGGTCATCCACTTCCGCACCTACCGAACAGCCAGGGGTGGCGGTCGTCCAGTCCGCGAACATCGCGTCCACGTCGGGACCGGCGACGGGAGCCGCCGCCTGCAGCGCGGCGGCGATCAGCAGGGTCAGGATGCGCATGGGAACCTCGCGGCGTCTGGCCTCACGGCCGACCCGCCACCCGGTCGAGCGCCGTGATGGCCTCGCGGGCGGCGGAGGCGAGTTGGCCGGTCGGCTCGACGTCAGCGGCCTCGACCATACCGTACAGCTGCACCAGCGTACCGAGCACGCCCTGCAACTCCGGCATGCGGGCCGCCGCGCCCGATGCGCGAGCGGTAGCCAGGGCCTCGCCGGCGCGTCGCATCGCCCCGTCGAGGGCGCGCGACAGATCGTACTGGCGGCGCAGCCCCTCGCTGGGCGTCTTCACTCGCGGATCCAGACGCACCTGTAGCGGCACCGACTGCGAGCGGCCATCCACCGCGAGCCTCACGGTGTAGGTGCCGGGCAGTACCCAGGAACCCAGCGGAGTCCGCGGCGTGTTGTGCACGATCGCGGCGATGGGATACGAAAAGGATGGCGCCGCGGGCCGTTCGTGATGCAGGTCCCAGACAAAACGGTGCAGACCGCGCGCGGCCGACAAGGGTCGCGACGGACGAATCCAGTAGTCGGGCGTGTTCCGGCCCTCGACCAGCGGATCGGGAGGGTCACTGCTCGAGTACCGGCGCACCACGCTCCCGCCCGTGTCGAGGATCTCGAGGGTCACCTCGCCGGCGTTCGAGGGGAGCCAGTAGTGCAGCGTGGCGCCGTCCGGCGGGTTCTCCCCGGCCGGCTCGTCGGGAGGCAGCGGCGTGTCGGTGCCCATGTTCCACCGGACCCGCGTGGCGGTCCGCGGCGTCAGGAGCCGGGGACCGGCCGACAGCGCCCCCGGCAACTGGCGGAGCGGAGAAATGTCGTCGAGAATCCAGAAGCTTCGGCCGTGCGTGCCGACGACCAGATCGTCGTCCTTGACGACGAGATCGCGAATCGAAGTCGCCGGCATGTTGATCCGAAGCGAGTGCCACCGCTCGCCGTCATCGAACGACACGTACACCTCCTGCTCGGTGCCCGCGTACAGCAGTCCTCGCTGCTGCGGATCCTCTCGCACGACGTTGGTGACCGCGCCGTCGGGCAGGCCCGCGGTGATGTGCGTCCACGTCCGGCCGCCGTCTCGAGTTCGGTACACGTGGGGCCGAAGGTCATCGAGGCGGAAGGTGTTGACGGCCGCGTATGCGGTGCCCACGTCGAAGTGCGACGCGTCCATGAGCGAGACCTTCATCCATGGCCCAAGGGTGGACGGTGTGACGTCGGCCCAGGTGGCTCCACCGTCGGTCGTACGATGGATGAGGCCGTCGTCGGTGCCAATCCAGATCACGCGCTCGTCGAGGGGCGATGGCGCAATCGTGTAGATGACGCCGCGCTGGGCAGGGCGGGCATCGGGCATGTTGGCGTAGATGCCGACACTCGGCGGCACCGGCCACGTCGTTCGCGTGAGGTCCGGGCTGATCGACGTCCACGCGGCTCCGCCGCTCGTCGTCTCCCACAGTGCGTTCGACGCGAAGTACAGCTTCCGCGGATTGACCGGCGAAAACAGGATGGGCATGGTACGCACGACTCGATACCCGGCATCGCGCACGGGCTTGGGGCCCACGTTCTGCACCTGGCCCGTCCGACGGTCCCACCGCGACACCTTGCCACCGTAGACGATATCCGGATCCAGAGGGTCGGGGGCGACATAGCCGTACTCTTCGACACCGACCGGCGACCAGTCACGGAAGGTGATCTGCCCGTGATCGCCGCGACTGGCCACGCAGGCCGATCCGCTTTCCTGCTGGCCGCTGCAGACGCGGTACGGGAACGCGTTGTCGGTCGTGACGTGATAGAACGCCGCGGTCGGCTGGTTGTACCAACTGCTCCACGTGGCGCCGCCGTTGAGGGAAATGATGGCGCCCTGGTCCGAGGTGAGAGCGATGATGTCGGGATGGGCCGGGTTGAACCACGCACGCTGATAGTCGTCGCCGCCAGGCGCGCCGCGAATGGCGTCGAAGGTGTGACCGCCGTCGATGGATTTCCAGGTCACGACGGTCGGCACGATGACGATGTCGGGGTTCGACGGGTGGACGCGGATGTCGGTAGCGTCGTAGGGACGGGCAACCACGCGCGCGTCACTGTTGACCAGTGTCCACTGCTCGCCCGCATCGTCGGAGCGGTAGATGCCGCTCTTCGAGCCCGCCGCCACGACCAGATACAGCCGCGACGGCTGACTCGGCGCGATGCCGATTCCGATGCGTCCGAGACGGTCGGCCTCCCAGGTGGGGAGCCCGGCCGACAGGCGCCGCCAGGTCGCGCCGCCGTCGGTCGACTTGAAGAGCCCGCTGCCGGGGCCCCGGAAGTCGGCGTTCTCCCACGGCCCCTGCCGCGCCTGCCAGAGCGATGCGTACACGGTTGACGGCGTGGCTGGATCGATCAGCACATCGGCGCCACCCGTATCCTCATCACGATAGAGGAGGCGTTCGAACGTCCGTCCGCCATCGAGCGAACGGAAGATGCCCCGCTCGGCGTTCGGGCCGTACGGGTGCCCGAGCGCCGCGACGAACAGTCGCTCGGAGTTCGTTGGGTCGACCACGACCTGGGCGATCTGCTGCGTGTCGCGCAGGCCCAGGTGCGTCCACGTCCTGCCGGCGTCGGTGGACTTGTACATCCCGTCGCCGGTGGCCAGGTCGGGGCGCTGCTGCCCTTCGCCGGTGCCGACGTAGACCACGTTCGGATCGGAGGGCGCCACGGCCAGGGCACCGATGGAGCCGGTGGGCTGCTCGTCGAAAATGGGGTTCCAGCTGCGCCCGGCGTCAGTGGTCTTCCAGACGCCGCCGTTGACAACACCGATGTAGAACGTGTGGGGTTGCTCCGGCACGCCGTCGAGCGCCTTGGTGCGGCTGGCGCGGTGCGGTCCGATGTTTCGCCAGCGCAGGTCGGCAAACAGCGCAGGGCCGATGGCCGGCGGGGTCTGCGCGGCCAGTTCGTGGACCGGCGGTCCACCGGTCAGGCCGGCGAGACAGACGACCACGAGGGCCGGGATTCTCAAGCCCAAGAGAACGCTTCGCATCGGCGGAGTGTAGCCGAAACTTCCGCGCAGCCCATGCGTATGATTCACCAA
>JADZBZ010000043.1 GCA_020851835.1 Acidobacteriota bacterium
CGTCGTACTGGTGGTACGTCCCGTGGGTCGTGCCCCTGGCCGTCGCCGCGCCGACCAGCCAGTAGTCCTTCGGGATCACGACCAGTTGCCCGCTGCGGCCCGGCACATGGCTGAGGGCGGCGGCCCGTACCGCGGGATCAGTGGCATCCCGCTGCCGCTCGAGTCCTGCGCCTCGTACCACCCGTTCTACGCCGGGCACCCGGCTGAGCGCCTCGACGGTATCGTCGAGCACGTGCGGATCCTGTGCGGCCCGCGCGTTCGCATCAGCGGTGAGGTAGAGCTGCGTGTACTCGATGCGCGCGACATGGGTCCCCGGGCCGAGCGTCCGGACGAGGGCTTCATTGGCCACCTGCGCCAGGGCGGCCGTGGACAGCCGGCCGGCCTCGAGTCCGGCGTGTTGGCGGCCCTCCGGCACGGGCGCCGCTCCATGGTCGGCACTGAGGCCCAGAACGTAGCGGTCGCGTCCAACGGAGCGATCGAGCGCCTCCAGCAAGCGGCCGACCGTGGCGTCCAGGCGGAGCAGTGTGTCCTGTACTTCGAGGCTGTCGGGACCGAAGGCATGGCCCACGTGGTCGAGGGCCGAGAAGCTGACGCCCAGGAAATCGACGGCGTCACCCTGGCCCAGCTTCATGCGCTCCACCAGGAACGCGGCCATCGCACCGAGGTACTCGTCCGAGTAGGGGCTGGTCTCCCACAAGGTGTCGAACTGCCCGAGGGGCGTGCCGGGTGCGCCGGCAAGCGGGTGCGGAAATGTCGCGGTCCAGCCGAGCGGAGCGGCCTCGCCCACGCCGTCATCCGGGCCGCTGTAGTGCTCCCGCCCGGCCGGCAGCGTCCATACGACATCCCGCAGAGCCGATCGCGGATGGGCCGAGACGAAGGCCTGGACCTCTGGGTCGGGGGCCGGCGAGAAGGCGCTGGAGGTCGCCCAGATGTTGCGATCGTCGAGCCAGGTCACCAGGCCGGCGTGGCCCGCCAGCATGATGGCGCTGCGGGGCTTGGTCGAGAGCGTGACGACCCGAGACGTCGGGCTGTGCTCGCGCAGACGATCGGCCAGGGTCGGCACCCGCAGTTCCTTGGCGCTGTGGCCGATGGTCTCGGCGCCCGGCTCGTACGGCACACTCCGGACCGTGGCGTCGTCCGTGCAGGTCGCGCTGCGCGTCCCGCGCCACCAGGCATTCAGGATGATGCCGTGCGTGGCCGGGAAGCTGCCCGTGCCGATGGTGGCATGGCCCGCACAGGTCACCGTCTGCAGGTACGGATAGGCATTCTGTTCGAAGACCGCGCCGCCCGAGACCAGGCGCTTGAGCCCCTGCGTCCAGTGGGGCCGCATGCGGTCGACATAGTCGGCGCGCATCTGGTCCACGACGAGAATCACCACGAGCGACGGCGGTCGTGCGGGCTGGGCCGCGGCGCGCGGCGGCGACGCGGACAGCGCGACGGCCAGACCCACGGCGGCTGCGATCCGAAGGTGCGTCATAGACTCGGTCAGCGGGTGCGGCGGGTCATAGGTAGCCGAGTGGATCGACGCCGTACTCGGCGGGATCCAGCGGCGAGACGATCCGGCGCGTCTTCGCGGGGTCGTCCGGCGGATCGAACAGGTTGAGGTCGATGGGTGTCACGAGGCGGCGATGCTTGTTGTCCATGATGATGCGGACACGGGGGCGATGAGGATCGGGCGCGTGGATCTGCAGGACGACCGCGATGGAACCGTCGTCGAGCAGCACGAGATTCCCCGGCGGGTAGATGCCGAGCAACTGCGTGAAGCGACGGACCAGGTGCTGGTCGAACTGGTGGCCGTCGGCACGTCTCATGACTTCGAGGATGCGATCGGTCGGCAACGAGCCCTGGTAGGCGCGCTGGGACCGCATCGCGTCGTAGACGTCGGCGATGCTGCACAGCATGGTGGCCAGGTTGAGCTTGGCGCGGGAGACGCCGATCGGATACCCGGTGCCGTCGCTGCGTAGATGGTGCTCGAACGCCACCACGGGGGCAATCGACGGGATTTCGGGCGTGCGCCGCAGGATCTCGGCGCCGTCGACGACATGGCGTCGCATGACGACCATCTCGTCCTCGGTCAGGCGGTCGGGTTTGCGCAGGACATCGGCTGGCGTCCGCACCTTGCCGATGTCGTGCATCAGCCCGGCCAGCCCGAACTCGCGCAGCAGCGCACCGTCGATGCCCAGGGCCCGAGCCTGCGCCATCGTCAGGATCGAGACGTTCACCATGTGCGTGAACGTGTAGTTGTCGTACTCCTTCAGAGCGGTCAGGGCGAGCAGGGCCGAGCGATTCTGCGCCACGGCTTCTGAGAGCTGTTCGACGAGGTTTCGCGCCTCCCCCGGATCGGGCGTCCCGTCTCGCTGCGCGGATTCCCACACCTCCTCGGCGACGGTCGAGGCCTCCACGTACAGCCGCCGGATCGCGGCGATGTCGGCAGCGGACGTCTCGACGCGTTCCTCCGTATGGATGCGACCCACGCGGATGTGCGTCAGGCCCGCCAGCGCATCGAGCGCATCGGCGGGTGCCGCGCCCGGGGACGTCTGACCCATCGCGCGCTCTGGATGACTGACCGCCTGGACGAGCGTGGACAGCTCTTCAGGCGTCACGCCCCGGTCGATGGCAATGCGCTCGATGCCGACCCGCTTGAGCCGGCGGATGAACTCCCCGTAGGTGTCGCGGCTCCGCGGTACGGGGAGCTCGCCGACGATGAGTTCCTGCCCGAGGACGCCGATGGTGGCGCTCGACTGGTCGGCCAGCAACTGCGAGGCCGACTCGGCGAGCGCTGCCTGCCCGCGCCTGACGAGGGGGTGGCCCGGCGAATACAGTTGCGCGCCGCGGACGGCCGCGGCGAACCGGCGGACGAACTCCTCGGCCACTCGCACCTGGCGGGTGGGTTCCATCAGCGGTCCTCTCCTGACGGCCGGGATGCGCGCGGCAGGGTCATGGCCTCGGCGGCCGCCTGCCGTACCCCTCGCGAGCCGTTCGCGCGGGCGGCCTGGAGCACGGCGTCGCCGGTGCTCGAGGTCGTGTGGTGAAGGGCCCGTGCGGCTGCCGCGCGGAGTCGGACCGTGCGCCGCGGCGCCCACCACTCGCCGCGATGCAGAACGGTCTTCAAGGCGTCGAGGCCACGTGGGTCCGCGCCGCTGCGCCCGAGCGCTTCGATGGCCGAGATGTACAGCGGCTCGGCCGCGCCCCGATGCGGAGCGTGGGTGAGGATGTGCACGAGCAGCGGCGCCGCCCGCGGGTCGCCCAGGGAGCCGAGGGTGTGCATCACGGCGTCCCGCGTGCGCGGCTCGCCGTGCTTGAGAGCGTCCTCCAGAACGGCGTAGGCCTCGCCCGTCCCGACCTGCACGATGGCGCGCAGCGCCTCGCGCTGCACGTGCGGATCGGCATCGGTGACCAGGCCGCGCAGATCGGCCAACACGTCGTCGCCGCCGACCGCCCGCAGTACTTCGATGGCGACGCGCCGCACGGCCGGGTTCGGCGACTCGCGCAGGGCGCTGGCCGGTCCCCGCGCGGCGGGGCCGAATGCGATCAGGACGTCCTTGGCCCGGCGAACGGCCAGCCGGCTGTCCTCCGTCGCCACGGCGGAGGTGAGCGGTGCAATGAGGCCGGGGCCCATCGCCTGGCAGAATCCGGCCAGCGGCGGCATCTCTTCGTCGGGCGCCTGCCGCATGAAGAGCATGAGGTGTTTCACCAGGGAGCCGGCCGTGAGGCGCGCGATGGCCGCCCGCGACTCGGCGGCAAACGGCGAACTGCGGTCGTCGGCGACCGCCGCGGCCGATCGCAGTAGTTCTCCGGCGAGCCGCACGTCGCCCACTAGGACGAGTTGTTCGATGCGTGCGATCGAGAGCTCGAGGACCGATCGCCACGCGTCAGGCCGATCCTCGAGCCGCAGCAGGTCGCCCAGCATCTGCTGGTCCAGCGCCCGCATGTCATGGTCGGCCA
>JADZBZ010000044.1 GCA_020851835.1 Acidobacteriota bacterium
GCGGCGGCGGTATCTGCCGAGGCCGCCGATCGCGCGACCGCCGCGGTCCAGCTCGCGCACCAGCGCCGCCGCGCACTCGAGCGGCTGCGCGAGCGCGCCTGGCACCGCCACACGCTCGAGACGGGGCGCCAGGAACTGCGCGACATGAATGAGCTGGCCGTGCTGCGCCATCGGACGCGTTCGGCCGGGTCGACGGAGAGCGACAGCGAGTGAAGGCGGGTCGCGAACGGCCCACTGAAAGGACGACGATGACAATCGACCGCTTGACCAGCGCTGCCGGGGACGCCTCCGGCCAGGCCGGCGCCGCACACACCAACCCGCTCGGGCAGGACGTGTTCATGAAGCTGCTGCTCACGCAGCTCCAGCACCAGGACCCGACCGCGCCTCAGGCCGACACCGAATTCCTCGCGCAGTTGGCGCAGTTCAGCACACTCGAGCAGCTTCAGACGATGAACGAGAAGCTCGAAATTATTGCCTATCTGATCAACGACATGAACAACGACGACACCGAAACGGAGGTTCGATAATGGGGTTTTCCGCCAGTCTGTCCGGGTTGTATGCCAATCAGCAGAAGCTGAACGTCATCGGCAACAACCTCGCCAATCTCAACACCATCGGCTTCAAGGCCAGCTCGGTCCAGTTCATGGATTTGGTGAGCCAGTCGGTGGGCGGCTTGAGCTTCAACCCGATGCAGGTGGGCCTGGGCGTGACGACCGGCTCCATCTCGCCCAACTTCCGGCAGGGCGGCATCGAGACCACCGGTATCGCCACCAACGTCGCCATCCAGGGCAACGGCTTCTTCGTGATTGGCAACCCCAGCGCACGCTCCTACACGCGCGCCGGTGACTTCTCGTTCGATCCCAGTGGCATGCTCGTGACGCCAGACGGGCAGCCCGTCCAGGGCTATAGCACCATCGACCCCGCCACCGGCCGGGTGATCACGACCGGGCAGCCGGGCAACGTGGTGATCTCGCCCGGCGCGCTGCGTCCGCCGACGGCCACCACCCTCTTCGGGACGACCTCGAACCTCGACTCCGGAGCCGAAGTGGGCGACACCTTCACGGCCTCGGTGCAAATCTACGATGCGCTCGGCGAGCCGCACGTCACGACCATCACCTACACTCGCACGGGCCCCGGCGCGTGGAGCTACGACATGACCGTGCCCGGCGACGAGGTCTCGGGCGGCACGCCGGGCACGCCGTTCTCGATCGGCACCGGCACGCTGTCCTTCGACGCCCAGGGCCGCCTGGACCAGGTCAACGGCGGCGCCGCCGCCGACGTGGTGATCACCGCCCCGGCCTGGGCGAACGGCGCGGCGGCGACCAACTTCACGTGGGACCTGGTCGATGCCAACAACGTCGCCTCGCTCACCGGCTTCGGCAGCGACTCGGCGACCTCGTCCATTACTCAGAACGGCTCGCCCGCCGGCTCCATCACGGCCCTGGGCATCAACGCCGAAGGCGAGATCCTCGCCGTCTTCGGCACGGGCGCCGCCGTCGTGGTAGGCCAGCTCGCGCTCGCCAACTTCAACAACCCCCAGGGCCTCACCAAGGTCGGGTCGAACCGGTTCAGCGAAACCGAGGCGTCGGGCGTCGCCAACGTCGGCACGGCCGCCACCGGCGGACGCGGCACGCTCACCGGCGGCGCCGTCGAGCAGTCCAACGTGGACATCGCCCAGGAGTTCACCCAGATGATCCTCGCCCAGCGCGGGTATCAGGCGAACTCCAAGAGCATCACCGTCGCCGACGAGCTGCTCGTCGAGACGCTCAACCTGAAGCGCTGAGGCCTGAGTGATTTCTCTCGGACTGGGTCCGTCCTCCGCCGCGCCAGCGGGCGAGCGTTCCACGCCACCGCCCGTCGCGGGTGCCGCCGGCGCGGGATCGGCGTCGGGGTTCGGCGACTTCTTCCAGCACCTGCTCGGCCGAGGTTCGCGCGACATCGCGTCCAACGGCGGCGAGCCGACCCAGCCGGGCCCGGCCAGGGGCAGGAGGTGGCCGCAGGGCGACATCGACGAGGTCGATCACGCCCTGGGGGAGATCACCGAGTCGGATGCGCCGGTGTTTGCGCCCGGCCTGGCGGATTTCGGCCTGTGGGTCGAAGCGCCGGCGCGTCTGCCGACACCGGCACGTGGTCTGCCGGAGATGTCAGGTCCCGACCGGGGACCCGACGCCTCTGGCGGCAGACTCCTCGCGGTCGATCGGCCGCAACGCGGCTCGGCCGGAATGCCGGGCTGGTCGCCCTCCGTCACGGGCCGGATGCCCGAGGAACGTGCGGATGGGCCCGTCCGCTCCGGAATGGCGGGTGTGGCAGGCGGTGTCAAATCCCAGGACACCCAGGCCGCGAACGCTTTACCGACGGAGGTCTTCCCGGAGGCCATCGGGCCAGCAACGCCCACGTGGATGGCCGCTCCGGCAGGCCCCGAGTTCCAACGCCGCTCGGACGAGTCGAACCTTCAGTCCGCGGGCCAGGCCCCTCCCCGCCATCCACGCGCCGAACGAGTGCTGGCCGGCCTCTTCGCTCGAACACCCGTCGCGCCGCCCGCCGTCGCCGTCGATCCCCCGCACGAGGCCCCCGGCCGGGGATCGGCGGCGGTCCCGGCCACGTGGCTCGGGCCGGTCGACAGGACCGCGCAGCGGGCGCCTCTGTCCAGCACGGAACCATTCGCCGGTGAACCGGCCGAAACCGGCGAGCCGACCCCGGGTCGCGAGCCGGCCGCGCGCCCGGCCCGGCCGTTCGACCGCCCCCGGGTCGCCGCCCCACCGGCGGCTCTTCCTGGCGACAACGCCCCGCCCACCGACGCCGATGTGCCGCCGACCGCGCTCGATTCGGCCGACTCGGGTACCGCGTCCGCGGAATCGGACGAGCGGCCTGCCAAGGCGCCTGCCGATCCGATGCTGGACCTCGTTCGCGACGCTCGCGTGCGCGATCGGCAAACCGCCGTCGCGGCCTTCGACCCGCGCCGGGCACGAGTGGCCCCGGCCGCACTCCGGGATGACACCGCGAGGTTCGCGAGGCCGCAGGACGCAGGGCCGTCATGGACCGAGAACAGCGAGCCGCCGGCGCATGGTTCCTCCGAGGGCTTGCCGCAGGCTGCTCCCCGCCCCGCCGAGTCGAGCCGGACGGCGTTCCCCCACCTCGCGCTGGTGGCCTCTTCGCCTCAACTCGCCGCCGAATCAGTGCGGGCAGAGGGTCCGGGGCTGGCGCCGCCCGCGGCCCCACCCAGCGACGCGGAGCTGCCGGACCAGATCGTCCAGTCGCTTCGGCTGCAGGCCATGCGGGGCGGCGGCGAAGCGCGGGTGCATCTGCGCCCGGAGTATCTGGGCGAGCTGACCGTGCGTGTACAGGTGCAGAACGGCGTGGTCACGGCCCGTCTCGAAGCCGAGGTCCCTGCCGTCCGCGAGTGGATCGAGCGGCACGAGGTGTCGCTGCGCCAGGCGCTCGGTGAGCACGGCCTGACGCTCGAGGCCC
>JADZBZ010000045.1 GCA_020851835.1 Acidobacteriota bacterium
CGAACGACACTTTACGGACGGTGAACGTCGCGCGGATCCCGCCGCGACGCAGGTTGATGACCACGCCCTCGAAGATCTGGGTCCGTTCCTTGTCGCCTTCCTTGACGCGCACGTGCACGCGCACCGTGTCGCCCGGCTTGATCCGCGGCCGTTCGACCAGTTGCGCCTTCTCCACCATCTCCATCGCGGTCATGACTACTGACTCCCTTCTCTGCCTACTCCGTCGGCGGGACACCGATGTCCCATTCACGTAACCAGCCCCGTTCTTCGCCGTCGAGGGCCGCCGTCACGAGCAGGTCCGGCCGCCGGTCGAGGGTCCGCCGCAACGCCTGCTGCCGGCGCCACCGGCGAATCTCGCCGTGGTGCCCCGATGTCAGCACCTCCGGAACCCGCAGACCCGCGTATTCCGCGGGACGCGTGTAATGCGGGCAATCGAGCAGCCCGCGCCCGAAGGAATCCGCCTCCACCGACTGCTCGTCGCCCACCACGCCCGGCACGAGCCGCGACACGGCGTCAATCACCACCAGGGCCGGCAGCTCGCCGCCCGACAGCACATAGTCGCCGATCGACACCTCATCGGTCGCCCACCGCTCGCGCACCCGCTCGTCGATGCCTTCGTAGCGGCCGCAGAGCAGCGCGATATGCCCCAGCGCGGCAAACCGCGCCGCCTCGGCCTGCGTGAACCGCCGCCCCGCCGGCGACAGCAGCACCACCGCCTGCGGCCGTCCGCGTCCTGCGATGATGGCCTCCATCGCCGCAAAGAACGGCTCGGGCTTCATCACCATGCCCGGTCCGCCGCCAAACGGCACGTCGTCGACGACGCGGTGGCGGTCGGTCGTGTAATCGCGCAGGTCGTGCGCCACCACGTCGACCACGCCGCGTTCCCGGGCGCGCCCGACAACGCCTTCGGTCAGCCCGGCGTCCACCATCTCCGGAAAGATCGTGACCACGTCGAACTTCATCGCGCCCTACAAATCCAGCAGGCCCGCCGGCGGGCGAATCACGATGCGCCGACCCGCGACGTCCACCGTGCAGATCTCGTCGACCAGCGGAATTTCGTGCCGCTTCTGCAGGCCGGCCACCACCAGCCGGCTCCGCCCCATCTCGCCCTCCACCGCGACCACCCGGCCCACCGTGTCGCCGTCGGCCTGCACCACCTCGCAACCGACGAGCTGGTGGTGATAGTACTGGCCGGCGGGCAGCGGGCCCTGATCGGCTTCGGTGATGCGCAACTCGGCCCCGATGTAGCGCTCGGCCTCCTCGATGGTCGACACACCCACCAACCCGATGACGGGCCGCCCCTTCTGCACGCGTGCATCGGAGACTTCTACCCGCACCCGCCTCGCGTCACCTAACCGCGCCAGCAGCCGGGCGCCCGGATGAAACCGCTCGTCCGGGAAATCGGTGTACGGATTCACGATGACCTGCCCCCTGATGCCGTGCGTGCGGACGACGATGCCAACAAGGACCAGATCATCCCAGTCGGCGTCCGACTGCCCCTCGACTCCCGCCACCGGCATCAGTCCCTGATGTCGAGCGTGACCCGACTGCCGTCGGCTTCCGCGGCGCTCGACAGCAGGGTGCGCAGCGCTGCGGCCGTTCGCCCTTGCCGCCCGATCACCCGTCCGAGGTCGCCCGGCGCCACGCTCAGTTCGAACACCACCGCGCCGCGCCGCTCGGTCTCGCGCACCCTCACGGCATCGGGTTCGTCGGCCAGCGCTCGCGCCACGACCTCGACCAGCCCCTTCAAATCGGCCGACACCCCGCGGCCCCTACGCCGGCGGCGCGGTCGGCGCCACGGCAACGGGCTCAGTGTCGGTGACCGGGCTGCGATCCTTCGTCACGTGGCGGGCCAGCAGCGTCCGCACCGAGTCGGACGGGCGGGCGCCCTTCGACACCCAGTGGGCGACACGGGCCGTATCCACCTCGAGCACCGACGGCCGGGTGCGGGGGTTGTAGAACCCGAGCACTTCCAGGAAGCCCCCTTCGCGCGGCGAACGGGCTTCGGTGACCACCACCCGGTAGTAGGGTCTCTTCTTCGACCCCGTGCGACGCATCCGAATCGACAGCATGTCCTTGATCCTCTTTCGTAAGTCCTACCGCATCAGGCTGAACGGGCTCTTCTTCTTCTTCCTCGGCGGCGCCGCGATGGGTTCGCCCGTCATCTGGCCCACCACCTTCAGCATCCGCTGCATCTCACCGAACTGCTTGAGCAGGCGGTTGACGTCCTCGACGGCCGTGCCGCTCCCGCGCGCGATGCGCTTTCGGCGGCTGCCATCGAGAATATCGGCGTACCGCCGCTCTTCGGGCGTCATCGAGTTGATAATGGCCTCGACGCGCCGCAACTGCCGCTCGTCCGGCTTCTGCTCGGCGAGCTGCTTCATGCTCCCCATGCCCGGCAACATCCCGAGGATGCTCTCGAGCGGTCCCATCTTCTTCAGCGTCCGCAGCTGGTCGCGGAAATCCTCGAGTGTGAAGCCGCCCTTGCGGATCTTCTGCTCGAGCCGCTCGGCGTCGCCCACGTCGATGGCCTCTTCGGCGCGCTCGATGAGCGACAGCACGTCGCCCATGCCCAGCAGGCGCGACACGAACCGATCCGCGTGGAACGGCTCCAGATCCTCGAGCCGCTCGCCGCTCCCGACAAACGCAATCGGGACACCAACCACCGACACCACCGACAGCGCGGCGCCGCCGCGCGCATCCCCGTCGGCCTTGCTCAGCACGACGCCCGTGACGCCTATCTGCCGGTTGAACTCACCGGCGCTCTTGATCGCATCCTGCCCCGTCATCGCGTCGGCGACGTAGAGCAGGTCGCTTGGCCCCACGGCCTGTTTGATCGCCGCGAGTTCCTGCATGAGCTCGTCGTCGATGTGCAGCCGGCCCGCGGTATCGACGATCACCACGTCGTTGCCGACCGCGCGGGCCTCGGTCAGCGCACCGGCCGCACGCCGCACGGGATCCATCTGCCCGGCCGGATCGTGCACCCGCACGCCCGCCTTCTCCGCCACGACCGCGAGCTGTTGAATCGCGGCGGGCCGGCGCACATCGGTCGAGACCACGATCGGGTGGTGCCCCTGCTTGGCCAGCCACTTCGCGAGCTTGCCCGTGGTGGTGGTCTTGCCGGAGCCTTGCAGCCCCAGCATGAGAATCACCCGCGGGCGCGCGCTGGTCTCGACCAGGCCACCCTTGGCATCGCCGAACAGACCCAGCAGTTCGTCGCGGACGATCTTGACAACCTGCTGGCTCGGCGTCAGGCTCTTGAGGACGGCCTGGTCCATCGCCCGATCGCGCACGCGATCGACGAAGGCCTGGACGACCTTGAGGTTGACGTCGGCTTCGAGCAGCGCCATCCGGATTTCCCGGAGGGCGTTCTCCACCGTCCCTTCGCTGAGCCGCGCCTCTCCGCGAATGGACTGAAAGACGTCCTGCAGCCGCTGACTCAGTTGATCGAACACAGCTCTCTCACGCCTGACGCCTGGCGCCGACCGAAGCGGTCGTCCCCACCATCGGCGGTGGCGAGGGACCTCAGCGCAAACCCTTATCCTAGTTGAGCTTCAGGGCAGTCGTCAAACCGACTTCAGGCGGTGGCCGAGCTTGTCCTTCTTGACCTTCAAGTACCGGCGGGTGGTGTCGGAGGCCGGAATCTCGAGGGGCAGCGAGGTGGCCACCGACAGGCCATACCCATGCAGCCCAACGAACTTCCGCGGGTTGTTGGTGAGCAGGCGCATCGTGCGCACGCCCAGATCCCGGAGAATCTGGGCGCCAATGCCGTAATCCCGCTGGTCGGCCTTGAATCCCAGGCGCTCGTTGGCTTCGACGGTGTCCAGGCCCTGATCCTGCAGCGCATAGGCCCTGAGCTTGTTCGCCAGCCCGATGCCGCGCCCCTCCTGGTTGAGGTAGAGCAGCACCCCGCGGCCCTCGCGGGCGATCCGGTCCATCGCCGCGTGCAATTGGGAGCCGCAATCACACCGCGCCGAATGGAACACATCGCCGGTCAGGCACTTGGAATGGACGCGCACCAACACGTCCTCGCCCGTGCCCATGTCGCCGCAGACCAGGGCGACGTGGGTCTGTCCGTCGATGATGCTCTCGTAGCCGTGGATGCGGAAGGGGCCCTGCTCGGTGGGCAGGTCGGCCTCGGCCACCTTGCGGATCAGGCCCTCGGTCTGCATCCGGTACCGAATCAGGTCGGCCACCGTAATCATCAACAGCTTGTGGCGTCGCGCGAACTTCCGCAGTTCGGGCACACGCGCCATGCTGCCGTCGCGGCTCGCAATCTCGCAGATGACGCCGGCGGGATACAACCCCGCGATGCGCGCCAGATCCACCGCCGCCTCGGTTTGTCCCGCCCGGACGAGCACGCCGCCATCGCGGGCGCGCAGCGGAAACACGTGGCCCGGCCGGGCCAAGTCGGCGGGTCGCGTCTTCGCATTGATGGCCACGAGCACGGTTCGCGCCCGGTCCCTCGCCGAGATGCCGGTCGTGGTGCCCTTCTTCGCCTCGATCCCGACACAGAAGGCCGTCTCGAACGGCGTCGAGTTGAGCTGTGCGGGCACCTGGAGCGGGATCTGCAGCGCGTCGAGGCGCCGCGCGGTCAGCGGCATGCAGATCAGGCCGCGCCCGTGGGTCATCATGAAATTGATGGCTTCGGGCGTCACCTTCTCGGCCGCGATGGTCAGGTCCCCCTCGTTCTCTCGATCCTCGTCGTCGACGACGATGATGATGTCGCCGCGCCCGACGGCCGCGACCGCCTCTTCGATCGGCGCAAACGCGCGGCCGCGCCCGTCGCCGCGGGCCAGGCGGAGCCGGCCGGCACGCGCCCGCGTCGCCTTCACGACCGCCGCGCCTCGAGCGCCCGCATCACGTACTTGCCGATCATGTCGCATTCCAGGTTCACCTTGTCGTTGGACCGCAGTTGGCTCAGGGTTGTGTGCACCCAGGTGTAGGGAATCACCTGGATGTCGAACTCGCGATCCCCCAGGCCGGCGATGGTGAGGCTCACCCCGTCGACCGCGACCGACCCTTTGTGGATGAAGTGCACGGCCAGGTCGGCCGGAAACCTCACGGTCAGCCACCGCGACTCCGACTCGGCTGCCGCGCGCACGTCGGTCACCGTCCCTACCGCATCCACGTGGCCCTGCACGAAGTGCCCGTCGAGGCGGCCATCGACCTTGAGGGGACGCTCGAGGTTCACCGCTTGCCCGCGCCTGACACTCCCCATCGTGGTCACACGCGCGGTCTCGGGTCCGATATCCACCAACACCTGCGGTCCGTCGACGAGCACCACGGTCAGGCAGACGCCGTTGACGGCAAGGCTGGCCCCTGGCGCCAGCGCGGGCGCCAGCGCGGTGTCGATTCGCACGCGCATCCCGTCGGCGACCGTCTTCACCTCGGCGAGCGTCCCCGTGTCCTCAACGATTCCCGTGAACATCGAACACCATCCACTTGTCGGGCCCCAGCCATTCCACGGTTCGGGGCTCGAGTCCGCCCATGCCGAGCACGCCTGTGTCGAACACGGGTACACCGGCCTCGCCGAGCGACACCGGCGCCACGATCAGGTGCGCCGTATCGACCAGGCCCGCCTCCAGCAGTGCCCGATGCAGCGTCGCCCCGCCCTCCACGAGTACCGATGACACGTCGAACGGCAGCAACGCCCGCAGGGCTCCCCCGACATCGTCAGCGCCGGGGACCACCGTCGCGCCCGCCTCCGCCAGCGCGCTGGCGCGCGCAGGCGCCCGCGCCAGCGACTCCGCACTGCTGAGTATAATCACGGGCCCTTCATCCAGGGTGGACAAGAGCCGCGCCGACGGTGGTGTACGCAGGCGGCGATCGAACACCGCACGGACGAGAGGCCGGGGCCGCACCGTGCCTCGCACGGTCAGGAGCGGATCGTCCACGAGCACGGTCTCCGAACCGACGGCCACGGCATCGACGACGGCCCGCAGGCCCTGCGACCGGCGGTTGGCGGGTTCCGAGCTGATGGTCGTCCGGGTACCGCGACGGGCCGCAATTCGACCGTCGGCGCTGGCGGCCGCTTTCAGGATGACCTCGGGACGGCCCATGGTCTGCACCGTCACGAAGGCCCGATTGAGCCACCGCGCCTCGGGCTCGAGCAGACCGACCTCCACCCGCAGCCCGGCGGCGCGCAACTCGGCGATGCCCTGGCCGTTCACGAGGGGGTTGGGATCCTTCATCGCCACGACCATGCGCGCGAGGCCGCTGCCGATGATCCGCTTGGTGCACGGCGCAGTCCGGCCGTAGTGGCAGCAGGGCTCGAGCGTGACGTACATCGTGCCGCCGCGGGCGCGCGCGCCGGCCTCGTCGAGGGCGAACACCTCGGCGTGCGGTTCGCCCGCCCGCGGATGCCGGCCCTGGCCCACGACCACGCCGTCGCTCGACACCACCACCGCGCCGACCATCGGGTTGGGTGTGGTCGCGCCGGCCGCGCGCGCCGCGTGGAACAGCGCGCGCCGCATCAGGTCGGCGTCGGTCACCACTTCTCCTGGAACAAGGCGTCGACGTACTCGGCCGGCTTGAACGGCAGCAGGTCGTCGATACCTTCGCCCACTCCGACGTAACGGATCGGGAGGTGGAGCTCATGAGCAATCGCGACAGCCATCCCGCCCTTCGCTGTCCCGTCCAGCTTGGTCAGGACGATGCCGGTGACGCCGGCCACGGCCATGAACTCTCGAGCCTGCGCGAGGGCGTTTTGTCCCACTGTCGCATCCAGCACGAGGAGCGTGTCGTGCGGCGCACCTGACGCCTCCCTTGCCGCGACGCGCCGGATCTTGTCGAGCTCCTGCATCAGGTTGGCTCGCGTGTGGAGCCGTCCCGCGGTGTCGACGAGAATGACGTCGCGGCCGCGCGCGCGCCCGGCAGTAAGCGCATCGAAGACCACGGCGGCGGGATCGGCGCCTTCCCGTGCGCGCACGATGTCCACACCGGCACGATCGGCCCAGATCTGCAACTGATCCACCGCCGCGGCCCGGAACGTGTCGGCCGCGCAGATGAGCGGTTTCAGCCCGTCGCGCTTCATCTGATTGGCGAGTTTTCCCACTGTCGTGGTCTTTCCCGTCCCATTGACGCCGACGATGAGCACGACGCGCGGCGTCCCGGGCGGCGGTGCGGCCATGGGCCGGCCATCGGCATCGCGCAGCACCCGTAGAATCTCGTCGTGCACGAGCTGACGCAGCGACTCGCCGCGCCGCTGGCGCGCACCGACGGCCTCGACGATGCGGCGGGACGCGGCCACGCCGACGTCAGCCATGAGCAGCACCTCTTCGAGCCCCTCCAGCGTGTCGGGATCGATCGTGCGCGTGCGGCGCTCTGGTGCATCACTGCCGGTGACCAGCTCGTCGAAGCGCTCGGCAATCTGTTGTGCCGTGCGCGTCAGTCCCTGTTTCAGCCTCTCGAACAAACTCATCTGCACGTCACCTACGCGAATTCGGACTTCTGGCGTCGGTCCATCAGCGCACGAATGGCCGAGGACGGATCTCGACGGCCGGCCAGCACGTCGGCCATCTGGGCGGTGATCGGCAGCTCCACGCCGTAACGGGCGCCCAGCGCCAGGGCCGCTTCGGTGGTTCGCACGCCTTCGGC
>JADZBZ010000046.1 GCA_020851835.1 Acidobacteriota bacterium
AGCGAGACACCATGACCTACACCGAGCAGCACCTCACCGAGACCGCCCAGATACTTCAACAGCTCGACCGCGCGGCCATCGAGCGGATGGTCGAGGTGTTGGCCAACGTGCGCGCGCGCGGCGGGCGCCTCTTCTTCCTGGGCGTCGGCGGCAGCGCCGGTAACTGCGGCCATGCCGTGAACGACTTCCGCAAACTGGCGGGCTTCGAGGCCTACGCACCCACCGACAACGTGTCGGAGCTCACCGCCCGGACCAACGACGAGGGCTGGGAGACGGTGTTTGTCGCCTGGCTCAAGGGCAGCCGCCTCCGGAGCGAGGACGGGGTCTTCGTCTTCTCGGTGGGTGGCGGCAGCCTCGAGAAGAACATCAGCCCCAACCTCGTGCACGCGCTGCAGTTCGCCAGCGATACCGGCGCCGCCATCGTCGGCGTGGTGGGGCGGGACGGCGGCTACACCGCCACCGTGGCCGACGCGTGCGTGGTGGTGCCAACCGTCAACCCCGACGCGGTCACCCCGCACAGCGAGGCGTTCCAGGCCGTCGTGTGGCACCTGCTGGTCTCGCACCCGGCGCTAAAGGCCCATCAGACGAAATGGGAAGGCACACGGTAGCCCCATGCCCAGCTCCATGCCGCTCTCCCCGGCCGTCTTCCTCGACCGCGACGGCGTCATCAACCGCGCCATCGTTCGGAACGGCAAGCCTTATGCGCCGGCCACGGTGGATGAACTCGACCTGCTGCCCGGTGTGCGCGAGGCGCTGGTCAGGCTGAAGGCGGCGGGTTACGCGCTTGTCGTCGTGACCAACCAGCCCGACATCGCGCGCGGTGTCACCACCTCCGCGGCCGTGGAGGCCATTCACGCCCGCTTGCGAGCGACCCTGCCCCTCGACGACATCCGGGCGTGTCCGCACGATGACGCCGACGGGTGCGCGTGCCGGAAACCGAAGCCCGGGCTGCTGCTGCGGCCGCCGCACTACGACATGGCGGCGAGCGTCATGGTGGGCGATCGCTGGCGTGACATCGACGCCGGACGCGCCGCCGGCTGCGGAGTGACAATTCTCGTTGATTACGGCTACGATGATGGCCCCCCCGCTGCACCGACTGTTCGAGTCGGATCGCTCGCCGAGGCCGTCGACTGGCTGCTGGCGCGCGACCCGGCCGATGACTGATGGCTCCGCGGCCCTGACGGCCGCAGCACCCACGATGACCCTGACCGACCTGCGGACCAAGATCTACGCCGATGGCGCCGAGCTCGACGGCATGCGCGCCATCTATCGCGAGCCCCACATCAAGGGCTTCACCACCAATCCCACGCTCATGCGCAAGGCCGGCATTGCCGACTATCGCGCGTTTGCGCGGCAGGTGGTGGCCGCCATTCCAGACCGCCCGATTTCGTTCGAGGTCTTCTCGGACGAATTCGACGAGATGGAGCGTCAGGCGCGCGAGATCACCACGTGGGGATCGCACGTCTACGTGAAGATTCCGGTCACCAATACCCGGCGCGAGCCGGCCTGCGACCTCGTGCGGCGGTTATCGACCTCTGGCGTGAAAGTGAACGTGACGGCGCTGATGACCCTGGACCAGGTGCGGGCCGTGGGCGCGGCGCTTGCCGGCGGCGCGCCCGCCAACGTTTCGGTGTTCGCGGGCCGGATCGCCGACACCGGCCGCGATCCGGTGCCTCACATGCGGGCGGCGCTCGACATCCTGGCCGTGTCGCCGCAGGTCGAGCTGATCTGGGCCAGCCCGCGCGAGCTGCTCAACGTCTTCCAGGCGCACGAGATTGGCTGCCACATCATCACCGTCACGAACGACATCCTCAAGAAGCTGGCCCTGGTCGGCACGGATCTGGACGACTACTCGCTCGATACGGTGAAGATGTTCCACGACGATGCAAAGGCGGCGGGGTATCGAATCTAGAGGGGAAGGGCGGTTGCCGTCCACCGTCCTTTCACGCTACGCTGTCGGTTTGCCATGCCCAAGCGCGCACTGATCACCGGCATCACCGGGCAGGACGGGTCGTACCTGGCCGAACTCCTGCTCAGCGAAGGATACGAGGTCTTCGGCATCGGCCGGCGTCTGAGCGCGCCCAACGAGTGGCGGATCGAGCACCTGCGCGACAAGGTGACGATGATCCAGGCCGACCTGCTGGACCAGCTCTCGCTCATCAAGGCGGTGGAGCAGTCCGATCCTCAGGAGTTCTACAACCTGGCGGCGATGTCCTTCGTGCCCTCGTCCTGGGATCAGCCCATGCTGACCGGCGAGTACAACTCGCAGGGCGTCACGCGGACGCTCGAAGCCATCCGGCGCGTGAACCCGGGAATTCGTTATTACCAGGCCTCGTCGAGTGAAATGTTCGGCCGCGTGCGGGAGGTTCCGCAGACCGAGCTCACGCCGTTCCACCCGCGCAGCCCGTACGGCGTGTCGAAGGTGTTCGGCCACTACATCACGGTGAACTACCGCGAGAGCTACGACCTCTTCGCCTGTTCGGGTATTCTCTTCAACCACGAATCGCCGCGCCGGGGGCTCGAGTTCGTCACCCGCAAGGTGAGCGACGGCGTCGCGCGCATCAAGCTGGGGATGGCCGATCGTCTCGCCCTGGGCAACCTCGACGCCCACCGCGACTGGGGCTTCGCCGGCGACTACGTGCGCGCGATGTGGCTGATGCTCCAGCAGGACCAGCCCGACGACTACGTGGTGGCCATGGGCGTGGCCCACTCGGTGAAGGACCTGGTGATCGAAGCGTTCGGACATGCCGGGCTCGACTGGGAGCAGTTCGTGCGGACCGACACTCGCTTCCTGCGGCCCGCCGAGGTGGATCACCTCATCGGCGATCCCGCCAAGGCGCAGCGGGTGCTCGGGTGGAAGCCCTCGGTGGACTTCAAGGGCCTGGTCCACATGATGGTGGACGCCGACATCGAGCGGCTGAGCCGTCAGCAGGCCACCGCCGGAACCATTTCACCCCGCTGACCCGGCGCCGGCGCGCGCCCCCTCCTGATGACGATCGGTCTCATCTTCGTCACCTTCAACGCCGAGGCCTTCATCCGCCGCACGCTCGACGCCGTGGCCGTACAGACGCGGCCGCCAGACGAGGTCGTCATCTTCGACAACGCCTCCTCTGATGGCACGCGGGCCGTGCTGGCTGACGCCACACGCGGCTGGCGCGTCCCCGCGCGGGTGATCGCCGCCGTCTCCAATCTCGGGTTCGCGGCCGCGAACAACCGCGCCGTGGCCCTGCTCCCGTCGTGCGACGCGGTCGCCCTCTTGAACCCAGATGCGGTGCCCGAGCCGGGTTGGCTCGCTGCCCTGGTGGCAGCGGCCGAGGCGCATCCCGAAGCGGCGTCCTTCGCTTCGCGGTTGATGCTGGGCGGACGTCCTGGCGTGCTCGACGGCGCTGGCGACGTGTGCCACGTGAGCGGGCTGGCCTGGCGGCACGGGCACGGCAAGGCGATGGGCGAAGTGCCGGAGGCTGGCCGCAGCGGCCCCGTGTTTGCGGCCTGTGCGGCCGCCGCCCTCTACCGACGCGCCGACTGGGTGCGCGCGGGGGGCTTGGACGAACGCTTCTTCTGCTACGCGGAGGACGTGGACCTGGGATTCCGCCTTCAGCTCGCCGGGCGCGGCTGCTGGTATGCGGCCGACGCGGTGGCGCACCACGTCGGGTCGGCCAGCGCCGGTGTCGGCAGCGCCTTCGCCGTGTACCACGGCCACCGGAACCTCGAGTGGACGTTCGTCAAGAACATGCCCGCCTCGC
>JADZBZ010000047.1 GCA_020851835.1 Acidobacteriota bacterium
GTGGCCCAGCCGGTCGCTGTGGTACTCGAACCGGCGTTCGCCCACCGCGACGATGAACGCGTAGCCGGGCACGGGGACGGGCTCCATCAACCCCTTACGCGCGACGCAGCCGAAATCGGCGTCCGTCCACGTGCGGTCATGCTCCTCGACGACCCGCACCTCTTCGACCTCCACCTTCTCGCGCGCGGCCACCTCTTTGGTGACCAGGCCCAGGGTTTCCGCGCGTGTATGGGGCCTGGGTTCGGGTACGGGAGCACCTTGCGCTGCGGCCATCGCGACGAGGCCGCAGGCGAACGCGAGAGTGTAGAGCGTCTGGTGGCGCATGGCGTCGGTGACCTCCTATCCCCGAGTGTGTCGCGCGGGTGGCACTCAGTCAAGGCGATCGCCCGTCGCGTGCCGGGCCCCGTTCCGCCGCCGCTGAGATACACTGCCTCTGTCCGGTGGGGCTGCCCCGCCAGCGCCGGTCAGCCTGACTCGACGCGCCGTCACCTTTGCGCACGGGCGGTTCCAGACGCCATGGCCGACTCCGACTCAGCAGCGCCGTCCCGCACCATTCGCGTCCTCGACCGCCTGTACGCGTGTGTCGTCGCGTCTGCAGACTGGCTGCACGCCCACCGGGTGGCCGTGGCCATCGTGGGCGCACCGACCGCGGCCCTGCTCATCTTCGGCATCAATCAATTCGTATTGCTCGACTTCCCGAACTCGGGAGACGAGTATGCGTATCTCTACCAGGCCCAGACGATGGCCGAGGGGCGACTCTGGAATCCCGCACCATCGCCCCCCGAACTCTTCACGTTCAACTACATCGTCCAGGAGCATGGCCGGGCCTTTGGCAGTTTTCCCTTTGGCTGGCCGCTGGTGCTGGCGCTCGGCTTACGCGTGGGTCTGCCGGCCTGGAGTGTCAACCCCCTGCTCGGTGCGCTCACGCTCGGCCTGGTGTGGTGGCTGGGGGCACGGCTCTACTCCGCGAGAGCGGGCGTTCTGGCCGCGGCGCTGATCGGAGGGTCTCCCTACTTTCTCTTCAACGCCGCGTCGTACTTCGCCCACACGTTCTGCGGCGCGCTGCTGCTCGGCGCGGCCTTGGTGGCGGCTCGCGACGATCGCACGCCGGCCTGGGTGCCGGTCCTGGCGGGCCTGCTGATTGGATGGGCCGTGGTGACGCGCTACTTCACGGGGGCGTTCTGCGCGCTGCCGATTGCGCTCTGGCTGCTCAGGCCAGGCGTGGGCCGGGCCCGTACCGTGGCGCTGTTCGTGGCGGGTGGGCTGCCGTGGGCGCTGGCGTTGCTGGCCTACGACGAGGCGCTCACCGGCAGTCCGTGGCGGCTCACGACCGAAGCGGTCACCTTCACGCGCTGGTTTGCCGACGGATTCGTCCTGCGCGGCGCGGACATCCTCGGCACGCACGTCATCCGCCACCTGGCGTGGACGCCGCCGGCGCTCCTGGCCGCCTACGGCGTCTACCTCGGTCGAGCGCCCCGCGAGTTGCGGCGCGGCGCCCTCGACTGGGTGCTCGTCCTGATGGCGGCCGCGCTGTTCTTCTACATGGAGCGCGGGGGGAACCAGTACGGCACCCGGTTCCATTACGAAGCGTTCCTGCTGGTGGTGCCCTTCGTCGCGGCCAACTTGTTCCGCGCGACATCGCCCGGCGAGCTCACCCGCCTCGACCGCGTGGCGTTCGGGGCGGTGGCGGCCAGCGTCGCGCTCATGCCCGTGGCGTTCGCCGTCCACGCGGTCATCGAGCGACAGGTCATCGTGGAACGCATGAACCCGTACGCCGAGGTGCACGGCGCCGGGTTGCGGAACGCACTGGTATTGATCGGAGGGCGCGTTGGCACCGATCGGTCGATGGCGGCGCGAGACCTCACGCGTAACGGGATTCACTACAGCGACAGCGTGCTGTACGGTGTCGATCCCGGGGAGGTCGCACGCTGCACGTCCCGTGCCCGGATACCCGGACGCGCGACCTACCTCTACGTCTGGGATCGCGTCACCGAAGACGGCACCTTGCGGCCGGTGGCCTGTCCGGCGAGGCCGCAGGCGGCCCGGGCGCCCGCCGGTGCGGCGGTTCCGCCATCCTCGAGGCCGGGGTAGGCGCCGGGCGCCTGAACGCAGTCAGCCGGAACTCCGCCCCAGCGTCGACACGACCCGTTACCGGCCGTATGCGGTTTCGGTGTCGAGCACTTGCAGCGTGTGTTCGTAAAGGGCATCGGCTTCCTCGGCGGTGTTGGCAATCGAGGTCACGCCGAGCTTGCCGAATTCCGACACCGCGCCGATGAGGTGGAACAGGACGCCGCTTTCGGTGCGATGACTGTAGTGAAGCCGGTTGTCGGTGGCGATGTCGAGCAGGTCTTCCGGCACGAGCGAGCGATAGCGGTCGGAGCGCAGGTTGTCGGTCGCCCGATAGAACTTGGGCCGGCCGCCCAGAGAGATGAAGTGGCCGGTCGCCGTGTCCAGATGCCCGCCCGTCAGGAAGCTCAACGCGAGGAACGGGTGGGTGGTGCCGAGCAGGCGCAGGTTGATCTCCAGGGCCGTGAGGGACCACGGGTCGCCCGAACTCCGGCGGCACGCGAGGAAGTCGACGCCGAAGCGCGACACGACCCCTTTGTCCGCCAGCACCCCGCCCACGCGTTCGGCCATGCTGGCAATGGCCTGCCGATAGTCGTCGTGCGCGGGGAAGCGGCAGCCCAGATAGGTCTGGCCCTGCGGTCCGCCGAGAATCTGGTCGTGCGTCGAGATGGGCATCACCTCGCCGCGCGGACTCGTGCGCAGCTGCACCGACGGCGACCGCTTGTCGGGCGCTTCCACGTATTCCTCGACGACGCCGCCCATACGCCGCA
>JADZBZ010000048.1 GCA_020851835.1 Acidobacteriota bacterium
AGAAGCGGCTCGCGGTCTCGAAGCGCTCGAAACGGTCGTGAAACACGGCCACGTTGCGCAGGTCGCGGCATCGCGCGGCCGTGATTTCGGCCCGCCGCCGGCTGCCTTCGACGGCCACGACCTCGCCGCCCAGCTCCCCCAGGTAACGCGTGAGGGCCCCGCAGCCGGCACCCACCTCGAGCGTACGGTCGGCGAGCAGGTGGGCCAGGGGGCGCAGCAGATGGGCGCGGCCCGCGCTCAGGTGATAGCGGGTGGGCCAGTCGGTGATGGCCGCAGCGATCTCCGGTGAGTGCAGCGATACGTTCGACGCGCCACGGACGAGGTCCAGCAGGCGGTGCTCTACCTCGTCGCCGTCCGAATACGCCAGGTCGTCCGGCGCCGACGTCGGCACGAAGAGCCGCGACCCGGCACGCTGGGTGTACGGCTCGGCGCGTGTTTCGGACCGGGGACGGATGGGCAAGGCTTTGACCGCGACTCGCGTCGGCGCCCTAGGATACAATTTTTAGATCCTCGCACCCAATGCACGCCTTCGTCACCGGCGGCGCCGGTTTCATCGGAAGTTCGCTCATCGATCGCCTCCTGGCCGACGGTCACGCGGTCGTGGCTTACGACAATTTTTCAACGGGGCAGCGCGCATTTCTCACCGCCGCCTCGCGTCACCCGGCCTTCAGACTCGTGGAGGGCGACACGCTGGACCTGCCTGCCCTGACCCGGGCGATGGGTGGGTGCGACACTGTCTTCCACCTGGCTGCCAATGCCGACGTCCGGTTCGGCACCGAGCATCCGCGGAAGGATCTGGAGCAGAACACCATCGCCACCTTCCATGTGCTCGAGGCCATGCGCGCCAACGCCATTCGCCGCATCGCGTTTTCGTCCACCGGGTCGGTCTACGGCGAGGCGCACGTGTTCCCGACGCCGGAAGACGCGCCATTTCCCGTGCAAACGTCCCTCTACGGCGCCTCGAAACTGGCGGGCGAGGGGCTCATCGCGGCCTACGGCAGCGGCTTCGGATTCGAAGGCTGCATCTTCCGCTTCGTGTCGATTCTCGGTGAGCGCTATACGCACGGCCACGTGTTCGACTTCTACCGGCACCTGCGGCGGGACCCGACGCGCCTGACCGTGCTCGGCAATGGCAAGCAGCGGAAGTCGTATCTCTACATCGGCGATTGCCTCGACGCGATGCTGCTGGCCATGGCGAAGACGCGCCGCGTGATCGACATCTTCAACCTCGGCACGGATGAGTACTGCGAGGTGAACGACTCGATCGGGTGGATGTGCGAGCGGCTGGGCATCAGCCCCGCGCGCGAGTACACGGGCGGCGACCGCGGCTGGATCGGCGACAACCCTTTCATCTTTCTCGACACGGCGAAGATCCGCGCGCTCGGCTGGGAGCCCCGCTTGAACATCCGGCAGGGCATACTCCGCACGCTCGACTACCTCCAGCAGAACCCTGCGCTGCTCGAGGCCCGGGCATGAAGGTCGCCGTCCTGGGGCTGTGGCACCTCGGCTCGGTCACCGCGGCCTGCACGGCCGGTGCCGGTCACGAGGTGGTCGGCTGGGATCCCGACGCCGATGTCGTGGCCGCGCTCGCCCAGGGCCGGCCGCCGGTGGCCGAACCCGGGCTCGCCGATCTCGTCGCACGGGAACTGGCCTCTTCCCGCCTGCGCGTCACGACCGAGCTCGCCTCGGCCGTCGCCGCCGCCGACATCGCCTGGGTGGCCTTCGACACGCCGGTGGACGAAGACGATCGCGCCGATGTGGAGTACGTGATCGGGCAGGGCGCTAGGGCGCTGCCGCACGTGAAGGACGGTGCCGTGATCCTGGTGTCGTCGCAGCTGCCGGTTGGCAGCGTCGCGCGGCTGGAGCGGGCCTTCGACAGCATCGCCGCCGGGAGGCGGGTGAGCTTTGCGTGCGCGCCCGAGAACCTGCGGCTCGGCAAGGCGATCGAGGTGTTCACCCGGCCCGACCGCGTGGTGATTGGCGTCGGGGACGCGGCCGCGAAGGACCAGTTGCTGGCGCTCTTCGAACCCATCACCGACCGCCTCGAGTGGATGTCGGTCGAGTCGGCGGAGATGACCAAGCACGCCATCAACGCGTTTCTGGCGACGTCGGTGACCTTCATCAACGAGATTGCCACGCTCTGCGAGCGCACCGGTGCGGATGCGAAGGAGGTGGAGCGCGGTCTCAAGACCGAACGGCGCATCGGCCCCCATGCCTACCTGGGCCCCGGCGCGGCGTTTGCGGGCGGGACGCTGGCCCGCGACGTGCAGTTTCTCCGCGCGATCGGGCGCGAGGTCGGGTGCGAAACGCCGCTCATGGCCGGCGTGGATGCGTCGAACCGCGAGCACCGTCTCTGGGCGCGGCGCCACCTGCAGGCGCTGCTCGGTCCGCTGACGCAGCGGACGGTGGCCGTGTGGGGGCTCACCTACAAACCGGGTACCGACACGCTGCGCCGGTCCACTGCCGTGGAATTGTGCGGCTGGCTGTTGGAGCAGGGTGCGCACGTGCGCGCGCACGACCCGGCGGCGCGCGCCCTGCCCGGTGCGCTGGCCGCGGTGAGGCGGTGCGCGACACCAGTCGAGGCCGCAACGGGCGCCGAGGCATTGGTTGTGGCCACCGAGTGGCCGGAGTACCGGCGGGTGGACGTGGACGAGCTCGCCGGTGCCATGGCCGGCCACCGCGTCATCGACGCAAACCGGTTTCTGGGCCCTGCCCTCGCCGGCGACCCGAGATTCGACTTCGTCGCGGTAGGTGGACGGTGACGCCGGGACTGAAGTCCCGGCGCTCCAGTGGCCGCGGATGGTCTCCGGAGCGCCGGGACTTCAGTCCGGATCGCCGGCCCTTCAGTACGGAGCGCCGGGACTTCAGTCCCGGCGATTTCACAGACCTCAGTCCCGGCGATCTCACTCGATGACCCACTCCCACTCCGGTCGCGCGGCTCTCATCACCGGCGCCAGCCAGGGATTGGGGCTGTCCATCGCGCGTGCCTACGTGCAGGCCGGCGCGAGCGTGATGCTCTGCGCCCGCGATGCCGACTTGCTCGGGCGGGGCCGGGACGAGGTGGCCGCGCTGGCCGGGTCGGGACAGCGCGTGGCCGCCATGCGCGCCGACGTGTCGGCGCCAGAGGAGGTGGCCGCGCTCGTGTCGGCGGCGATCGAGGCGCTCGGCGGCCTCCAGGTGCTCGTGAACAACGCCGGCGTCTACGGACCGATGGGGTCGATAGACGAGGTGGACTGGTCCGAGTGGACGCGCGCCATGGACATCAACATCAACGGGTCGGTACTGCCTCTCCGCGCCGTGCTGCCCCACTTCAAGCAACAGGGCTACGGAAAGATCGTGCAGCTGTCCGGTGGCGGCGCCACCAACCCGCTTCCGCGCATCACCGCCTACGCCGCGTCCAAGGCTGCCATCGTCCGGCTGGCCGAGAGCGTGGCGCTCGACGTGAAGGAGCACCGCATCGACGTCAACAGCATCGCGCCCGGCGCTCTCAACACGCGCATGATGGACCAGCTGCTGGCGGCCGGCAGCGACGCGGTGGG
>JADZBZ010000049.1 GCA_020851835.1 Acidobacteriota bacterium
GCCCCGTCTCGAGCGTGTGGCGGTGCCAGGCGCGCTCGCGCAGCCGCTCGAGTGCGCGGCGGCGCTGGTGCGCGAGCTGGACCGCGGCGGTCGCGCGATCGGCGGCCTCGGCAGATACCGCCGCCGCCTGCCGACCCGCGGCCGCCTCGAGTCGCTTCCGAGCTATCCAACTTTGGTGCCATTCGAGCCGCCCGTACTCGCCGCCGGCGCGGCGGGCCTCGGCGGCCGCTTCGGCGGCGCGTTCGGCCGCCTGATCGGCGGCGCGGGCGCGGTGTTCGGCTCGTTGCCGGGCCGTTTCGGCCCGGGCGAGCTGCTGGCGGGCGGTGTCTTCCTGCTTGCGGCGCATCACCAGGCCGGCCGCGGCGCGAAAGCGGAAGGGCCCCATGACGATCAGAGGGCGTCGAGGGCGCCGATGGCGTCAGGCAAGCCGACGCTGATGTCGGAGGGTTGACACAGGAATTCGGTGATGGCCTCGCGATGGTCGAGCGCGGCGTCGATGCGCGGGTTGCTGCCCCGCACGTAGGCGCCGACGTTGACCAGGTCCTCGCTGTCGCGCAGCGTGGCCATCCACTCGCGGAGCTGGCCCGCCTTGCGGCGGTGCTCCACGTCGGTGATCTCGGGCATCGTCCGGCTGACGCTGGCGAGGATGTCGATGGCGGGGTAGTGGTTGCGCGATGCGAGATCGCGCGAGAGCACGTAGTGGCCGTCGAGAATGCCGCGCACCGCGTCGGCGATGGGCTCGTTGGTGTCGTCGCCTTCGACCAGGACCGAGTAGATGCCCGTGATGCTGCCGCGGCCGCGCACGCTGCCGGCGCGTTCGAGCAGGCCCGGGAGCAGCGCGAACACCGACGGCGGATAGCCCTTGGCCGTGGGCGGCTCGCCGGCGGCGAGGCCGACTTCGCGCTGCGCCATCGCGAAACGCGTGACCGAGTCCATCATCAGCAGCACGTTCTTTCCGCGGTCGCGGAAGTACTCGGCGATGGCGGTCGCGCCGTAGGCGGCCCGGAGCCGCACGAGCGGCGGGCTGTCGGAGGTGGAGACCACCACGACCGAGCTGGCCAGGCCGCGCGGGCCCAGGTCGTGCTCGAGAAAACTCCGCACTTCGCGGCCGCGCTCGCCGACCAGTGCGAGCACCACGATGTCGGCCTGCGTGCCGCGGGCCATCATGCCGAGCAGGGTGCTCTTGCCGACGCCGCTGCCACCAAACAGGCCCACGCGCTGGCCACGGCCGAGCGTGAGCAAGCTGTCGATGGCCCGGACGCCCGTGCCGATGGGCGCCGTGACCGGATCGCGATCGAGCGGGTTCATCGAGGGTGGGCGCAGCGGCGCGCGATCTTTCGCGCGGAGCGGGCCCTGGCCGTCGAGCGGCTGACCGAGGCCGTCGATGACGCGGCCGAGCAGCGCGTTGCCAGCCGGCATCGACGGGATGCCACCGCGCACCACCACGCGATCGCCCGGCTGAATGCCGGACGTATCGCCGAGCGGCACCGAGAGCAGGCGCCCGTCGCGGAACCCGACAATCTCCACCGGCACCGGCCGGCCGTGTCCGCGGCGCACCTCGCAGACATCGCCGATGCGCGCCTGCGGTCCGACGGACTCGATGAGCAGGCCCACCACGCGCGCGACGCGCCCCATCACGGGTGTGGGGTCGGCGTCGGCCAGCAGATCGAAATAGCCGTCGAGGGTGACCCCGGCGGCGGAACTGTCAGCGTGCAACGAGCACCTCGGCGGCCGGCGGGGGCGGTTCGCCGTCGGCGTTGCCCAGCAGCGCCGTGGCAATCTCCTGGATCTGCGCGTCCACGCTGACGTCGACAATGCCGAAGTCCGACTGGACGAGGCAGCCGCCCCGGCGGACGAGCGGATCGGCGACCACGGTGGTGACGCCGGCTTCGGCCGCGCCCTCGGGGTTGCCGCGCATGACGGCCGCGTAGTCGTCCGGGTGCAGGCGGATGGTAGCGGTCGAGACCGCGCCCAGACGGTCGAGCGCGACGCGTCCCATCGCCGCGATGAGCTCGTGGTCGAGGGTGACCTCGCGGTGGATGATGCGACGCGCGATGGCGATAGCCAGCTGGACGACCTGCTGTTCGGTCTTCTGGAGGAGATCGGCCTTGAGCTTGCGCAGCTCGTCCACGGTGTCGGCCAGGCGCCGCACGACGGCTTCACCGCGGGCGGCCGAGGCCTCGGCACCGGCCCGCTCGCCCTGCGCGTAGCCTTTCATGAAGGCCTCGCGCTCGATCTGCGCGGCGTCCACGGCCGCCGGCGCCGCCGATGGCGCGTAGGCCGCTGCAGACTGGCGCGGCACGGGCGCCGGCGCCGGCGCGGTGCCGCTCCAGTCGTAGGGGCGGACCGCGGCCGGCCGGATGAGGCGGTGGGCCCTAGACGACATACGGTTCGCCGGCCCCCGCGCCGGTCGTAATCAGGCCTTCTTCTTCGAGCGTGCGGGCGATGGCGACGATTTCCTGCTGCGCCTTTTCGACGTCGCGCAGGCGCACGGCGCCCATGATCTCCATCTCTTCCTTGATGAGCTCGGCGGCGCGCTTCGACATGTTGCCGAAAAAGCGCTGGCGGATCTCCTCGCTGGCGCCCTTGAGGGCGATGGTGAGGATCTTCTTGTCGGCCCGGTTGACGATCTCGCGGATGCCGGTGTCCTCGACGCTGGTGAGGTCCTCGAACACGAACATCAGGTTGCGAATCTGCACGGCCAGGTCCTGCGATTCGCTCTCGATGTGCTCGAGCGTCGCCTGGCTGACGCTGCGGTCGAGGCGGTTGAAGAGCTCGGCCACGGCCCGCACGCCGCCGTGCTGTTCGCGCGTGGGCCCGCCCAGCGACTTGAGCCGCTGGTCGATCACGCCCGAGATGCGGCCGATGATCTCGGGCGAGATGTCTTCGATGCTCGCCATCCGCACCAGCACCTCGGTCCGCATCTGATCTGGCAGCTGCGAGACCAGTTGCGCCGCGCTGTAGGCGTTGAGGTGTGCCAGGACGAGGGCGATGGTCTGCGGGTGTTCGCCGAGAATGAACTTCGAGAGCTGCTGGGGGTTGGCCTTTTCGAGCGTCTGGAAGCCTGCGTTGGTGGCGAAGGTCTGCGCGACACGCTCGAGAATACGGCGCGTGCGGTCGTTGCCAACCGACTTGGTCAGTAGGCGACGCGCGTGGTCCACGCCGCCGAGGCCGATGTGGTCGGTGGCGGCCGTCATCTCATGGAACTCGCTCAGTACCGCCTCGCCCAGCTCGGGCGGCACGCTGGTAATCGAGGCCACCTCGCGGGCTATCCGCTCGATTTCGTGATCCTCGAGATGCCCCAGCAGCTTGGCGGAACTCTCCTCGCCGAGCGCCATCATGACGATGGCGGCCTTGCGTGCGCCGCTGAGCGGCTTCTGGGCGTTGACCACGGCCATCGGCGGTTACCGGTCCTCTTCGGCCAGCCAGGTCCGGACCAGGCGGGCCAGCTCCTCGGGTTTCTCTTCGGCGCGCCGGGCGATGCGCTTGGCCAGCACAGGCAGGCGACGACCCTCGCCGATGGGGCCGAGCGCGGCGTCGAGTTCGGCCTCGATGGCCCCTTCCATCTCGGCCACCGTGCGGGCCGACGGTCCGACCGTGCCGTCGGCGGCGACGGCCTGCAGCCGCGGGGCAGGGAAGGCGGCACGCATCATGGGCCGCAGCACCATCACCACCGCGAGGAGCGCAATCGTCAGCACCGAGACGACGCGGATGATCTGTGGCGCGTAGGGTGCGACCTGCCGGGGGATCTCCATCCAGGTGGGCCCGATTGGCTCGTCTTCCGGCAGCGGCGCCTGGTCGCCGAAGGAGACGTTCTCCACCGTCAGCTGGTCGCCGCGCTCGGGATCGAGGCCGACCGCGGCGGCCACCAGATGCTGGATGCGCTCGATGTCCTCGGCGCTCCGCGGCTTGCTGGTCACCTGCGCCTCGCCCGACGCGGCCCGCGTCGTGGCCCGTTCGTCGTCGAGGATCACGGCGACCGACAGGCGCGACAGCTGGCCCTGCGGCACGATGGTGTGACGAGTGAGCTTGCTCACCTCGTAGTTGGTGGTTTCGGTCGTGCGCGCGCCGGGGGCGGCGACCGACAGCACCGGAGCGGGCGCCGCCGGCGGGGCCGTCGAGGCCGTGGGCGGCGCGTTGGCGCGGGCGCCGGCAATGCCGCCGGCGGCGGTGGAAGCGGCGCTGTCACTCGACGCCTGGCGGCTGCGGACCACCGTCGTCGGGTCCCATCGCTCCTCGGTCTCTTCCTGCGACTGGATGTCGAGCCTGGCCGAGACGTTCACGCGGACGTGGCCCGGGCCGACGACCGGCTCGAGCAAGGCGACCACCCTGGTGGCCAGCTCGCGCTCGATGCGCTGCTGACGCTCGAGCGAGGCACCGGTGGCTTCGTCTTCCTCGCCCTTCGCCTGCGACAGCGGCCGGCCGAAGGTGTCCACGATGACCACGGCCTCGGGACGGAGCGACTCGACGCTGGCGGCCACGAGCCCGGCAATCCCGTTGACCGTCGAAGCGGCGAGCGGCTTGTTGTTGCGCAGCTTCAGCACGACCGAGGCCTTGGCCTCTTGGGCATCGCTCACGAAGAGCGACTCTTTGGCCAGAGCGATGTGCACACGGGCGCTCGAGACCTCGGCAAGGGTACCGATGGTGCGCGCGAGCTCGCCTTCGAGGCCCCGCCGGTAGTTCACGTGCTCGAGAAACTCCGTCGTACCGAACGCCGTCCGGTCGAATACCTCGAAGCCGATGCGGCCGCTGGTGGGCAGGCCCTGCGACGCCATGTCGAGGCGCAGTTCGTCCACGCGGTCGGCCGGTACGCGGATCGCCCGGCTGCCCTCCTCGATTTGATAGGGGATCTTCGCGGCTTTGAGCCGCGTCACGACGGCTCCGGCCGATTCGGCATCGAGGTCCGAATAGAGCAGGGTGTAGGTGGGAGTGCTCACCCAGTAGGCCGACCCCCCGACGACGGCCACGACCGCGACGAAGACGCCGACGAGGCTGGCGAGCTGCCGCGGCGTAAGGGTCGTGGTGAGGCGCTTGAGGTGCGCGAGGATCTGGTCGGGGTTCACGGCGAAGGATGTCGCGGTTGGCGATTGACGAATTGGATTGTTGACGATTGGGTGACTAGCGATTGGGTGACGGCTAGATCGGCATCCGCATGACGTCCTGGTACGCCTGCACGAGCTTGTTGCGGACCTGGACGGTGAGCTGCAGCGAGGTTTCGGCGCGCTGCAGCGCGATCATGGCTTCGTGGACGTCGCCGGTGCCGCGGACCATGTCGGCGATGGCGGTGTTGGCCTGGCCGGCGGTGCGATCCACGGTTTCGATCATCCCGAAGAGCGCGTCGCCGAAGCTGCCGGCCGAGGCGGAGGCGCCGGTTCCCGTGGCCGAGGGGCCCGAGGAGTCCGCGCCGGTGCGGGCGGCGCGCGTGAGCAGTGACGAAGCGGTGATGGCGTCGAGAGGCATGGCTTATCGTCCCAGCTCGAGCGACTTCTGAATGGTGTCGCGGATGAGCCCGATGGCGGTGAGGTTGGCCTGATAGGCGCGCGCGGCGCCCAGCATGTTGACCATCTCCTCGGGCACGTCCACATTGGGCATCGCGACGAAGCCCTGGGCATCGGCGTCGGGATGCGACGGCTCGTAGTGACGGCGGAACGGCTCGGTGTCCTCCACCACGCCCGCCACGCGCACCCCCACCGCGCCGGCACGGCCGAGCGCCTGGTCGAAGGTCTCCATCGGCTCGGTGGCGAGCACGACGTCGCGGCGGCGGTAGGGCTGCCCGTCAGGCCCCCGTGTGGACTCGGCGTTAGCGATGTTCGACACCGCCACCTCGATGCGCGATCGCTGGGCATTGAGCGCGCTGGCGCTGGCGTCGATGGCTCCGTGCAGGGTGGACATGGCTATCGGCCCTCGTTGATGGCGTAGCGGACGAGGCGGAACTTGGCGGCCAGCGCGGTCTGCGCGGCGCTGAACTCCCCGGACGCGCGCGTCATGGTGAGCAGCTCGCGATCGAGCTGCACCGTGTTGCCGTCGCGGCGCGCCGGCAGGCCGTCGACTTCGCCCTCGGCGCCGCCGGCGGGCGGCGGGCCGCCGAGGTGCCCCGCGTTGGTGCGAGCCAGCGGCGCGGTACCGTCGAGTTCGCCGTCGAGCACGTCACCAAAGGCGACGGCTCGTGCCTTGTAGTCGGGCGTGTCGAGGTTGGCCAGATTGCCGGCCGCCACGGACTGGCGCTGAACGGCGTTGCTCATCTGGCGCCCCAGCGCCGTCAGAATCGCGCGATCGGTGATCTCGTTCACGATGCCCGCAGCCGTAGCAAGAGCGATGCCGCGGGCGCGGCACGGGGCAGAAAGCCCCCGGCCCCGGTGAATGGGGGCGAGGGGTTCGACGCCCGTCACTCCGGGTCCGGGGGCGCGTACGCCGCGCACGAGTCCGTGTGCCGGCCCGATGCCCGGCGCAACCCCGCGCCAGGCGCCGTGCCGTCCCGCCGACACTCAGCGTCGGGGCGACGACGCTCCCACGGCCGTGCCGAGGCACGACTCGATCCGCGCCAGCGCCGACTCGATCGCCGCCAGCCGGTCTTCCACCACCGTCAGCGACGAGAACGCCAGCCGATCGCTCATCCGCTGCCCCGCAGAAACCAAACGGCGGTTCTCCTCCTCGAGCGAAGCCCGATCGGTAATCCGCTGCAGGATCACCTCGAGCTGGCCCAGGGAAAAGGGCTTGGGCAGGTAGTCATAGGCCCCGCCGCGGACGGCCTGGATGGCCGAATCGAGCGAGGCGTAGCC
>JADZBZ010000050.1 GCA_020851835.1 Acidobacteriota bacterium
CGTTCCTCGGACAGGTGTTCGCCGAGCTGCCGGAGAGCCGGGCGCGCGTGGTGCTCAACGACCGGCTCGATGTTGCCCTCGCGGTCGACGCCGGCGGGGTGCACCTGCCCGAACGGTCGCTGTCGCCCGGACAGGCGCGGTCGCTCGCGCCGCGGCCCGAGTGGCTGGTTGGCCGCTCGGTGCACTCGGCCGACGCGGCCCGGCACTCGGCCGGCGCCTCGTATCTGCTCGCGGGGACGGTCCTGCCATCGGCATCGAAAGCCCGCATGGGCCCGACGCTGGGATGGGACGGGTTGCGGGACGTCGTGGACGCGGCGGGGGATGTCCCGGTCATGGCGATTGGGGGACTGACCGAGCTCGACGTGCCTCGGGCGGTGGCCGCCGGGGCGTCGGGCGTGGCGGCGATTGGGTGGTTCCTTCCTACGGGTGGGACCGACGTGACCGAGTTCGTGAAGGAGCGAGTCATGCGGATGCGTTTGGCGTTTGACACATCTGATGGTGTTCCCTACACTCGGGGTCTTGACCGCTGACTGGTCAGCGGTTCTGTCAGATCCCCGAATCTCCGACGACCTGTGGCGACCCGCTCTGACCGGCCAGCTCGCATCACGGAACGCCTGAAGGAGGCGCGCGAGGCTCGGGGTGTGTCACATCGGCAGCTCGCCGACGCCACGAAGCTCTCGACGCCAGTCCTGCGGGCGCTCGAAGAGGGCCGCCTCGCGGCTCTGCCGCCCGGCATTTACCGGCGATCGCTGGTCCGGGCCGTTGCCAAGGAGCTGGGCCTCGACCCTGAGCAGACGCTGGTCAGCTTTCTCGACGAATTTCCGGACGACCTTGCCCGGCCAGAGGCCTCGAACGCCGTAGTCGAGGCGCCGGTGAGGACCGGCCAGGTGTGGCGTCGTCTCCTGGCTGCCGTGGGGGCCGTGATTCCACTGCTCATCGGCGTCGCCTATTTCGGTAATGCGCCCCAACGGCGGGCCGTCGACCGGCCACCGGCACTGACGCCGAACCACGGTTCCAACACCTGGCGCCCCGAGATCGTTCCAGCCGGCGGGTTTTTCGAGCCGCCGCCCCCCGCGGCCCGGCCAGTCACGATGCTGATTACGATTTCGGCTCGCTGCGAGCTGCAAGTGATGGCCGACGGGGGCATGGTGGCGGGTCGCACCTTTGAAGCGGGCGAATCGCTGCAGGTGGCCTTCGGAGATGCCGTGGAGTTGACGGGCAACAATGCCGGCGTCGTCCAGTTCAGCGTGAACGGCCGGGCCGCGCGCCTGCTGGGCGCGGCCGGCGAGCCGTTGTCGGCGCGCATCGGACGCGACGACTACTCCTTCTTCCTCGTGTCACGCTGATGGACGTGGGTCTGCGAACGCCGCTGCTGGACTTCTTCCGGCGGGGCGAGGTGGCTCGCGACTTGCGCCTGCTGGCTGCGGCCGGCGCCATCTCGCCGAGACCCCTCGAGCAGCTCGGCCTGCTGATGCTGCTGGTGTCGGACTCTGACGAAGAAGTGCGCGCGACGGCCGAGCGCACCCTGTCGCGCCTGCCCGAGGCCGCCCTGGCGGGACTGATTGCCCGGGCCGACGTGAGCACCGAGGTGCGCGAGTTCTTCGTCGCCCGGGGTGTCGTCCCCGCCGCCCGGCCCGCCGACGGCATGGACGCGCCGCTCGTGGACGAGGATCGGACCGACTACGGCGCCGACGAGCAGACCGCCGAGCAGAAGGTGCTCACGGCGAGGCGGGTCAGCGAGATGTCGGTGCCCGAGAAAGTCAAGGCGGCCATGAAGGGCACGCGCGAGATGCGGACCCTGCTGATTCGCGATCCGAACAAGATGGTGGCGTCGGCGGTGCTGAGCTGTCCGAAGCTGACCGAGCAGGAGGTTGAAACCTTCGCCCGCATGGCCAACGTCTCCGACGATGTGCTGCGCACGATCGGGCAGGCGCGCGGCTGGATGAAGAACTACGGGATCATGCTGGGCCTGACCAAGAACCCCAAGACGCCGCTGGCCATGTCGCTCACGTTGATCCACCGCCTGAACGACCGCGACCTCCGCGGCCTGTCGATCGACCGGAACGTGCCGGAGCCGCTGCGGATCGCCGCGCGGAAGAAGATCGCCCTGGCGCAGAAGTAACCCGCCACTCCGATCGCAGTTGTGAGAGGCCGTCCATGTAGACGGCCGCCCGCTGCCGGTCGTCTTCGCTGGACAGTGACTTGAGCAGCTCGATTGCCCGCTCCAGGTCGGCCTGGATGGTGGCTTTCGTCGTGCCGTAGTAGAGGCGCTTGATTTCGGCGACGGGATCCACGGCTGGGGAGTATACCGGTATCCGGTCAGCGTCCGCGCTTGATCGCGCGCCGGAACGCCTCGAGCGGCAGCGTGTTGAGGACATCCTGCTTCGAGACCCAGGCGCGGCGGGCGACGAGCAGGCCCCAGCGCGTGAAGTCCAGTTCCGAGGTGGCGTGAGCATCCGAGGAGATCACGAGCTTTACGCCACGGTCCCTGGCCAGGCGCGCGTGGCTGTCCGACAGGTCGAGCCGATCGGCCTGCGAGTTGATCTCCAGGGCAACGCCGTTGGCGGCCGCGGCGTCCACGACCTTTTCGATGTGCACGCGAGAGCCGGGCCGGCGGAGCAGCAGCCGGTTCGTGGGATGGCCGATGATGTCCACGTGGGGATGCTCGATAGCGCGAATCAGCCGGGCCGTCATCTCGGCCTCGTCCTGGGCCAGGCTCATGTGCACCGATCCGATCACCAGGTCGAGCGCCGCCAGGCAGTCGTCCTCGAGATCCATGCGGCCGTCCGGCAGGATGTCGCACTCGATGCCGGCCAGCAGCGTGAGTCCCTTGTAGCGGCCGTTGAGTCCCCGAATCCTCTCCGCGTGGGCCAGCGCGCGCGATTGGTCCAGCCCGTTGGCCATGGCGAGCGACCGGCTGTGATCCGTGATGGCGACGTACTCCAGGCCGCGCGTCGCCGCTGCTCCGGCCATCCGTTCGAGCGTGTCCCGGCCATCGGTCTCGTTGGTGTGGACGTGCAGGTCGCCGCGCAAGTCGCCTGCCTCGACGAGGCGGGGCAGGGTTCCGTCGATGGCCGCCTGGATTTCACCCCGGTTCTCGCGCAACTCGGGCGGGACCCACGCCAGGCCCAGCTTCTCGTAGATCTCCTCTTCGGTCCGTCCGGCCAGACGGACTTGGTCTGAGGCCCGGAACAGTCCGTACTCATTGAGTCGCCAGCCGCGCTCGAGGGCACGGTCGCGCAGGACGATGTTGTGCGCCTTCGAGCCGGTGAAGTACTGGAGGGCCGCGCCGCGCTCGTCGGCGGCCACCACGCGCAGGTCGGCCTGCAGGCCGCCTCGCAGCAGGATGGATGCCTTTGTATCGCCCCGGCCCAGGACGCGCTCCATCTGGGGATAGGTCGTGAACAACTCGAGCAGGTCCGGGTCAGATCCCACGCCGAGCAGGTCGATGTCACCGCACGTCTCGGCGCCGCGCCTCAGGCTGCCCACCGGCTCGATCTCGAGGTCCGCGCGGGCGGCCTCGAGCCACTCGATCAGCGCCGCGGCCATGCGCGTGGCGTCGGCCAGCAGGTGCCGGCCTGAGTGCTGCTGGCGTTCCAAGAGCGCCTTCAGGATGAGGGCTTCCTTCTTGGCGCCCAGCCCCTTCATCCCGCGGATTCGCCCGGCGCGCGCCGCCGCCTCCACGTCCGGCAGGCTCGCCAGTCCCGATTCGCGGTAGAGGCGCGTCACCGTCTTCGGGCCCACCCCCTGCAGCGCCAGTACGTCGAGGAGCGTCACCGGAAACTCGGCGAGCAACTCCTGCCGGACCGCACAGTCTCCGGTGGTGGCAATCTCGAGAATGCGCGCCGCGAGATCCCTGCCGATGCCGGACCACTCCCGCAGCGCTGCCGCGTCCATGCCGCTCACGGCCTCGGCGGCATGGCCCACGACATCGGCGGCATTGCGATAGGCCCGGATCTTGAAAGTGTTGTC
>JADZBZ010000051.1 GCA_020851835.1 Acidobacteriota bacterium
CGCTGAAGATGCGCACCTGGCCGCGCTCCTCTTTGGGTGCCGGTGTGAAGGACATCATGCCGTCGCCGAGCAGCACGAGCGCGGTGACGCCTTCGGGCGTCTCGGCGACGAATACCTGGCCCGAGGGTAGACGCAACTCGAAGTCCACCGACCGGATCACCAGCCCCTGCGCCGCGTACTGCCTGTCGGGCCGCAGCGCGAGGCGATGCAGGCCCTCGAGCGACGACAGGCGATCCTGGGAGACGATGCGCCAGGGCTGGCGATCCGCGGTCTCGCCGCGCGGCTTCCTGATGTCGAGCGTCCAGGTGGCGATGCGGCCGCGCGGGCCGGTTTCGAGAAACACCTCGGTGATTAGCGAGTAGCCGTCGCCGGGCAGGGCGCCGGCCAGCGGAGCGCGGCCGCGTTCCTTGATCACGACGCGAGTGATGCCCTGCGGCACCATCGCCTCGAAGAAGTCCACGGCCTGCTGCTGGTCGGCGGTGGACGAGAGGAGATCGATCCAGCGCTGGCGGTCCATTGTCGAGATGGCGGTTTGCACCGCTTCCAGGAACGCCGGAATCGAAAGGTCCTCGGCGCTCGGCGCCTCGATGGGCTGGGCGGCGGCTGGCGTCGCCGGCAGGGCGAGAGCGAGGCAGAGGACCAAAACCCCTCGCATACGAAAATTAGACGTCAGCCGACGCCTAGATGGCGAGCGAATTCGTCAGGCGGCTGAGCACCAGCACGGTGAGGTCGTCCGACAGTCGCGTGTCGCGTCGATGCCGCTCCACGGCCTCGAACACGGCGCGGCCCAGCTCAGCCGCCGCGGCGGTCCCGAGCGCACCCGCGTGGAGCGCCAGCGTCCGCTCGAGCCCGGCCTCGTCGAACGGCGTGCCATCGGGACTCTCGGCTTCGGTGATGCCGTCGGTGTACATCACCAGCGCGTCGCCGGCCTCGAGCTCGATGTGCCCCTGCTCGTATTCGGAGCCTTCGAACATGCCCAGCGCCACGCCGCCCGTGCTGAGCCGGATGATGGCGCCGTCGTGCTTGCGGAGCAGGGGCGGCGTCTGGCCGGCGTTGACGAAGGTGAGCGTGCCGCTCCGCGGATCGAATGACGCGAGAAACAGGGTGATGAACCGCGAGGCCGGCGCATGACGCCCGACCTGGATGTTCAATCGGTGCGCCAGCTGGGGCAGCGGCAGGTTGTCGTCCACCAGCGTCCGGAGGATGGCCAGCAGAAGCGCCATGAGCAGGGCTGCCGGGCTGGCCTTGCCCGCCACGTCTCCCAGGGCCAGCAGCACCGTGCCATCGGGACGCGGCAGGATGTCGTAAAAGTCGCCGCCCACCGTATTGGCGGGCTGCGTCAGCCCGAAGGCCTCGACACCGGGGCCCGACCAGGTACCTTCGGGTAGCATCGCCCGCTGGATCTCCCGCGCCACTTCGAGGTCGCGTTTCAGAGAGAGCCGGTCGGCGACTTCGAGCAGAACCAGCAGGTTCAGCAGGAGGAACCCGAAGAGCAGCCACAGGGTTCCGTCGGAGAAGAGGGGCGCCGGCACGCCGAAGCGCACGAAGAAGAGCGCAATGGGAACTCTGAAGGACAGGATGCCGAAGCCCTGGAACAGTTCGAAGAGCCCGATGACCGACGTCACCAGCGCCACCGCATAGATGGCGCGACGGGCGGGCGACAGGCGCATCGTGAACGCCAGGAAGAACGCCTGCAGGTACTTGATGGCGCGGCGACTTCGAGACAAGCCTTCGAGCTCAGCCGTATTCACGCCGCGCGCGAAGAAACGGTACGCCTCGGGCGTTTCGCGCGTGAACAGTTTGCCGAGGTCCTGCGCGTTGAGGTCCTCGGTGTAGGTTGACAGGAAGTCCCGCGGCTTGGGGGCGGGCGGCATCTTGCAGTAATACGGCCCTAATTCGCGGCCAGTTCCCGTCGGGCACGGGTGCAGGTGTCCAGGGAGGCGCTCACGCGTGGAGTATACCGGCATCGCCTGAACCGGGCAGCCCGCACCGCGCGGGCCTTCGCGCTATCGCGGCATCTCGTAGATCGCGTCTCCCTCCGGAAAGCTCTCCACGTAGCGCGCGCCCCGCGTCTCGAGCCACGAGAGGAGCTGGCGCCCACGATCGGGGTTCTTGAAGGCGGGGATGTGCACCACCACGTGCGTGGTGCCTGCGTCCAGCAGTGCCTGCCAGGCACGGTCGCCGTCTTCGGCGAATCGGCGAAGCGCCGCGGCGCGCGCGAGGTAGGCCGGAGGGAAGGCGCCGCTGTAGCCGTTCAGCACGGGCTTGTCGTGGGCCGCCGCGTAGTACACGGCGCGGATTTCCCACGCGGCATCGCCGAACGGGAACTCCGCCACCACCGTGCCGGCCGGCAGGGCCCGGATGCGCTGATAGACGCGCGGCAGCGCCGACGCCGGGTACACGCGGGCCGGCGGAATGGCCTCCTCGGTACCCCACGTGTGGTTCATCTGGAGCGGCATGGCCGCGCCGTCGGCGAAGACGAGCACGCCCAGCCCTGCCAGGGCCACCGGACCCCACGACCGGCGCGCGATGGCCGCCGCGCCGTATCCGGCCGTCATCGCAAGGAACAGCCCCGCGATCATCGCGTAGCGCGCCGGCACGCGGAGGCCGGTGAACCCCGGCACGTAGTCGTACAGCAGGCTGTAGAGGCCGATGTCCGACACGCGCGCCGGCCCGGCGGACGGGTCGGGACCGAGTGACAGCCACATCGCCAGCAGCATCAGCGCGGCGAAAAAGACCGCTGGCGCCGAGAAGAAGCGACGGGCGATGTCGCGCATCGACGGCGAGGTCCAGAGCAGCGCCGCCAGGGCCAGCAGCGTCTGCAGGGCCACACGCAGCGGCGTCGAGGCGCGTACCGCCAGGCCCGCAATGGTCGTCTTGAAGCCGCCGACGAGCAGCGTGGTCAGCAGGGCGATCGTCTGGAGCACGAGCACGAGTCCCAGGGCGGCGGCCGCCATGCGCCGCCTGCCGGCGGCTGGCGGCACGGTGGAGGTGCGCCGCGCCAGGACGGCGGCCGCCACCAGCGCCACCAAGGCGAGCAGGGGCGCGGTGACGCCGAGAAACGTTTCGCCTTCACCGTGCGGGTACATTCGCAGCACGTGTCCCCATAGGTGAATCGGCTCGGCGGCGGTCGCGTAAGACCAGACATTGGCCGAGAAGGCAAGCACCTCTCCCAAGCCGCGATCGAATCCGTAGAGCCGCTGCACTTCGCGGTACGGCAGCAGGAACGGCACCGTGCACACGACCGTGGCGATACCGGCCGTCGCCAGCCCGCCCCAGGCGGCGCGGTCCCGCAGCCGGCCGGTTGCCCAGAGCCGCTGCACGGCGAACAGGGGCACGAACGGGGCGAAGAAGAGGAGGTAGTACCCACACGACCAGTTCTGCAGGACCAGCGCCGCCGTGCCGCCGGCCAGGGCCAGACGCGATCGGCGATCGACGTAACGATAGAAGCCCCAGAGGGCCAGCGGCATCCACTGCGAACTCATGATCTGCACGTGCGGGATCTGAGAGATGCGGTACGGCAGGAAGCCGTACACCAATCCGGCGATGACGCCGGCCCGCCAGTCGCCTGTTAGATCCCGCACCAGCAGGTAGGCGCCGATCGCCGAGACCACGAACGTCGAGAGGAACACCAGGTTGTAGCAGAGGATGATGTTGCCGGTCAGCGCATACACCGGCGCAATCTGCAGCGCCTGCGCGAAGAGGTGCTCGGAGAGCGCCAGCGCGTACGGCTCGGGATGGAAGATGTTGCCGTTCCAGAAAGCCTGCCAGGAGAGGCGGCCCGTCAGGAGGTGGGGCGCGTGTTGAGCGCCCCACTCCAGGATCCACATGTTGAGCAGCGAATCACCCAGGTCGCCCGGCACGTCCCGGGCCAGGCCGAGCGCGAGAGGCCAGGTGAACGCCAGCGCCAGAGCCGTGTAGCCGAGCGCGACGAGCCACGTCGTGCCCGGCGCCGGGGGCCGAAGGCGTGACGGGGTCGAAGGCCAGGCCTCAGGGCGCGGGCTGCCGGCGGGCGCGCCGATCACGCGAATTGGTACGCGGCCATCTCGTCGTAGATCGCGCCCAGCTCCGTGGGCGACGCCAGGAACACCACCCGGAAGAACCCGTCGGTCGGATCGGTGCCGAAGCCCGATCCGTACACGACGAGAATGCCCGTGGCGCGCAGCAGGCCGAGCACGTAGTCGCGATCCGTCTTGCCCGGCGGCAGCGTCATTTTCGGCATGGCATAGAAGGCACCACGGGGCGCGACGCACGACATGCCCGGGATGGCGTTGAGGCGCGAGGCCGTGAGCTCGGCACGCAGGCGCAACTCGCGACGGAAGCCGTCCTGGTGCGAGCGGTCGCCGCCAAGCGCGGCCACCACGGCGTACTGCATCGGACCGGGGCTGCACAGACGGCCGTCGGCCAGCTTCTTGATGGCGGCCAGGGCCGGGTCGAGCCGCGGCGTGGTGCCCACTGCCATCCAGCCCGCCCGCCAGCCGGGCGCGAGATAGGCCTTCGACAGGCTCGAATAGCTGATGATCGGCGCCTCGGGCGCCAGCCGTGCCATCGGTGGCACCGGTCCGTCGTAGGCGAGATCGCCGTACACCTCGTCTGCGAGAATCACCAGGCCGTGCTCGTCGGCCAGCTCGATGAGCGAGCGGCGCATGTCGTCCGGATAGATCGCTCCGGTGGGGTTGTTGGGATCGATGACGACCAGCGCGCGCGTTTTCGGCGTGATGGCGCGCCGGAGGTGATCGAGATCCGGCAGCCACGCGTTGGTGTGATCGGTCCGGTAGTAGACGGGCGAGGCGCCAATCTTCGCGAGCACCGCCGTGTACAGCGGATAGGTCGGCGACGGCACCAGCACTTCCTCGCCTTCGTCCACGATGGCCGTCAGGGCCAGCTCGATGCCTTCGGACGTGCCCGACGTGATCAGCACGCGATCGGGTCCCACCTCGACGCCGCGGCGGCCGAAGTCGGCGGCGACGGCCTCGCGCGCTTCCACGATGCCTGGCGACGCGGTGTAGCCGTTGTGGCCGTCGCGCATGGCCCGGGTTACGGCCTCGATCAGGTGGGGCGGCGTGAGGAAGCCGAACTGATTCGGGTCGCCGATGTTGAGGTACCGAACTTTCGTGCCGGCGGCCTCGACCTTGCGGGCCTCGGTGACGATATTTCTGATGGCGTAGGTGAAGCGGTCAACGCGCTGAGCGGTGCGGATGGCAGAGGTGACGGTGGACATGGGGAAACATGGTAGCAGGTGCCGGGGAAGAGGCGCGTAGCGGCGTCGAGAGACGACGTGCCCGGCATCGCGAGCCATGCAAGAACTACACTATTACATGGATCGATACGCTGGGATCCGGACGACAAGACAGTGATAACATATTTAGAATCAATGAATTACGAAGTTGGCAAGAATCTTGGTTATCATCCCTGCATGCAGCGGTGCCTCCTCGCCGCCAGCATGCTGGGTTTGTGGCTGATATTGGGGTCTCACCCGTTGCTGGCACAAGTCGCGGAAGGCGGTCAGGCGGTTTTCAAGTCGGGCGTCGATCTCGTCACGGTGAGCGCGACGGTCCGAGACAGAAAGGGGCGGCTCGTGAGTGGCCTCGAGGCCCGGGACTTCGAAGTGCTGGATCGCGGCCAACATCGGGCGATCAGCCAGTTCCGCACCGAGCGCGCGCCCCTGAGCCTGGCGATCTTGTTCGATATCAGCGGCAGCATGAACGTCGCCGCTCGGTTCACTGCTGCGAAATTTGCGGCCCATCATCTGCTCGAACTGCTCGAGCCGGGCCGCGACGAAGCCGCGCTGTTTGCATTTGACAGCCGGCTGCACGAGGTGGCCCCGTTTACGGTCGATACGCGTGCTCTGAACGGCGCGCTGGGGGAGGTCGATCCGTTCGGGGCCACCTCACTGCACGACGCCATCGCCGAGGCGGCCGATCGTGTGGCCGCCCGGAACCACCTGCGGCGCGCAGTCGTGGTGCTCACCGATGGCATCGACACTTCGAGCGCTCGGACGCCGGCAGAGGTGTCCGGCGTGGCGGCGGCGATTGACGTGCCGGTCTATGTCATTGCCACCGTGCTCAGCATCGACGATCCGGGCTCCGATCGCGCCACGCCGCAGGCGGGCCGGCGCGCGCCGGCCTACATCGGGACGGTCGAGGACCTCGCCCGGTGGACCGGAGGCGCCCTGATCTACGCAAGCGGCCCTGCGTCGAGCACTCGGGCCGCCAGGGACGTGATAGACGAGCTGCGGAACCTGTACCTGATCGGGTTCGAGCCGGGGACCGATACCGGCTGGCACCCGCTGGAGATTCGGACGCGGGACGACAGGCAGACCGTACGGGCGCGAGGCGGCTACAACCTGACCGCGCGGCCTTAGCGCGCGGCGGGCCTTGAAAGAACGGCATTCCTACAGGAGGTCATATGCGTAAGCAAGTCATGGTATTCGCGTTGTCAGCCGCCACGCTGGCCGTCGCGCCGGCGTGCGCGACCAAAGGCTTCGTCCGCGAATCGGTGGGCGAGGTCAACGAGAAGGTCACCACGCTCGGCAAGACGGTCGAGGAGACCCAGGAGCGCGTCCGGCAGAACGAGCAGAAGATCGGCGAGGTCGATTCGAAGGCGGCCGCCGCCAACTCCGCCGCGTCCAGCGCCCAGAAGTCGGCCGAAGCCGCGTCGGGTCAGGCGCAGGAAGTCGGCAAGCGCGCCGATGCGCGCTCCTCGGCCATCGAAGCCGAGACGCGCAAGCTGATCTTCGAGACGGTGATCAGCGAAGACAGCGGCAAGTTCAAGTTCGGCGCCGCCGAGCTGCCCGACGAGGCCAAGGCGGCCATCGACCAGATGGTGAACCAGCTGAAGGCCGACAAGAAGGCGGTATGGATCGAGATCGAGGGTCATACCGACAGCGTCGGTGACGCGAAGTACAACGAGAAACTGGGTATGGAACGCGCCGAGGCCGTCAAGAAGTATCTCTACGAGCAGCACCAGGTGCCGCTCCACAAGATGAACACCATCAGTTACGGCGAGGACAAGCCCGCCAGCGACAACAAGACCCGCGACGGCCGCGCTCAGAACCGGCGCGTGGTCATCAAGGTGCTCGCCTGACACTCGGGAAGTAAACCGCCGGGCCTGTCGTCCTGACAACGCGGCCCACCTTCGGCGGCCCAGCTTCGGTGGGCGAGATTAGGCGGGCGAGATTCGGTGGGCGAGATTAGGAGCGCCGGGACTTTTAGTCCCGGCGTTCGTTTGTACGGCACGACCGCGCCCACTTCCGTGCGATCGCCTAGCGTGCCAGCTCGTAGACGGCCGCACCGCCGAAGTCTCCGTGACGCCGGGCACCGCGGCCGGTCAGCCACGCGTCCAGCGCGCGGGCGTAATCCTGATCCCATGCGCCGGTGTGCACCACCACGTGAGTGGTCCCTGCCGCCATCA
>JADZBZ010000052.1 GCA_020851835.1 Acidobacteriota bacterium
CAGGCAGCGAGCGATGCCCGGCACTGGAGGTCTGAAAATGCGCACGGTAATGGGATTGATGCTGATGGCGGGGCTGACGCTGCCCGCGACAACCGCCGCGGCCCAGGATGCGGCCAGGGGCGAGCAACTGTACGCGACGCAGAAGTGCTCGATGTGCCACCAGATCGCGGGTAAGGGTAACAAGCTCAGCCTACTGGACGACGTGGGCGCGCGGCTGACGAAAGAGCAAGTTCATGAATGGATTGTCGATCCGGTCGCCGCGGCCGCCAAGGCCACGTCGACCAAGAAGCCGATGATGCCGAAGACCTACGCCAAGCTTCCACCGGCAGACGTCGACGCCCTCGTGGCCTACCTGATGACCCTGAAGTAACGCCCCGGTCGAGCCCAAGGGGAGGGTTTGCGTGGCCCAACACGATCGCGCCTTTCTGGTTCGTCACCCGCTCGCGATGGCGGGCATCGGCCTGGCCACCGCCTCGGCGGTGGTCTTCATTGCGCTGGTGCTGGCGATGTATCTGGGGATGCTCCCCAATCCCTACGCCGGCCTCGTCGTCTTCGTCGGTCTTCCGCTCGTCTTTCTCGTGGGCCTGCTGCTCATCCCGTGGGGGGTGACGCTGCAACGGCGGGCGATCGCGCGCGGCGAGAAGGGCGACGAGTGGCCGGTCATCGACTTCCGCCAGGCTCGCACGCGCCGGATCGGGCTGGGCATCGCGGTGTTCACCGCCGTCAATATCGTGATCTTCCTGGTGGCGGGCTACGGCACGCTGCACTGGATGGAGTCGCCGCAGTTCTGCGGGCAGGTGTGCCACGAGCCCATGCACCCGCAGTACACGGCCTGGCAGAACGCCCCGCACTCGAACGTCACGTGCGTCCAGTGCCACATCGGCGAGGGCGGCGAGGCGTTCGTCCATTACAAGACGGCCGGCCTCCGGCAGCTCTTCCATGTCGTCACGAACAACTATCCGCGCCCCATCCCAGGTGTGGCCGACATGCGGCCCGCCCTCCAGACGTGCGGCAACTGTCACTGGCCCGAGCGTTCGGTGGGCGATGCTGTGCGGGTGCGGCGCACCTATGGTGATGACGAGGCGAACACCGAGAGCGCCACGGCCTTGACGCTTCACCTGGGCGGACCCGGCACACCCACCGGCCGCGGCATTCACTGGCATGCGAACCCGAACCTGAAGATCGACTACGTCTATACCGACGACGCGCGCCAGGAGATTCCCTGGGTCCGGGTGACCCGGCCGGATGGCTCGGTGCAGGAGTTCTCGGCCGACGGGGTCACCGCCGGCCAGCTTGCGGCGGGCCAGGGGCGGACGATGGATTGTCTCGACTGCCACAACGTGGTGGCGCATCGCATCGCCCTGTCGGCCGAGGAGGCCGTGGACCGCGAAATCACTGCTGGCGGCGTCTCCAGGAACCTGCCGTTCGTCCGCCGTGAAGGCGTCAAGCTGCTGCAGGCGAGTTACCAGAGCACGGACGCCGCCCTGGCGGCCATCGATCAAGGCCTGCGCGGCTTCTACCAGACGCAGTCGGGCGAGATCGACGCCGCAGCTCTCGAGAAATCCGTGGCGGCGCTGCAGACCATCTACCAGCGCAACGTCTTCCCGGTGATGAACGTCACCTTCGGCGTCTATCCCGACAACATCGGCCACATGGCGTCGCAAGGTTGCTTCCGTTGCCACGACGGCAGCCACACGGCGAAGGATGGTTCCAGCATCACGTCCGATTGCGAGTCGTGTCACCGGATGCTGGACGAGGTGCCGTAGCTCGTCCGTGTGCCAAGCGCCACTCATGAAAAAACTGCTCGTTGCGAACCGGTCCGAGATTGCGACCCGCTGCTTCCGCGCCGGCGCGGAACTCGGGCTCAAGACGGTGGCAGTCTACAGCCACGAAGACCGCTTCTCCCTCCACCGCTTCAAGGCGGACGAAGCCTTTCTGATTGGGCCGGACGCCGGGGGAGAACCCGTCCGTTCGTACCTCGACATCGACGCCATTCTCGGTGTCGCCCATGCCACTGGCGCCGACGCGGTGCACCCGGGCTACGGGTTCCTGGCGGAGAACGCAGACTTTGCCCGCCGGGTCGAGGCCGCCGGTATCAGGTTCATCGGTCCGACGGCCGACCAGCTGGCGATGTTCGGCGACAAGACCGCAGCCAGGCGGCTGGCGGCCGAGGCGGGGGTGCCGAGAGTGCCGGGTACCGAGGCGGAGGTTGCTTCCGACGAGGAGGCTCTCGCTGCGGCCCGGGCCATCGGCTACCCGGTGATCGTCAAGGCCCTTTTCGGCGGCGGTGGACGCGGGATGCGCGTCGTGCAGTCCGAGTCGGAGCTTTCGGCACGGCTCGCCGAGGCCCGGCGCGAGGCCGGCGCCGCGTTCGGGCGCACCGAGGTGTTCCTGGAGCGTTTCATCCCGCGCGTCAAGCACATCGAGGTGCAGGTGCTGGGCGACGCGCACGGCAACCTCGTGCACCTCTGGGAGCGCGACTGCTCGGTGCAGCGGCGCCACCAGAAGCTGGTCGAGGTGGCGCCGAGCGTGGGTCTGGCGCGCGAGGTGCGCGAAGCCATCTGCGATGCGGCGGTCCGCCTGTGTCGGTCGGTGGCCTACCGGGCCGCCGGGACGGTTGAGTTCCTGCTCGACGCAGACCGCGGCGAGTTCTACTTCATCGAGGTGAACCCCCGCATCCAGGTGGAGCACACCGTCACCGAGATGGTGACCGGGATCGACCTGGTGCAGGCGCAGATTCTCGTCTCGGCCGGCCACCGACTGCACGACGCGCCGCTCGGGATTCCCCGACAGGCCGACATCCAGACACGCGGCGTCGCGCTCCAGTGCCGCATCACGACCGAGGATCCGCAGAACCAGTTCATTCCCGACTACGGACGCATCACGACCTACCGCTCTCCCGGCGGCTTCTCGGTGCGCCTCGACGGTGGCAACGGCTTCGGCGGGGCCGTCATCACGCCCTACTTCGACTCCCTGCTGGTGAAGCTCACCACGTGGGGCGCCTCGCTCGACCAGGCGGTCGTCCGCGCCGACCGCGCGCTGCGGGAGTTCCGCATCCGCGGGGTGAAGACCAACATCGGCTTCGTGCGCAACGTCATCCTTCATCCGACGTTCGTGAGCGGCGGGGCCACCACCGACTTCGTGGACCGGACCGGCGAGCTATACGAGTTTCCGGAGGCCCGCGATCGGGCGACCAAGGTGCTCACCTATCTGGCCGACGTCATCGTCAACGGGCGGGACGATGTGCGGAAGAACATGCGGAAGGACGTGATCCTGCAGCCGCCGAGGGCGCCCGCGATCGATCGCCTCGTAGACCCACCGGCCGGCACGCGCCAGCGGTTGCAGCAGCTCGGGCCCGAGAAGTTCGCGGAGTGGGTCCGGAACGAGCGGCGGCTCCTCATCACGGACACGACGTTTCGCGATGCGCATCAGTCGCTGCTGGCCACGCGGGTGCGGACCGGCGACCTGCTGGCCGTGTCCGAAGCCGTGGCGCGCGAGCTGCCCGGCCTCTTCAGTCTCGAAATGTGGGGCGGCGCCACGTTCGACACCGCCATGCGTTTCCTCCAGGAGGACCCCTGGGACCGCCTGGTGGAGCTGCGCCGGCGCATTCCCAACGTGCTCTTCCAGATGCTGCTCCGGGCGAGCAATGCGGTGGGCTACACGAGCTACCCCGACAACGTCGTCCGCGAGTTCATCCGGCTGAGCGCCGTCAACGGCATCGACGTGTTTCGCGTGTTCGACTCGCTCAACGCCACCGGCAACATGCGCGTAGCGATGGAGGCAGTGCGCGCCCAGACCGGCGCCATTTGCGAAGCGGCGATCTGCTACACCGGCGACATCCTGGATCCGTCCCGGACGAAGTACAGCCTCGACTACTACGTCCGGATGGCCCGCGAGCTCGTCCGGATGGGAACTCACATCCTGGCCATCAAGGACATGGCGGGCCTGTGCAAGCCGTTTGCGGCTCGCGCGCTGGTGAAGGCGCTCCGAGACGAGGTCGGCGTTCCGATCCACTTCCACACGCACGACACGAGCGGTATCAACGCGGCCAGCGTGCTGTACGCCGCCGAGGCCGGAGTGGACATTGCCGACGCCGCCCTGGCGTCGATGAGCGGGATGACGAGCCAGCCGTGCCTGAACGCCATCACCGCGGCGCTTCGGCACGGCGGGCGCGACACCGGGCTCGACCAGGACGCGCTCGACCGGATGAGCGACTACTGGGCCGAGGTCCGAACGCTCTACTATCCGTTCGACGAGGGCCTCGCGGCCCCGGCGCCCGACGTGTACGTTCACGAGATGCCGGGCGGGCAGTACACCAACCTGCGGCAGCAGGCCAAGAGCCTGGGCCTGGCGTCGCGATGGCACGAGGTGTGTGACGCCTACGCCGCCGCCAACCGCCTGCTCGGCGACATCGTCAAGGTGACGCCCTCCAGCAAGGTCGTGGGAGACCTGGCGCTGTACATGGTCACCAACGACCTCACCGCCGACGACATCGCGAAGGGCCGGGGATCGGCCAATTTCCCGCGAAGCGTCGTCGAGATGATGCAGGGCCTCCTGGGGACGCCCGAGGGCGGCTGGCCGGCCGACTTCCAGCAGCGCGTCCTCTCAGCGGCACGGGTCGAGGCCATCACCGAGCGCCCGGGCGCCATGCTGGCCCCGGTAGACCTGGGTGTCCGGGCGGCCGACCTCGAGGAGCGAACCGGCCGGGCGCCGTCGCCCGAGGACGTGATTTCCTCCGTCCTGTATCCGACGGTGTACGAGGACTTCGATCGTCATCGACAGACGTTCTACGATACGTCGGTGATACCCACCGCGAACTTCTTCTACGGCCTGCAGCCGGGAGAGGAGGCGGCGGTGGAGATCGAGCGCGGCAAGACGCTCATCATTCGCTACCTCACGACGGGCGAGCTCCACGAGGACGGGCGCCGGACCGTGTTCTTCGAGCTCAACGGCCAACCGCGCGAGGTGAGTGTCGTGGACCGATCGGCCGAGGTTGCCGTGAAGCGCCACGCGAAGGCGGACCCGGCCAATCCTCTTCACGTGGCCGCTCCCATGCCGGGCAAGGTATCGGTGATTGGCGCACGGGCCGGTGACAGCGTGAAGGCGGGCGATCGTCTGCTCTCGATCGAGGCGATGAAGATGGAGACGCCTGTCTACGCCCCGGCCGATGCGGCGGTGGTGCACATCGACGTGGCGGCGGGATCGGTCGTGGAAGCCGGTGACCTGCTGGTGACCCTCGGCCCGGCTACTGTGCCGCGGGAAGAGAGTTCATGACGGCGTCCCGTCCATCTCCTGAAGGGCCCGTACGCCCGATCGCATGCCGAACCAGAACGTGCCGGCGCTCACCAGGCCCGCGAGCACGAAGCTGCCGGCCATGAGGGCCTGCCGCGTGGGGGTCAGCGGCGTGCGCCGGAACTGTTGCAGCAGATACACCGACGACGGCCAACCCACCAGCACAATCGTCACCAGCACGAACAGCACCGCCACAATCATGAAGGCGACCCCGCCGTACGACCCGGCCACCTGGCTGGGATTGTCGGCCGCGAAACGCGGATAGCGCGCCCCGAGGCCCGTCGCCAGGCCGACCAGCGCAAACGACATGAAGACGATGGTGATGGCGGCGACGCGCTTGAGGAAGGGGTCGACGCCAAGCAGCTCGTTGCCCGCGATGGTGAGGCCCTCACTGAGCAGCAGCACCGGGACCAGCCCGGTCCAGAATTTCGACCACAGGAAGTCACTGAGCGGAATCGGCGCCGTGCGGATGATCCAGAATGCCGCGCCCTCGGCCGAGACCAGGGGAAACACGAATCGCACCGCCACGGTGGCCATGACAAAGCCCGCCATGCCGAGGTTCAGGAAGGCATAGACGTTCTTGAGGAACCCGCTCATGGTCGGGATCCGCTCCAGGTCGAGCACGCGGAAGTTGTAGAGATACACGAGGACGAGCGCCAGCAGCAGCAGGAGCTGCGACCACTGGCTGACGTCGCGCAGGAACACTTTCAGGTCCTTGATCAGCAG
>JADZBZ010000053.1 GCA_020851835.1 Acidobacteriota bacterium
CTGTGGGTGACGTGCGTCTTCTTCTACTTCATGGTCGACGTCCGCGACCACCAGGACGTGTATGTCGGCTGGCGCGTCGGCCACCTGTGGTTCATGGCGTCAACCGTACTGGCGGCGGTGGTCTTCGAGTGGGCGGCGGGATTGCGGGTGGGGTGGCGGCGGGTTTCCGCCGTTGCCCTTGCGGCCGTGCTGCTGGCCGCCCTTCCGACGACCTTGATTGACATCTACAACACGCAGGACGTCTACAACTGGGCGATGGGCCCCGGGTTCCCGTGGACGCTCATCCTGTCGCCGGAAGAGCAGGAAGCCTTCGCCTGGATCAAGACGCACACCCCGGCCGACGCGGTCTTCCAGGTGGATCCGCTGCAGCGGGACAGCCAGAGCTGGGCCTACGTGCCAGCGTTCGCGGAGCGCCGCATGGGCGTCGGCCTGCCCATCTCGATGGTGCCGCTGCGTAAGTACGAGGAGGGTTCCCGGCGCGCATCGTGGATCTTCGAAACCGGTAGCGCCAGCACCGCTCACGCCCTCGCCGCCCGCAACGGCATCCAGTACCTGCTGCTGGGCGAGCCCGAACGGAAGGAACACCCGCTGGCGGAGGCGCGCTTCTCCGACGCGCCCGACCTCTTCGAGCTGGTGCTCCACAACCGCGCCGTATCCATCTTTCGCGTGCGCTGAAGAGCCGTATCGCTCGAAGTTCGAGGATTGGTCAACGCCGCCCTGTCGGGCGCCAGTCGGGCACCCGGTCGTTCCCCGGACCCGAGGTGAGCTTCGTGATGGCCCCCGGCCGCGCGGCGTCGGTGACGGCGAGGTCCCAGTCTTCGCCGGCATGGTGCTCCGGGCTCACCGAGAAGGCGATGTAGCGCCCGTCGGGCGAGTAGGCCGGGTAGTACGCCCAGAGCCGCGGGTCGGCAATCAGGGTGCGCCGGCCCGACTCGGTGACGGCCTCGAGCTGCGACGGCTCGACGTCGAGATGGACGAACGCCATCTCCCGGGTGTCGGGCGAGAAGGCCGGACGGCACGCGCCGCCGCTGGTGCCGACCGTCCGCAGTTCGCCCGTCTGTAGGTTCAGCAGCTGAATTGTGAATCCGATGAGCAGCTGACTCGACCAGGCGAGGTAGCGCCCGTCGCGAGAGGTGGCCGGCATGATGGCGCGCGCCAGGCCCGACGTCTGCCGGTCTACCTTCCGCGAGTCGAGCCACACGCGGTAGATCTCCCCCCGGCCGTCCCGCTCGCTCGTGAAGAAGACGCTGCGACCATCGGAGGCCCAGGCCGGGTCCTGATCGGGGGCGCGGTGGTCGGTGAGCCGCACCAGGCCGCCGCCGTCGGCGTTCATGATCCAGATGTCGAGATTGCCGCCTCCGCCGCGGGTGGACGCAAAGGCGATGCGCGAGCCGTCAGGCGACCACGACGGGTCCTCGTCGAACCAGTCGCCGGCCGGCCCGACGCGCCGCACGGCCCGGGTGGCGATATCCAGCACGAAGACCCGCGCCGGCCCCTCGCGGTCCGACTGGAACACCAGCTCGCCGCCGGGGACCTGCTCGACCGCCCGGGCGACTACTTCCGGCAGAAAGCCATGAGGTGCCAGCCCAAGGGCCGCACCCAGGACCGCGGCAGCGCATTGAAGGCGCCAACAAAGCACGTGTTGAAGACCAGTCCTTTCCACCCGCCGTGCAGCCGTGACCTCACCGGAAAACGCTCGGGCACGATGCGCGTGCCGGCAAACGGCGCCAGCAAAGCGCAGAACTCGGCGCTGGAGAACTTCCTCAGGCACGGCGCGTCCTCGTGTTCGAGGGCCACCTTCATGACCTTGGACAGCGCGTTCAACCACGAGATGCGGTTGTACACCATGAAGATGGCCGTCCCGCCGGGCTTCAGCACCCGATGACATTCGCGAACCATCTGCGCGGGATCCGACGTGTACTGTATGACGCCGTGGCCGTAGACATGGTCGAAGGTCTCGTCGGCGTACGGGAGCGATTCGGCGTTGGCGACACGCAACTCGGCCGGCGCCAGCCCGTGCAGCGCGAAGTTGTTCGCGGCCAGGTCGATGGCCGTCGGCGACAGGTCTACGCCCGTGACCTCGGCGCCGCCCCTGGCGAACCGCACCAGGTCGGTGCCGATGCCGCAGCCCACCTCGAGCAGCGTCTCTCCACGAAACCCGCCGAAGTCCACCAACTGAGGTAGATATCGCAGCTTGTCGAACCGGTAGCCATCGAGGGCGTCGAAGAAGCCCAGGGTGCCGACCGGCTCGTCGGTCATCTCGAGGTCGTGGATGCGTGTGTTCCAGTAACGCTGAATCTCGTCAATCATCGCAACACCGATTGAGGGACATCAGCGGCCATGGCGATTGATGCTGCGTCATCTGCGTCGGCGTCCCAATCCTCTATCGTACAATCAATACCTCGATGGTGCGCGATCTCCGCCGTCTGGCGGACTCCGTGTTCGACGTGCTCGTGATTGGCGCCGGCGTCTACGGCGCCGCCACGGCGTGGGACGCTGTCCAACGCGGCCTCTCGGTCGCCCTCATCGATCGCGGCGACTTCGGCGGGGGCAGTTCGTTCAACAGCCTGAAAACGCTGCACGGCGGCCTGCGCTCGCTCCAGGCCCTCAACTTCGTCCAGATGCGCCGATTCATCCGCGAGCGGCGGGCCGTGGCCCGCATCGTCCCGCATCTGGTGCGGCCGCTCCCCTTCATCGTCCCGACCAGCGGCGGCCTCACGCGAGGCCGACTGGCCATGCGCGTGGCCCTCGCGGTGAACGACCTGGTGGCGCGCGATCGCCATCAGGGACTCACCGACCCAGCCCTGCACCTGCCCGACGGTCGCGTCGTGGCACGCGACGAAGCGTTGACGCTGAATCCCCTGATCGCGCCCGACGGCGTCACCGGCGGCGCCGTCTGGTACGACTATCAGATGACCAGCGTCGACCGCGTGACGTTCGCCTTCGTACAGTCGGCGGCAAGAGCCGGCGCGGTCGTGGCCAACCACGTCGAGGCCGGCACGTTCCTCGTGGAGGCGGGCCGGGTTGCCGGCGCCCGCTGCCGCGGCGCCGGGTCGGACACCCCGTTCGACGTGCGAGCGCGCGTGGTGGTGAACGCCGCCGGCGCGTGGGCCCCGGAGCTGGTGCGAACCCTGCCGGGCGGTGCCGCGGCCGTTCCCGCTCCGCGCTTGTCGCGCGCCATGAACCTCGTGCTGGATCTCCCAATCGGCCCCCACGCGTGCGGGGGCGTCGTGGATGGGCGGTTCCTCTTCCTGGTCCCGTGGCGGGACGGGTCGATTCTGGGCACCAGCCACGACGTTCACGAGGGCTCGCCGGACCGTCTCGCCGTGTCGCACGCCGATCTGGAGGCCTTCCTCCGCGAGGGAGACACGGCCTTCCCTCGTGCCGGTCTGGACCTGGCGCGCGTCCGGCTCGTGCACCGCGGCCTGCTGCCCATGGTGTCGGGACACGGCACCCAGGTGACCCTGCTTCGCGAGAGTGCCGTGGTCGATCACGCAGCGCACCAGACACCTGGCCTGATCTCCATTCACGGGGTGCGCTATACCACCGCCCGGCACACCGCCGAGAAGGCCGTGGATGTCGTCTTCCGCGCGCTCGGCCACGACCGTCCCCCCGCGTGTCGGACCGCCCACACACCGCTGGCCGGCGGCGACATATCCGACCTCGCCACCTTCGTGCGGGGGGCCTCCGCGCCAGGCAAAGGCAGCCTGTCGGCCGCCACGCTCGGTCGCCTGGCACGCACCTATGGCACGGGCAGCGTCCAGGTCGAGGCGGTGGCCGCCGAAGACCCGGCGCTCTCCGACACCGTCGGATCGCGGTGCGAGGTGACGGGCGCCGAGATTGTCCATGCCGCCCGCAACGAGATGGCGACGACCCTGGGTGACGCCGTCATTCGCCGCACCGAAGCCGGTTCGGCCGGTCACCCCGGCCACGACGCGCTCCAGCGCGCGGCCACGCTCCTGGCCGTCGAGCACGGGTGGACCGAGGGGCGGGTGCAGGACGAGGTGGCGATGGTGGAGGCGTTCTACCGGCTGCCGTGATGCGGGGACCCGGGACGCGGGGACGCCGGGACTGAAGTCCCGGCGCTCCGTCATGAAGTCCCGGGGCTCCGTCGTGAAGTACTGAAGCCTACCGGAGATGTTCCTCGGCCCAGCGCTCGAACACCATCAGCGGAAAGAGCGTGTGCGCGTGGTTCTCGCGGCCGGCGACGTGCTCGTCCATCAGGCGCCGCACCTCCTCGGGATCGAACAGTCCGCGGCCGCGGATTCGCTCGGGCGAGAGCAGCGACCGCATCAACGGCTGCAGATCGTGGCGGAGCCAGTTCTTCATCGGGATGCTGAAGCCCTCCTTCTTGCGGGTGAGGATGGCTTCAGGCAGGATGCCCGTCATCGCCCGCTTGAGCACCCACTTCCGCTCCCCGCCCCGAATCTTCAGGCGGGCCGGCATCGAGAAGGCCAGTTCCATGACATCCGCGTCGAGAAACGGTGCGCGCGTCTCGAGCGAGGTGGCCATGGCCATCCGGTCCACCTTCACCAGGATGTCGTCGGCCAGGTAGAGGCTGAGGTCCGCGTACAGCTGCCGGTTGAGGAGGTCGTCCTGCGAGAAACGGCTGAGGGCATCGCGCACCGGCGCGTACACGTCGTGGGCGCGCAGCCGGTCGCGAAGTCCCGTCGCATAGAGCCGCGCTTTGGCCGCGGCGTTCAGGTACACCATCCAGCGGTAGTGCCCGAGGTCGCTCGGCGCCGACGCCGCACCTGACGTGAAGCGCTTGATCTTGTTGACCAGCCCCTTCTTCTTGTCCGTGGGCGGCAGGCTGGCGGCCACGGCGGAGAGCGCCGGCATCACCGCCTCACCCAACCCGCCCAGCCGCGCGGCCAGTGCCTGGGCCTCGTAGGCGTCGTAGCCGCCGAAGAGCTCGTCGCCGCCGTCGCCCGACAACGCCACGGTCACGTGCTCGCGCGCCAGCGACGACACCATGTAGGTGGGAAACATCGAGACGTCGGCGAACGGCTCGTCCAGGTGCACGACCAGCTTGTTGAACAACGGCTCGAGGGCCGGCGTGACCGTCCGCTCGCGGTGGTTGGTCCCGAAGGTGGCGGCCACCTCGCGCGCGTACGCCAGTTCGTTGTAGCTGCCATCGTCGAAGCCCATGCTGAAGGTGTTGATGGGTCTGGGCGAAGCCTCGCTCATGAAGGCCACCAGCGTGCTCGAATCGATGCCCCCGGAGAGGAACGCGCCCAGCGGCACGTCGGCCATCATCTGGCCGACCACGGCATGGCGCAGCCGGTCGCGAAGGGCCTCGATGGCGTCGGCGTCGGTCCACGGGCGGAGCGGCACCGCGGCCGCATCCCAGTAGCGCGTCACCTCGACCTGGCCGTCCCGGTAGGTCAGGTAGCTGGCGGGCGGCAGCTTCTGCACGCCCTTCAGGATGGTGCGCGGGGCGAGGACGTACTCGTAGGTGAGGAACTGGTCCAGGGCCTCGGCATCCAGCTCTCGCGACACCTCGGGGCACACGAGCAGCGCCTTCACCTCTGAGGCGAGCCGCAGGCCGGCGGCGGTCAGGCTCCAGTAGAGAGGCTTCTCCCCTGCCCGGTCGCGAGCCGCCAGCAGCGTGCGGGTGCGCCCATCCCAGAGCGCCAGCGCGAACATGCCACGCAGCCGGGGCAGGAAGCCCGGGCCCCATTGCTCGTAGCCGTGGACGAGCACCTCGATGTCGGACCGCGAACGGAACGTGTGCCCCAGCGACTCGAGCTCCCGGCGCAGCTCGAGAAAGTTGTAGATCTCGCCGTTGGCCACCAGGTGGATGTCGCCCGTCTCGTTGGTGAAAGGCTGCTGCCCGCCCGCCAGGTCTACGATGGCCAGGCGGCGCATCGCGAGGCCCACGCCGGTGAGGGCAATGCTCCCTTCCTCGTCCGGCCCACGATGGACGAGCGTCCGCACCATTCGCTGAAGAGCGCTCTGCGAAGCGGGGCGGTTCAGGTCCGATTCAACGAGGCCGACGATGCCGCACATAGGCTCTAGGCTGTGGGCTCTTGGGCCCGTTGCTCATGGCCGTCTGCCGCTTGCCGCCGGTCCCGTTGCACCTTCGCTGGAATGCCGGTGGCGATAGCGAACTCCGGGATGGCTCCCACGACCACGGCGCCGGCCCCGATGATGGCGTCGCGGCCGATGGCCGAGCCGTCGGTGACCACCACGTGCGTGCCCAGCCACACGCCGTCGCCGACGTCGATGCCGC
>JADZBZ010000054.1 GCA_020851835.1 Acidobacteriota bacterium
CGCCCTTGGGGACGGTGGCATCACCGGGCGTGACGTCGATGCGGTAAGGTGCCGCGGCTTCCAGGCTCCGCGAAATGGCGAAGAGGGCCGACAGGGTCTGGCGCAGGACGGCCGGCCCGATCGTGAATGCGGCCAAGGCCACCGCCGACACGATGCCCACCGTGAGACTGAACTTGCGGAGCGGCTGGCGCTCGATGCGCGCACCGTCTTCGACCGCGTGCAGCCGTTCGACCGCCGTCTCCATCATCCGCCGCACCAGCGCCGGCGACGCACTCCGGTCGCCTGGCGCCGCCATGGCCGTGAGGATGGTGGACTCGAGCGATGGCTCGTGTTCTTCGAGGTAGAGGGCGACCTGCTCGTCGCTGACTCGCCGCAGCAGCGGACGCACGAAGAACCATGCGGCGGCGCCGACCAGCAGCAGGCCCGTGAGAATGCGGAACCAGAAGATCGACTCGGGCGAGAATCGCAGGTAGTCGAGTGCGGCGGCCATTGCCAATATCGCCAACAGCCCGGCCACGAGAAACCCGGCCGCCCCGCGTATGGCCAGCTTGGTTCGCCACCGCCGACGCACCTGCCGAACCACGCCGATCAGTTCGACGCGCGCGTACTCGTCCATGACGGCCCTCCCCTAGCGCCTGACGGGCGTGAGCCGCCGCGCCAGCCACGATTCCCCGATAAGCAGCAGGATACCCGCGAACAGCAAGTACCACCAGATGCGTTGCGCCTGCTCCTGCACGGCGTCGGGCACCACGAGCCCGACCTCGCCCTGCTCGCCACGGCCGGGCTGGCCGGTCACCGCCAGCGACACGGCGGATGTCTCCACGCGGGCCGGGTCCGACTCCGACAGGTCCACGTTCGCGGCCACGACCTGCAGGGGCTGTCCTTCGCGGGCGTTCCGCACCTCGTAGAAGCCCGACTCGGTCACCTCCAACGCCTGCCCGGCCTCCCCGGCTGGGCGGCGCTGTCCGGACGGGGTCAGCACGACACGCCCAGTCGTGCTCGCTCCCACGTCGAGCGCCTGCCCGACCGTGAGCCAGCCTGGCTGCTCCGCGTAGCCGGACGCGCGGCGCACCAACTGATGGACGAACGGCAGGTAGACCGGCTTGAGCGCGAGGTCGTTCCACGACAGGTCCAGCGTCGTGGCCCAGACGAGCACACGGCCGCGCCCGAACACGCCCTCGACGAGCGCGGGCGTTCCGCCATCGAAGCGGGCCAGGGTCACCGCGCCGGGGCGCGCCGTCACGCGGCGAAACCCGTAGATCCGCGTCGTCGAGAAATCGCCGCTCCTCGGCGCACGGAAGGGCTCGAATACCGGATGGCCGTAGTCGAAGCCGCTCAGCTTCGCCGCGGCGCCTCGCGTCCGGTCGTCCAGGCCGCCCACCACGACCGGCACCCAGTCGGCGTCCGGGGGCAGCGACGTACGCGGCCCCAGCGCGACCACCAGGCCGCCGCCGCCTTCCACGAAGCTTCGCAGGCGCGCCGAGGTGGCGTCGGCCAGCGGCAGGTCCTGCAGGATGACGACGCGCGTACGCGCCAGCGCCTCGGGCGCGAGCCCCTCAGCCTGATGCGTGGTCACCTGAAACCGCGGCCGATCGCCAATCGACAGCGCGCGCGTCAGGTACAGGTCGCTGTCGCCTCGGCCGCCAGCACCCACGAGCGCGACGGGCAGGACCTCTGAGGGACGCACCACCGCGTGGAACGCGTTGTCGGCCGCCAGCGCGTCCTCGGGAATGCGGGTGGTGATGCGAAGCGGTGCGGCGGTCAGGGTCACCGCGGGGAAGGTCGTGGCCGCCGCACTGGCGGGCGCCACCTGCACACGCGCGGTCTGCGCCGCCCGGCCGTCCACCTCGAGCGTCATCTGCACGTCGGCCGGTGTCGAGCCGCGATTCGACACGCCGGCGGTCACCACGACGCGTTCCTGATTCTCTGCCGAGACGCGTTCGATCGACAGGGGCGTCACCGACAGGTTCCGCGCCGGGGACGTCTCCACGAGCACGGGCGTGAACGCACTGCCGGCCGGCAGTCGGAAGGCTTCGTCGGGCTGCCAGCCGGCGCGCTGGAAGTCGGACACGAGCACGGCTTCCCTACTCGGCAGTGACGATTCGGCCAGCAGGCTCGCGGCCAGCTTGAGGGCCGGCGCATAGCGCGTGCTGCCCGCCGAGGGCTCGGCGCGGTCGATTTCGGCCGATACGCGCGAGGCGTCGGCGCTCGATCGCAGCACGAGCTCGGCGCTCGAGGAGAACAGCACCAGCGACACGCGGTCGAGCGGGCCGACGCTGCCCAACACGTCACGGGCGGCTTGCTGTGCGCGGGCCCAGGTGTCGCCGGCGCCCATGCTGTAGGAGCGATCGAGCAGGAGCACCACCTCTCGCGGCCCGCCCGCTGCGGCCGACAGCTCGGACCCCCGAACGAAGGGCCGCGCGAACGCCGCCACGAGCAGCGCCAGCGCCGCCGCCCGCAGCGCCAACAGCAGCCAGTCGCGAATGCGACGGCGCTTCACCGACTCGTACGGAATCTTCCGCAGGAACATCAGCGACGGAAACTCCACGATCTGACGGCGCTCGCGCTGCGTGAGGTGAATCAGCACCGGCACGGCCAGCGCGGCGAGCCCGAGCAGGAAGAGGGGGGTGAGAAAGGTCATCGCGTGCGGGTCAGACGGTCACGAATCGACAAGTAGCGGAAGAGCGCGTGGTCGAGCGGCATCGCCGTGTTCAGCAGCATGTAGTCCACACCCTGCGCCGTGGCCCGCGAGGCCAGCTCGGCCAGGTGCGCCTGGACGAGCGCGCGGTACCGATCGCCCAGCGCTTCGGGGACGATCGGCAGTTGGTCTCCGGTTTCGAGGTCCTCGAAGCTCGCCGGGTCGGTGAACGAGAAATCCACCTCGGCCGGATCGAGGACGTGGAACAGGATCACGTCGTTGCCGCGGAACCGGATTGGGCCGATGGCGCGGAAGACCTCCTCGGGCTCGGCATAGAAGTCCGAGATGACGACGACGATGCCGCGCCGGCCGAAGTGCTCGGCGAGCTTCTTGAGCGGCGACTCGATGTGGCCGGGCCGCTCGGCCCTGGCGCGGTCGAGCGCGTGCAGGACCAGATCGAAATGCTTGGCCGACGGCGGGATGAACTCCACGATCGCTTCGTCGAACAGTGCGAGACCAACTCGATCGCGCTGCATGTGGACGAGATACGCCAGGCAGGCGGCCAAGGTGCGGGCGTAGTCCAGCTTGCTGAGGCGCTCGCCGAACGCCATCGAACGCGAGACGTCGAGCAGCACCGAGAAGTTCGCGTTCGAGTCGGCTTCGAACTCCTTCACGAAGTACCGATCGGTCCTCGCGAACACCTTCCAGTCCACGCGCCGGATGTCGTCGCCGGGCACGTAGCCGCGGTGTTCGGCGAAGTCGACCGATGCACCGAAGAACGGCGAGCGGTGCAGGCCGTTGATCACGCCGTCCACCACCGAGCGCGCGACGAACTCGAGGTTCCTCACGCGGGCCAGGACCGCCGGGTCCACCCACCGAGCGCCGGGGGCAATCGGATGCGTGCTCATCGCGGCTTCCCTACATGCCCGACTTCGGTACGGGCACGGCCTCGAGCAGGCGATCCACGAGGGCGTCGCTCGTGATGCCCTCCGACTGCGCGTGGAAGTTCGTGAGGACGCGGTGCCGCAGCACGGGATGCGCCAGCGCGCGGACGTCCTCGAAGCTCACGTGAAAGCGCCCGCTCGTCAGCGCCCGCGCCTTGCCCCCCAGCACCAGGTACTGCGCGGCACGCACGCTGCCGCCGAAGGCCACCCACTTCCTGACGCTGTCGGGGCAGGTCGGCGACTTGGGCCGGCTCGCGCGCACGATCGACAAGGCATAGCGCAGTACCGGATCGGCGACCGGCACACGCCGCACCAGACGCTGGAACGACACGAGGTCGGCACCGGAGACCGGCCGATCGAACTGGGGCTCCAGAATCGCGGTCGTCGTACGGATGACCTCCAACTCCTCGTCCTCGGGTGGATGCTCGATGACGATGTGGAACATGAACCGGTCGAGCTGGGCCTCAGGCAGCGGATAGGTGCCCTCGAGTTCAATCGGGTTCTGCGTCGCGAACACGTAAAAGGGCTCTTCGAGCTTGTAGGTGCGTCCCTGGATGGTGACGCGGTGCTCCTGCATGGCTTCGAGCAGCGCCGACTGTGTCTTGGGCGGCGTGCGGTTGATCTCGTCCGCCAGCACGATGTTGGCGAAGATGGGGCCGGGCGCGAACACCATCGACCGCCGGCCGGTGGCCGGATCCTCCTGGATGATGTCGGTGCCGGTGATGTCGGAGGGCATCAGGTCGGGCGTGAACTGGATGCGGTTGAATCGAAGGTCGAGCACCCGGGCCATCGTGTGGATGAGCAGCGTCTTGGCCAGACCGGGCACCCCGACCACCAGGCTGTTGCCGCCCACGAACAGGGTCAGCAGCACCTGGTTGACGACCTCGTCCTGCCCGATGATGAGTTTCTTGAGTTCCCGGATGATCTCGTCGCGGCCCGACTTCATCCGCTCGGCCAGCGCGACATCGTCGGGTGTGTTCAATTCGGTCGTGTCCACGTCTCCCCCGTTTCTCGGACCCGGGCTCCCAGCCCCGGTCCCCGGCCTCTAGTGCGTCATCGCATAAACGATGTAATTGACTCCGTACTTGTACGCTTCGTTCGACACGTCCACGGGCATCCAGCCCGTGTCGGAGAACTCCCAGAACTCGCCGAGGTCGTGGTTGTAGTTGGCGATGGCCATCAGTCGCTTGTCGGGGTCGTTGTCCTCGTGGATCCCGAAGAACTCGGCCTCGCCGTAGTAGCCCCGCGTCACCAGCGTGTCGATGTCGAAGAACGAGTGAAAGACCGGGTGAACGGCGTCGAGGATCACCCACCGGCCTTCGGGCAGCACGTCGGCCATTCGCGCCTGCAGGTTCGTCCAGTCGCGCGCCCCGCGGAAGTCGTCGAAGATGATGAACCCGCCCTTACGCAGGTAGGCGCGCAGGCCGCCCGCCTCGGTCTCAGTGAGCGTCCAGGCGCCCGGCTCCGACATGTAGGCGACCGGATAGAGCGCCAGGTCGGGATCGTCGAGCGTCAGGATGTTGCTCTCGTCTCGGAACGAGCGGACGAAGGTGATGTCCTCGAGGATGCGCTGGAAATGCCAGTCGGCCCGCGGATAGTCGTGAGCCCAGCCCGGATCCCGGCGAAACGCACCGTGATACTTCACCCGCACGAACGCGAAACGCCCGTCGTAGTCGACCTTGACGGTGGCTGGCTCGGGCGCCGCGCGCCGGCGGCCCCAGCCGCCGCCCTGGGCGAGGACGGCCGCGGCCACCGCCACCAGCAGAACCGCCGCAACCACGAAGCTACGGAAGGCCGACGACACGCCGGTACCCCCATTCCGCGGTTAGCAGACCGACGAGCAGCAGCAGCACGATGGGCATGTGCCAGAGATCGTGCTCTTCGATGGTGGTGACCCCGCGTCCCGTGTAACGCAGGTCGTCGGACAGCGTGTCGGTGCTGCCCGCGACGTAGTACCGGCCGCCGGTCTCTTCGGCGATGCGGCGCAGCGTGCCCGCCCGCAGGGTCGCGTCGAAGTACTCCTGCTCCCCCGGCGCCGCACGCACGTGCGCGGAGGCGGCGCCGACCGTAGCACCGGCCCGCGTGGCCTGCACGCGCAGGTTGTACCAGCCGGGCGTCTCGGCCGCAAAGCTGCCCTGATACTCGCCGGCCTTCTCGCCGCCCCACGCCATGGTCACGTCGGACACGGCGCCGTCGGGCCCCATGATGGTGGCCACGACCGAGGCGTCATTGAGCTCCACGAAGGCGGCATCGGCAACCGAGGCCGTGAACGGCACGGTGCTGCCGGGCTCGACGCGATCGGACGAGGTGCGAATCTCGACCTGGTCCGGCACTTCGTCCACCAACCACCGGAGGAGCTGCCGCCAGTAGTTCTCGTGCGTCAGATCCTCGACGGGAATGCTGGCGTGCATCTGCCACACCCACGAATCCTGCGGTGTGAAGGCAAACGCCTTGCCGCGGCCGTAGCGCTGGTAGACGAGCACGGGGTAGTCGCGCCGGGAGGCGTCGCTGGCCGAGAGCAGGACGGTGGCGCCCGGCTTGACGGCGTCCAGCCGATTGACCGCCGTGACGACGGGCAGAGAGTTCCAGCGCTCGACAGAGGCCGCTTCCGTGGGAGCCACCTGCGTCACCGCGCTCGCCGCGCCCGCGCGCGTCGGCCGGACGTTCAGGCGCAGGAGCGGGCTTTGCTTGTCGCGCAGCGCCGGATCGAGGACGACGGGCAGCACGTCGGCGACGGCGGTCCCAGCGTAGCCGCCTTCGCTGAAGGCACGCGGCCCGCCGAGGGCCAGCAGGCCGCCGCCGCGCCGGTCGACGAACTCGGCGATCATGCGCAGCTGATCGCCCGTGAAGGAGCCGGCTTCGATGCTGCCCAACACCAGGCCCCGGTAGGCGAACAGCTCGTCGCGCGTCTTCGGGAAACCGGCCACCAGCTCGTCGGCGTCGTCGACTCCCAGTCGAAGGTACTTGTTGTCGGCGGTGCGCTGCAGGGCCACGACCTCGACGTTCTCGTCCTCGGTCACGGCGCGCCGGATGAACTTCAGCTCGAAGCGCGGCTCGCCCTCGAAGTAGAGAACCTTCTCGCGGCGGTCGCGCACGTCGATGAGCGCCTCGCGTTGGTTGTTGTCGGCCACCAGCTCACCCGGCAGCGCCGGCACGCGGAAGCGCAGCACGCGTGGCCCTTCGTTCTCGACCGTGATGCGCACCGGCACGGTGGCCGGCGCTCCGCCCGTCGGCAGGGCCACCTGCTGCGTGCTGACGATGCGTCCTTCGTCCTCGACGTCGAGGGTGACGGTCTGGCCGTCGAAGCCTTTCTGCGCGATGACGACGTCTACCAGCAGCGTCGTCCCCTTGAGCGCGATGCGCGGCGTCGCCACGCGCCCGATCTGGATGTCGCGATCCAGAGTCTCGCGGCCCACGCCAACCGTGAACACCGGCACGCCCTCGGCCCGGAGGCCCAGCAAGGCCTCACCCAGTGCGGCATCGGCCGTGTCGGCGCCGTCGCTCACCATGACGAGGCCGGCCAGCGGCAGACCCGCGAGCTCCTGGCGTGCCGCCGTCAGCGAGGCGCCCAGGCGCGTCTCGGTGCCGGCGAAGGCCAGGTCGGCGCCGGCCCCCGCGCGGGTGGCGGTGGACGAGAAGCGGAACACGCGCACGGCAAAGCGATCGGCCAGGTCGCCGAGCAGGCCCGTTTGCGGCGTGCCAAATGCCGACCGCACGTAGGCGGCGCGCGGCTGCCCGTCCATGTCGGCAATACCCATCGAGCGCGAGTCGTCCAGCAGGACGCCGACGACATTCTGCTGGGGCACCGCCGCCCGCACGACCAGCACCGGGCGGAAGAGGCAGGCCAGCACGAGCAGCAGCAGGAGGACCCGCAGTGTGGTCAACACGACGCGGTCGCGCACCCCGAGCCGGCTGCCGGTGCGGTAGCTGGCCACGGCTGCGGCAATGGCCACTGCGGTGACCGCGACGGCCACGAAGGAACCGGCCCACGCCGCCCACCGGATTTCGCCTTGCGCGAAGACCGCTGGGGAATGATCGAAGAAGAATCGGAACAGGGCCTCGAACACGTGATCTCCGGCGATTCTATACGGGACCGTGAGCCCCCGGGCCGGCATCGGTCTCCGCCAGCCCAAGGGTGGTCAGCCGCTGGTTCCACAGTACTCTATGGCGCATGCGCATCCCCGCCATTTCGCGACGCTCGCTCCTCGGCCTGGCCGCCGCCGCCGCCGCACCTTCGTGGTCTGCCGCCGCTCCCGCGCAATCGGTCGGACGCGCGGCGGTGGCCAGTGGCCGCCGCTTCCTGCAGTACGACGTCTTCACCGATCGGCCCTTGACCGGCAACCAGCTCGCCGTCTTCCTCGAGACCGGAGGTCTGACGTCCGACCAGATGGCCGCGATGACGCGCGAGACGAATTTCTCCGAGGCCACCTTCGTCTTCCCGGCCGAACAGGCGGGCACGGACATCCGGCTGCGGATCTTCGGCCGTGGCGGCGAAATGCCCTTCGCGGGACATCCCGTGATCGGCTCGACCTTCGCACTGGCCGACGAGGGCATCATCCCCGCCGGACGCGCCACGTGGACGTTCGGGCTCAACATCGGTCCCACGCTGGTGGAGCTCGAGTGGCGCAATGAAGCGCTGGCCTTCGCGTGGATGGCCCAGCAGGCGCCCGTCTTCGGGCCCGCTCTGCCCGACGCCGCGCGCGTGGCGGCGGCGTACGGGCTGCCCGCCGATGCCCTGATGCCGCGTCTGCCTGTACAAGAAGTCAACTGCGGATCCGCCTTCTACTTCATGCCGCTCAAGACGCGCGCTGCCGTCGACCAGGCAGCCCCCGACACGCGGGCCCTGGCCGCCGTTTTCGAAAGCGCCGGCGTGACGCGTCGCGGCGTGTTCATCTTCAGCCCCGAGGCGGGCGCCGATGGCGCCACGGTGTACAGCCGGATGCTCGGCGCCGCCGAAGACCCGGCGACCGGATCGGCCAGCGGTCCGCTCGGCTGCTATCTCGTTCGTTACGGGCTCGTTCCTGTCAATCGGGCCGGCGCCATCGTCAGCGCCCAGGGCGTGAAGATGAAACGCCCGAGCCGCGTGCACATTCGCATCGACGCCACGGCCCCCGACGCCATCACCCGCGTGCGCGTGGGCGGCACGAGCGTGCTGGTGGGAGAGGGAAGGCTTCGAGCGGAGTAAGCGCCGGACGCTATAATTCGTCTGCCGGGACGGGCGTCGAACGCCCGGCTCCCACTCCCCCGTCTCCAGGAGGCCGTCCGTGTCCACCAGCGCCGCGTCCATCCCTGTCACCCGCTCCACCTCGCCGCGCTTCTCGGAGCAGTTGCGCGACACGGCCGCGTTCGGCGCGGTGTTCAGCGACCACATCCTCGTGGCCGACTACGCCGACCGACGCTGGGGAGAACCGGTGATTGTGCCCTACGGCCCGCTGCCGCTGCCCCCGGCACCGGGCGTGGCGCACTACGGCCAGGGCATCTTCGAAGGCTTCAAGGCGTTTCCGCGTCCCGTCGGCGCGGCGCTGTTTCGCCCCGACGCCAACCACGCCCGCATGAACCGCACCTGCCAGCGGATGGCCATGCCCGAGATCCCGGCGTCGATCTTCATCGACGGCACCTCGGCACTGGTGCGGGTGGACCAGCAGTGGATTCCCTCGAAACCGGGCAGCGCGCTCTACATCCGTCCCGTCATGTTCTCGACCGGAGAGCCGCTCGGCGTGCGCCCGTCGGAACGCTACCGCTTCATCATCGAGACCTGCCCGAGCGGGCCCTACTTCTCGGGCGCCGTGGATCTGATTGCCGAAGACACCTACGTGCGTGCGTTTCCTGGCGGCACCGGCGCCGCCAAGTGCGCGGGCAACTACGCCGGCAGCCTGGTCGCGGCGCGCGAGGCCCAGGCCAGGGGGTTCCACAACGTGCTCTGGCTGGACGGCATCGAGCGACGCTTTGTCGAAGAGGCCGGCCTGATGAATGTCGCGTTCGTCATCGACGGCACGGTAGTGACACCTCCGCTCGGCGGCACGATTCTACCCGGGATCACGCGCGACTCGGTGCTCACCCTGCTGCGCGACATGGGGGTGCCGGTCGCCGAGCGCCGCATCGCGATCGACGAGGTGTTCGAGGCCCACGCCGCCGGGCGACTGCAGGGCGCTGCGGGTGTCGGAACCGCCGCCACCATCGCCCCCCTGGGGCGGCTACGCCACAAGGACCAGGAGATTACGGTGCCGGCCTTGGCGTCCGACTCACCGCTCGCGCGCGTCGGCGCCGAGCTCGCCGCGATCCGCACCGGCCAGACGGCGGATCGCTACGGCTGGATGGTCAAGGTCTAGCCCATGCCGTACTTCGCGTTGACCTACGAGGTCGTCGACGACTTCATCGGC
>JADZBZ010000055.1 GCA_020851835.1 Acidobacteriota bacterium
CACGGCGAAGGGCTTGCCGGCCACTTCGATGAGCGCCTTGGGAATGGTCTCGGTGGCGGGTCTGAGCCGGGTGGCCAGCCCGCCGGCGAGAATGGCAACCGGCAGGCTCACGCCAGCAGCACCTTGGTGCCCTCGAAGTCGAAGCGGAAGCGCACCTCTTCGAGCCCGGCCCGCGCCATGGCCGCGCGGAGGCGGCGATGATCCTCCGAGTAGAACAGCAGGAAGCCGCCGCCGCCGGCGCCGACCAGCTTGCCGCCGAGGGCCCCGCTTTGGCGCGCCAGCTCGTACCACTCGTCGATCTGCGGGTTGCTCATGCCGCCCGACCGCCGCTTCTTCTGCTCCCACTGCTCGCCCATCAGGGCGCCGAAACCGGCGGTGTCGCCCTTGACGAGCGCGTCGCGCGAGCGCAGGCCCAGCTCCTTGACGTCGTGCAGGTTGCGCAGCATGGCGGCGTCCTGCTGCTCGCTGCGCTGCTTCTGGTCCGAAAGGATGCGGCCGGCACTCCGTTCGAAGCCGGTGAAGAAGAGCAGCAGGTTGTCTTCGAGGTTGAAGAGCGCTTCCATCGACATGCCGACCGGCTGGGCATCCACCGTGCCGTCGGGGTGGAGCGTGAAGCCCGTCACGCCGCCGTACGCCGCAATGTACTGGTCCTGCTTGCCGACGGGCTCACCCAGGCGGTTGATCTCGATATCGCACGCCAGCTCCGCCAGCTCGTTCGGATGCAGCAGCCGGCGGCGGTGCGCGGAGAGCGCCTTGAGCAGGGCCGTGGTGAAGCTTCCCGACGAGCCGAGCCCCGTGCCGGCCGGGATGTCGGCGAGAGCCGTAATCTCCACCTGAGGCGTCTTGAAGTCGAGCGCTCGCAGGGCCTCTCGGATAATCCGATGCTGCACATCGTCGATGCGGTCGACATGTTCGAGTTTCGAGTACTTCAGGAAGATGCCCGGCACGAACGGCCGCATGACCGTGACGTAGACGTACTTGTCGATGGCGGCCGCCACGAGGAAGCCGCCGTGGGGATCGTAGTAGGACGGCAGGTCGGTGCCGCCGCCGCCGAGCGTGATGCGAAGGGGACTGCGCGTGATGATCATGGGGGCGGCCAGGCGCGCACAACTGCAGGCAGGGGTGCGGGGGTGCGGCTCATGACGCGTATCCCGATCGCCGGTAGATTGTCTCGACGATCTCGAGCGCAGCCCGGGCGGCATCCAGACCCGGGTCGGGGTCGCGGCCCTCCCGGATGTCCTCCATGAAGGCGGCGAACTCGAGCGCCCACGACTGGTCGCCGCGCGGAAACTCCCGGATCGTCGTCTCGGGGGGACCCATTTCGGGCAGCATGCGGTACCACGCCAGGCGTTCCACGCCGTAGCTGCCGCCGAGGCCGTCGATCGCCAGCTTCCCATCGCGCCCGTAGATTTCGAACGAGAACAGGTTCTTCCACTCGGTGCAGCTCACGTGCAGGAACGCGCACTGGCCGCCGGAGGTGCGCAGCGTGAGAAACGCGTTGTCGTCCACCGGCATGTCCCAGAAGTAGGTGGCCGCAAAGCCCTCCACCGACGAAAAGGCGCCGAGGAACCAGCGTGACAAATCGATCAGGTGGACGCCCTGGTCCACCAGCTCGCCGCCACCCGACAGCGCCGGGTTGGCGCGCCACTCCCGGTCGTAGCCGACGCGTCCCCCGTGACCGTAGCGTCCGCGGATGAACATCAACGGCCCGAGCGCGCCGCTATCGACGATCTCGCGTGCCTCGAGCAGGGCCGGATGATAGCGATGATTGAAGCCGACCCGCACGCGCAGGCCCTTCGCGCGAGCCAGTTCGCCGAGCGACGCCAATTCGGCGAGGTTCCGAGCGGCGGGCTTCTCCACCAGCACATGCTTGCCCGCCTCGAGCGCGCCCCGAGTGACCTCCGCCAGCGCATCGTTGGTGGTGGCCACGATCACCACGTCCACCCCGGGATGGGACACCGCGTCCTGCCACCGCGGAACGGCCACCGGGATACCGGGGGGGGGCGCCGGGATACGGAGGGTCGCCGGGACTGAAGTCCCGGCGCTCCGTACTGTCGGGATAGGGAGGGCCGGAACTTCAGTACGGAGTACCGGGACTTCAGTCCCGGTACGGAGCGCCGGAACTTCAGTACGGAGCGCCGGGACTTCAGTCCCGGCGACACGCACCGAACGCACCAGCGCCTCGGCCCGCGCGGGCACGAGGTCCGCGCATGCCACCAGGCGCCCGCCCGCCAGCGCAGCCGCGCGCTTACGGCCGATCAACCCGCACCCGACGATGGCCACGCCCGGGCTCATCGCTCCCCCCAGGCCTTGCCGCGATCCTTCGGCAGGATGCGGCGAAGGGTGTAGATGTCGGTCGCCTCCAGATCGTCCTTGTGGTCGTGGAGCGTTTCCCATGGATCCCAGGGTGCGGAGAGCAGCCGGCCGGTAATACCGTCACTCGCGGTCGAGCCCAGATACACCGCCAGCGCCGCGCCCACCTCGAGCGGCGTCGCCCCGCCGTCGGCCATCGTTCTCATCCGCGCGTAGAAGGCCTCGCCCACCGCGTCGCTGCCGGCCGCCAGCAGCTGGTCCATCATGCGCGTGTTGAGAGCGCCGGGCGCGATGCTGTTGACGTCGATGCGGTGCTCCTTCACGTCGAGCGCCACGCTCTCGGCCAGCCGGA
>JADZBZ010000056.1 GCA_020851835.1 Acidobacteriota bacterium
ATGACAGCGGGTCGACAAACGACGCGGCATCGCCTGCGACGAGCCAGTCCGCGCCGGCATACGTCGCCGAGGTGTACATCGACGCATCCCAGCCGCTGGGGCCGTCTTCGAGCATCGCTCCGTCGAGTAACGATCGCAGGCGCGTTGTCTTGGCCAGCTCGGCGAGATACGTGGGGCGCGCACCCGCTCCGCGGGTCATGGTGGTCGTACGCGGATCCACCATGACGGCCACGGCACGCCGCTTCTCATCGAGCGGTACCGACCAGCTCCAACCATCCGCGTACGACTCGATGAGCGTGTGCGTCGGATCGGGTACGGACCACAAGTCGTCGCGGCGCCAGCTGGCCGCCAGTGCGACCGTGCGGTGCCCCTCCTCCATCCGACGCCCCGCGCGGCTCCTGGCGAGCAGTCCGGTGCGCCCGCTGCAGTCCAACCTGAATACCGCCGGGCGCGCCGCCGCCTCGCCGGGCGTGAGCACCCGATGCTCGACGCGGGCGCCAGCCTCCGTGGCCGCGGTGCGCATCACCTGTTCGAGCGCCGTCGATGTGACCTGCCACCCGTGGGCCCCGTTGGCGAACGGCTCCACTCGCGTGCTGGACGAACCCCACCACACCGTGTTGCCGGTCGCTCGGACGAAGCCGGCCCGCTCGATGGCCTCCCGGATGCCCAGCAGGTCGAAGAACTTGCCGCAACTGGGCGTCAAGGATTCGGCCAGCGCGTGACCCGTGGCGGCGTCCGGCCGGGCGATGAGCGTGACGTCGTGCCCCCACCGTGAGAGCAGGCGCGCCGCAGTACAGCCGGCCGGACCGGCGCCGAGAACCAGCACGTCTGGAAAGGAATCGCGCACCCGTGTTGATTATCCCGCGCCAGACGCCGGATGCCCGGTGAGAGATCCTTCACGCCGGGTGCCTTCATCGACGTGGCCGGCCGGCGCCGGTCAGCTCAGGCAGCCCTGAACCATTCCACCGTCCGGCGCAAGCCGTCCTCGAACGCCACCGTGGGTGCATAGCCGAGCAGGCGCTCGGCCTTCTCGATGGATGCCTGGGAATCGCGCACGTCGCCCACGCGGGGCGGACCGTAGACGGCCGCCAGGTCGGTGCCTACGATGCCCTGGAGCACGCGAAGCAACTGGTTGAGCGAGATGCGTCCGCCGGTGGCGACGTTGATGGCCTCGCCCGACGCCGCCGGCACCTCGCACGCGCGCAGCACGCCGTCCACGACGTTGGCGACGTAGGTGAAGTCGCGCGTCTGCTCACCGTCGCCGTGGATGGTGGGCGGCTCGCCGGCCACGAGCCACTTGATGAAGAGCGAGATGACGCCGGAGTAGGCCGAGCCGGGATCCTGGCGGGGGCCGAACACGTTGAAGTAGCGGATGCTGACGGTTTCGAGCCCGTAGAGGCGCGTGAAGAGTTTCAGATACTCCTCGCCGACCACCTTCTGCAGCGCGTATGGCGAGAGGGGATTGGTCGGCATGCCCTCGTGCTTCGGCAGCGTCGGCGTATCACCGTACTCGGACGAGGAGCCGGCAAACACCAGGCGCTTCACGCCTGCGTCCCGCGCGGCCACCAGCATGTTGAGCGTCGCGTCGATGTTGGCGCGGTTGGAGGTGATGGGATCCTTGACCGAACGCGGAACCGAGGGAATGGCGGCCTGGTGCAGCACGTAGTCGGCGCCGTCAGCGGCGGCGCGCGCAACCGCCAGCTCCGCGAGATCGCCCTCGATGAGGTCTGGTGTCGCCGGGGCTGAAGCCCCGGCGCTCCGGACTGAGGCCCCGGCGCTCCGGGCAGCCCCGGCGCTCCGTACGGCCGCCTCGATGTTCTCCCGCTTGCCGGTGGTGAAGTTGTCGACGATCCGCACCCGATGTCCGCGGCGCAGCAGCTCTTCGACGAGGTGCGACCCGATGAAGCCCGCACCGCCCGTCACCGTATAGGTCGCCATCCGCGCTCCTCGTCTGCCGCCGGCCGGCCGTCGTTCGCCGCTTTCCCGCGACCCGTCCCGATTTTCAGTGCCTCAGCGAATCGATAAGCCGAATTCTGTCCGCCTTCGCACCGGCCTTGCGGCCGGCACGACGACGTGACGACCATTCCTCTAGTCCCGGCATTGCTGACGGGATCCAGCGACCGACCCGGAGGCTCGGATGGACCACCCGTACGGCCGAAGCCGCGCGCCTCCCTATTTGGTCTTGCTCCGTGCGGGGTTTTGCCTGCCACCTCTGTTACCAGAGGCGCGGTGCGCTCTTACCGCACCTTTTCACCCTTACCCACCCAGGCTCCAGACGCCGGAGGCGTCGAGCGCGAGAGCGGGCGGTATATTTTCTGTGCCACTGATCCGTCGGGTTGCCCCGCCCGGGCGTTACCCGGCGCACTGTCCTGATGGAGTTCGGACTTTCCTCTCCCGCCCACGGTCCCCCGGGCATCCCTCCCCTCACGGAGCGGGCCTCCCGGGGCCTGCGGCCGGCAGCGGTCGTCTGATCCGCTGAGGCAAGGTCTAGTGTATCAAGCCTGACGCCACTTCGCGGGAGGGAAACGCATCGTCGCCATCGGACGCGCCGGCGATGGCGGCTACGCTCCGTCCCGGACCTCGTTGATCTGGTACTGTTCGAGCTTCTTGTAGAGATTGCTCCTCGGCGTGTCGATCACCTCGGCGGTCTTCGAGATGTTCCAGTTGTTCTCGCGCAGCTTGGTCACCAGAAAGGCACGCTCCGACACGCTCTTGAACTCCTGCAGCGTGCCGGCCAGCGTCCAGGCGGGCTCGGACAACCCCTGGGCGGGCGCCGCGCCGGGCGGCGGGGCGGCCTCGGGCCGTGCACTGCCCTCTTCGGGCACGTCCCGCGCGTCGATGCCGTCGCCGGAGGTCATGATGAGCAGCCGCTCGACGGCATTGCGCAGCTCGCGGATGTTACCGCGCCAATGGCGCTGCCTGAGCTTCTCCATCGCCGGCGCCGAGAAGCTCTTGCGGCGGAAGTTGTTCTCCCGCGCCAGCAGATCCGCGAAGTGCCGCACCAGGGACGGGACGTCCTCGCGGCGCTCGCGCAGCGGTGGCACGTGGATGGGGACCACGTTGAGGCGGTAGAAGAGGTCTTCGCGGAACGTGCCCTTGTCGATCCCTTCCTCGAGGTTCTTGTTCGTGGCCGCGATGACGCGCACGTCCACCTTGATGATGCGGTTGCTGCCGAGCCGCTCCAGTTCCTGCTCTTGGAGCACGCGCAGAACCTTGGCCTGCGTCTTGAGGCTCATGTCGCCCACTTCGTCCAGGAAGATGGTGCCCTTGTCGGCCTGCTCGAACTTGCCGATCTGCCGATCGCTGGCCCCGGTGAACGACCCCTTCTCGTGCCCGAAGAGCTCCGATTCGATGAGCTCGTCCGGGATGGCAGCGCAGTTGACCTGCACGAAGGGGGCGTCGCGCCGGAGGCTCTCGCGGTGGATGGCTCGCGCGACCAGCTCCTTGCCCACGCCGCTCTCGCCCCAGATGAGCACGGTGGCATTGGTCGGCGCCGCCCGGTGAATGGCGTCGCGCACGGCCTGCAGCGGCGGCGAGTCGCCGACAATCTGGTAGCGCTTCTCGATGTCCTTCTTGAACGAGCGGTTCTCGCTCCGCAGCCGCGACGTGTCGAGCGCGTTGCGCACCGTGACCAGGATGCGATCCTGCGTCGGCGGCTTCTCGATGAAATCGCGCGCGCCCAGCTTGATGGCCTCCGCGGCCTCGCTGGAGCTGGCGCCCCCCTGCTCCACATGGCCCGAAATCACGATGACGGGCGTGGAGTCGGTGAGATGGCGGATCTTCTGCAACACCTCGATGCCGTCCATGCCCGGCATCTTGATGTCGAGGAATACCACGTCGGGCGCCTCGCGCTCGATCAGGCG
>JADZBZ010000057.1 GCA_020851835.1 Acidobacteriota bacterium
CGCAGGGGAAGCGCCTCGTTGAGGCTGCCGACGCGGTAGCCCTGCAGGTCCAGACTCACGTACTGATAGCCGAGCCCTTTCAGCTCTCTCAACAGGCGCTCGTTCACCGCCGGCTCGAGGGCTCGCGCCATTTCGTCGCGCGCGATCTCGAGGCGGGCCGTGGCCTCGTGGTGCCGCACGCGGAAGATGCGGAACCCGAGTGCCCGGACGGCGGCTTCGGCGCGCTCGATCTGGCGGAGCTTGTCGTCGGTCACCTCGGTGCCGTAGGGGATGCGCGACGACAGGCATGCCGACGCCGGCTCGTCCCAGGTGCTCATCCCGGCGCGGCGCGCCAGCTCGCGGACGTCGTCTTTGCCGAGATCGGCCTCGTCGAGCGGGCTGACCACGCCGTGCTCGCGCGCGGCCTGACGGCCGGGCCGGTAGTCGCCACGGTCGTCGGCATTATTGCCGTCGGCGACAAAGGCCACCCCGCGCGCACGGGCCATCGCGGCGAGATGGACGAACAACTCGTCCTTGCAGAAGTAACAGCGGTTGGCGGGGTTGGCCCGGTACTCGGGCCTGGCCAGCTCCGACGTCTCGATGAACTCATGCCGCAGCTGGAACTCGGCGGCCACCCGCAGGGCCAGCTGGCGATGGGTCTCGGGGTAGCTGGCGCTGACGGCGGTGACGGCCAGGGCGTTCGGACCGAGAACGCGGGCGGCCGTGACCGCCAGAAACGCGCTGTCGATGCCGCCGCTGAAGGCGACGATGAGGGTACCCAGTTCGGTGAGACGGGTGTCGAGACGCGCGGCGCGCGCCTCGAGGGTGTCAGTCCTCGTCCTCGACGCCGTCCTCGTCGTCTTCCTCGTCCTCGTCCTCGTCGGGTGCGTCATCTTCGTCGTCGTCGTCGTCCTCGTCGTCGAGGTCGTCCTCGTCGTCGGACTCGAGTTCAACTGGCGAGTCGTTGACCACACGCAGCAGTGAGCCGCACTCCGAGCAGGTGAGCTCGTCGCCGATCTCGACCTCGAGTTCGTCGAGTTCGATGTCGGAATCGCACTCCGGGCAAATGACGGACATCAGACAGGCTCCTTGCGGCCGAAAAACCTGAATGGATTATATACTCTCCATTCGTATGGCGTCATCTGCCGCGCCGGGCAAGACCGTGCTGATCGCGGACGACACTCCTTTCGTGCGCGAACGGTTCATGACCGCCCTCGAGGGGGCCGGGCACCGGGCGATGTTCGCCCGCAGCGCCGCCGAACTGCTGGCGCGCGTGCGCGCCGACATCGAGGCCATCGACCTGCTGCTGGTGGACCTGAAGCTGCCCCATCAGTCGGGCGTGGACCTGATTCGGGCCGTGCGCAAGCTCGACGGCGGGCGGTTGCCGGTTCTGGTCTTCAGCGGCACGGTCTCGAGCGCCGAGGAGGTGCGCGAGTTGGCGGCCCTGGGCGTCAGCGGGTACATCAACGAGTACAGCGCGGCGCAGCACATCCTCCCGTCGCTGGCCCCGCACCTGTTTCCCGACAGCTTCAATCGCCGCGGCAGCCCACGCCTGGTGCTGGGCATTCCCATCGCCTATCGGGCCGGCGGCACCATCGCCGCTGCGCTGACGTTGAACATCAATCGCGGCGGCATGGCGATTCGCACGACGAGCCCGCTCGAGCGCGACACGGACGTGAAGTTGCGGTTCCGCCTGCCCGGATCGAAGAAGGACATCGACCTCGAGGCCCGGGTCTGTTGGAGCGATGCCAACGCCGGCATGGGCCTGTCGTTTACGCGCGTGGACGCCATGGACCAGAGTGCCATCGACGATTTCGTCGGTGCGCACTTCGCCGACGAGAAGACGGGTGAAGCGGCGGACAGCCCACCCGAGACGCCCGACGACGCGGGCTGACGCGTCAGCGGAAGCGCCGGAGGCGAAGCGCGTTGGCGAGCACGATGACCGACGCGCCGGTGTCGGCGAGCACCGCCATCCAGAGCGTGGCCACGCCCGAGGCCGCCGCCACGACGAAGGCGGCTTTGAGCACCAGGGCAATGGCGACGTTGACGTGGACGTTGCGGACCGTGGCCCGACCCAGCCTGATCGCATAGGGGATCCTCGACAGATCGTCGGTCATCAGGGCGACGTCGGCCGTCTCAATCGCGGCGTCGCTGCCGACGGCGCCCATCACGATGCCCACGTCCGCGGCGGCCAGGGCTGGCGCGTCGTTGATGCCGTCGCCGACCATCGCCACCGTCCCGGCCCCGCGCAGCTCGGCAATCGCCGACACCTTGTCCACCGGCAGCAACTCCGCGCGCACGTCGTCCACGCCGACGCGGGCGCCCACCGCCCTTGCGGTGGCCTCGTGATCGCCGGTCAACATCGCCACGCGCGCCACCCCGGTGCGCCGCAGCTCGGCCACGACACCGGGGGCCGACGCCCGCTCACGATCGGCTACGCCGACTAGGCCCAGCACGCGGCCCGCGCGCGCCACGACCACGGGTGACATGCCGGCCATCACGATGCGGGCGGCCCGGTCGGCGATCAGCGGGTCGAGCCTCTGCCGGTCGCGGAAGTAGCGAGGGGCGGCACAGAGCACCTCGGCCCCGTCGACCATGCCTTCCACACCAAGGCCGGGGAGCGCCCGCACCGCGCCCGCCGGCGGCAGCGCAAGCTCGCGCGCCAGTGCCTCACTCACGATGGCCCGCGCCACGGGGTGCTCCGAGTACTGCTCGACCGCGGCCGCCAGGCGGAGCAACTCCCGCTCGTCCACCAGGCCTCCGCACGCGTCGGTCGCGCCCACCGCCACCTCGCCGCTGGTCAGCGTGCCCGTCTTGTCGAAGGCCAGCGTGGTGATCGCGGCCAACCTCTCGAGCGAGGCGCCTCCCTTGATGAGCACGCCGTGACGCGCCGCGCCGGCCAGGGCCGACACCATGGACACCGGGGTGGAGATCACGAGCGCACACGGACAGGCCACGACGAGCACGACCAGCGCGCGGTACACCCAGGTCTCGGCCGGCAGGCCGGCCAGTATCGGCACCACACCGACCAGGGCCGCCAGGATGACCACCGACGGTGTGTACCAGGCCGCGAAGCGATCGATGAAATGCTGGATCGGTGCACGTTCGGACTGCGCGTGCTCCACCAGATGGATGATGCGCGCCAGCATGCTGTCGTCGCGACGGCGGGTGACGGTGACCCGGAGTGAGCCGTGCCCGTTGATCGTGCCGGCATACACTTCGTCTCCCACGGTCTTTTCGACGGGGATCGACTCCCCCGTGATCGGCGCCTGGTTGACAACGGAGCAGCCCTCGACCACCCTGCCGTCGAGTGGCACGCGATCTCCCGGCCTCACCCGCATGGTGTCACCCGGCGCCACGCGATCGAGCGCGACGAGGCGCTCGCCTCCGGCCTCCTCGATGCGGGCCTCGGGCGGCGCGAGGTCGAGCAGGGTGGCAATCGCCGCCCGGGCCCGCGCCACGCTGCGGGCCTCGAGCCACTGGGCCACGGCGAAGAGGAAGACCACCATCGCCGCCTCTTCCCACTCTCCGATGAGCACGGCGCCGGCCACCGCCACGACCATGAGGGCGTTGATGTCGAACCGGCGGCCCCTGAGCGCCTCCCAGGCCCGCCGGGCCGGGAATACGATGCCCGCGCCGGCCGCCAGCAGGAACAGGGGGCCGGCCCAGGTCGGGGTCGCCCACAGCAGGTCGGCCAGGCACCCGACCGCCAGCAGGCTCGCGGCCAGGGCGGCCAGCGCGCCGCGGGCGCGGGCGGCGGTGGAGCGCGGCGGCTCGACCACGCAGTGGTCGCAGCAGGCGTCTGCCGCCGGGACCTGCACGCTCATCGCGCGCTCCGCGACCGGAGTGATCGGCGTGCCGCCCGCGCCGGCTCTTCGGCCACGTGGCGCCGGCCCTGCCGCAACAAGTCCACGATGTGCCGATCGTCCAACGCATAGAACACCATGCGCCCGGCGCGCCGCGCGCGCACGAGCCTGAGGCCGCGCAGGAGCCGGAGCTGGTGCGACACGGCCGACTGCGAGAGCGAGAGCACGGCGGCCAGGTCGCAGACGCACAGCTCGCCGTGCGAGAGCACGTCGAGAATGCGGACGCGCGTGGGATCGCCGAGCGCGCGGAAGATATCGGCGAGCGCGGTCACGGTATCGCCATCCACGAGTGCCCGCAGCCGCCTGACCCGGGTCAGGTCGATCTGGATGACATCACAGGATTCGGCTGATTTGAACATATGAGCAGATGCTCATATGTTACCGCAGGTGCCGGTACCTGGCGCGGTGCGGGCGGCCGCACCCCGATGCCAGCCTCGGCACGCTCCTGCCACGCTACGGCACCAGGAGCAGCCGGTGGGCCCGTGCGTCGAGGACCGCCTGGCGGGAGAACGGCTGGGCGCGGTAGCGGCCCGTGCGCCACAGTTCGTTCTGGTCGAAGTGATGGGCGCTCAAACGGTGGCCCGATTGCCCCGTCGGCAGCACGACCTGCGAGCGGTCCCAGCTGCCCACGTCGAGCACCTGCCGCCACGACGGCGCCTCCCAGCCCGCGAACGGTCGCAGGCGATTCCAGCTCACCCGCATCACCGTGGTGCCGTCTCCGACCATCGGCACGGGACCCCGACTGAACAGCCACGACATCACCCGCGACCCGCTGCCGAGAGCGTGCTCGAAGGTGACGGCGTGCACGCGGTCCCAGGCCTGCCCGGCCCCGCTGCCGTAGTCGGCTCTCAGGCGCTCGGCCGCGTCGCGCGCCGCGAGAATGAAGATGTCATCGCGGGTTTCCCGCTTGTCCACCGTCGCGATGTCGTCGAACCAGCGCGACTGGCGCTCGTCGACAATGGCGTTCAGGCCTGCCGGCCGCTCGGCACCCGCCCACTCGTAGAAGCGCCGGAAGAGCGGCTCGTCCATTTCGTCCACGAACGTGCGGCGCCACACCGCGTCCTCGAAGGCCTCGTACAGCGTCACGACCGGCCGCCCGTCCACGACCTGGTCCCAGCCCGCCAGCCGTTCCAGCGCGTCCACCGCGACGGCTTCGGCCCCCTGGGAGCGGGCGGCCGCCAGCGCCTGCTTGACGCCGGCCAGCACGTGCGCCGCGCCCAGGCCGCGCGTGTCGTTCTGCAGCGCCGTCAGTTCCTGCAGCGACGCGCCCGTGGCCGCCGACAGCACCTCGCGCAGCCGGGCCGCCCGAAAGGGCGCGGACCAGTCGCGCGTGATGAACACCGGCAGGCCCCGGCCGATCTCGTTGTTCGACGAGGTGAGGTACCCGGCCTCGGGGTTGAGCACCCGCGGCAGGGTCGGGTGCGCCCCCTCCACCCATCCCGCGCCGCCGGCGCCGGCTTGCGGCATCGTTCCATCACCCGCCGTCCGCACCGGCAGGCGGCCGCTGAGCGCGTAGCCGATGTTACCGTCCACATCCGCGTACACGGCGTTCTGGGATGAGGCGTCCAGGCTGTCGATTGCCGCGACGAAGCTCGTCCAGTCATTGGCGCGGTCGAGCCGCTCGAACGCGGCGGCGGCGTCGGCAGTCGCGCCCTCCCACCGCAGGGCGTAGGCCGACACCGGTGCCGAACCGGCCGTATCCCCCGTAGGCGTCATCCAGGCAGGCGGCGCGTCCCAGTCGAGAGACGGCGATGCCAGGATGGGGCCGTGGGAGGTGGACCAGACGTCGAAGGGCTCGGGCGTGGCGCGCCCTCTCACGGGAATCTCGACGCGCTCGACACGGGCGGGTTGCCACCCGCTGGCACTGAGGTAGCGCTTGCGCCCGACATCGATGCGCTCGAGATAGAGATCCTGCACGTCCGCATTCGAGTTGGTGAAGCCCCAGGCGATGTTCCGGTTGTGGCCGATGATGACGAACGGCAGGCCCGGAATGGTGACGCCGGCCACGTCGAGCCCGGCCGCCACCAGGTGCATCTCGTACCAGACCGACGGGAACTCCACAATCAGGTGCGGGTCGTTGGCTAGAATCGGCCGCCCGCTGGCGGTGCGCGCCCCAGACACCACCCAGTTGTTGCTGTTGCCCCGCTTGGCCGTCGGCCTCAGCCACTCGAGCCCGGCGGGCCACGACCCGGCCCCAGCCACGGGGTTGATCCCACCATCCGGTCGGCGGGCCAGACCTTGCGCCTCGTCCCGTAGCAGGGTCCGGCCGTCCGGCGGGGTCCCCGCCGGCGGCTCCCCGGATGACGGTGCCAGAACGGTCGGGCCGTCGGATGGATACCGGCCACCCAACTCGCGGGCCGCGTCGGTGCCCAGCTTGGCCGCGACGGCCGCGCGGACCAGCTCGGCCTGATGGTTCTCGGCCAGGCGCCACGCCAGCAACCTGCCGACGGCCAGCGAATCCACGGGGGTCCATTCGGCCGGCGCGATACGGAGCAGCTGCATTTCGAGCGGACGCTCGCGAAGGCGAAGCCGCCCCGCCTGGGCGTTCACGCCCTCGGTATAGCGCTCGAGGGCCGTGCGGAGTTCGGGCCCGGCACGCTGCCACTCAGCCTCGGCGGCCGCACGCAGGCCCAGGGACAGGAATCGCTTGTCGATGGGCAGAGTCCCCTCCCCCATCACCTCCGACAGCCGCCCGGCGGCCACGCGGCGGTACAACTCCATCTGCCAGAGGCGCTCGCGGGCGTGCATCACCCCGGCCGCGAACCAGGCGTCTTCCGGGTCCCGGGCGTAGAGGTGCGGCACCCCGTAGGCGTCGAACACCGCCTCCACGGGCTCCCGCAGGCCGGGCATGGCCTGTTCGCCGTCCAAAGCAGGCAGGGATTGACGGGCCCACCACCAGGCCCCCCCACTCAGGGCCAGCAGCATGAAGATCGGACCGGTCACCAGCAGTCGCTTCAACGTCAGTCGGCTCCCGGGCGAGCTTGCCGCCCCGTGGCGGTTCGACTAGGATGGGGGGCTGGCGCCACTATGTGATGCCGGGTCTAGAGCTTACACCGTTTTCCCAAACTTCATCGGAGCGATACCGTGATCGAGGTGGATCACCTCTCAATACGCTACGGGCCCTTCACCGCCGTAGACGACGTCAGTTTTCGCGTCGAGTCCGGGCAGATTCTCGGCTTTCTCGGCCCCAACGGGGCGGGGAAGACCACGACCATGCGCATCATCACCGGGTACATACCGGCCACGAGCGGCCGGGCGACGGTGGCCGGGTACGACGTCTTCGAGCAGCCGCTCGAGGCCAAGCGGCGCACCGGCTACCTGCCGGAAGTACCGCCGCTCTACCCGGACATGACCGTGCGCGAGTACCTGACCTTCGTCGCCAAGATCAAGGGCCTGCGGTCCCACATCCGGGACCGCGTGGACGAGGTGATGAAGCGCACGTGGGTGGCCGACATGGCGGACCGCCATTGCGCCAAGCTCTCGAAGGGCTACAAGCAGCGCGTCGGGCTGGCGCAGGCAATCATCCACAACCCCGACGTGCTCGTGCTCGACGAGCCGACCGCGGGTCTCGACCCAAGGCAGATCATCGAGACGCGGCAGCTCATCCGCGAGCTCGCCGGCACGCACACCATCGTGCTCAGTACGCACATCCTCCCCGAAGTATCGCAGACCTGTCAGCGTGTGGTCATCATCAACAAGGGCCGCGTCGTCGCGGTCGACTCTCCCGAGAACCTGACGTCGCGGATGCAGGGCGCCTCAACCATTTTCGTGCAGGCGGACGGTCCGGTAGCCGACGTGCAGAGCACGCTGCAGAACCTGCGGGGCGTGACGCGCGTCTCGTCGGCCGACCCGAGAACGGGCCCGGCCACCTTCGAGGTCGACGCCGAGAAGGGCGTGGACGTGCGGCGCGAGATTGCCTCGTCCATCGTCTCGCGCGGATGGGGGCTGCTCGAGATGCGTCCCCTCCGCATGAGCCTCGAGGACATCTTCCTCAGCGTCATCACCGAGGAACCGACGGCGCCTCCCGGCGCGCCCGGCGCGGCGGCGGGCGAGGATCAGGTAGCGGAGGCGACCCATGCGTAACATCCTCGCCATTGCCGGCAAGGAACTGCGGGGCTACTTCGCCTCGCCCATCGGCTACGTGCTGGTCGGCTTCTACGCCCTGCTCTTCGGGTGGTTCTTCTACACGCTGGTCGCGTTCTTCGAGCGCCAGAGCATGCAGATGGCGATGGGCGGTCAGGGCGGATCGCTCAACATCAATCAGATGCTGGTGGCGCCCCTGCTGATGAACGCCACGGTCATCATGCTGCTGGTGTTCCCGCTCATCACCATGCGTACCTATGCAGAGGAAAAGCGTTCGGGCACGATGGAGCTGCTCCTCACCTCGCCCATCACCGACTGGCAGATCATCCTGGGCAAGTTCATCGGCGCGCTGGGCCTTTACGCCGCGATGCTCGCGGTGACGGTGGTTCACATGGGCGTCCTGTTCGTGTTCGGTACGCCCGAGTGGAAGCCGATTGCGACCGGCTACCTGGGCCTGCTGCTGATGGGCGGCAGCTTCCTGTCCCTGGGCCTGTTCATCTCGAGTCTGACGCGAAACCAGATCGTGGCCGGCATGATCACGTTCTCGGTCTTCCTGCTGCTGTGGGTCATCAACTGGGTGTCCTCGTTCGTGGGGCCCACGGCGCAGGCCGTGCTCAACACCCTGTCGGTGACCGAGCACTTCGACGATTTCGCCAAGGGCATCATCGATACCAAGCACCTCGTGTACTACCTGAGCTTCATCGCCATGGGCCTCTTCCTGACGATGAAGTCGGTGGACAGCGAGCGGTGGAGGGGCTGAAGCGGGTCATGAGCACCGAAACCAAACGGACGAACAAGGGCGCGCCGACCGTTTTCGGCGTCATCGGCTGGATCGGCACCCTGCTGGTCTTCGCCTCGGTGGGCATTCGCTTTCTGCGCCCCGAGTGGGCGCAGTATCAGCAGTACCTGGCCTGGGGCGGGCTGGCGCTGGTGCTGGTGTACCTGCTCGGGCAATGGCGCGACGTCGCCACCTTCTACCAGGGCCGCAGTGCGCGCTACGGCACGCTCTCGGTCGTGAGTATTCTCGTCTTCGCCGCCATCCTCGTGGCGATCAACTACCTGGCCTCGCGCGAGAACAAGCGATGGGATCTGACGGCCAACCAGGTGTACAGCCTGTCGGCGCAATCCATCAAGGTACTGCAGAGTCTCGACGCGCCCGTGAAGTTCACGGTGTTCGATCGCGAACTGGCGCTCGACGGCTACCGCGACCGGCTCGAGGAGTACGCGTATCACTCGTCGAACGTCCAGACCGAGTACATCGACCCCGAGAAGAACCCCCTGCGCGCCAAGGCGGCGGACATCCAGTCGCTCGGTACCATCCTCGTCGAGTACAAGGGCCGCACCGAGCGGGTGACGAGCACCGACGAGCAGAACATCACCAACGCCCTGATCAAGGCCGTGACCGGCGAGACCCGCAAGGTGTACTTCACGCAGGGACACGGCGAGAAGAACACCGAGAGCTCGGACCGAAGCGGCTACAGCGCCATCGGCCAGGCGCTCGGGTCCGACAACTACGGCGTCGAGAAGCTCGTGCTCGCGCAAGCGGGTGCCGTGCCCGCCGACGCCACCGTGCTGGTGATTGCCGGCCCGCAGACCGACTTCCTCCAGCCCGAGGTCGACGCGCTGAAGAGCTATGTCGGCAAGGGCGGCAAGGTGATGGCCCTGATCGATCCGCCAGACCCGAACCGGAGCGGCACGCCGCTGCTCGACGCGTTCCTGCACGACTGGGGCTTCGACATCGGTTCGAACATCGTCGTCGACGCGAGCGGCATCGGCCAGATTCTGGGCACCGATGCGTCGGTGCCGGTCGCCGCCAGCTACCCGGCCCACCCGATTACGACCAATTTCCAGCTGATGACCGCCTTTCCGCTGGCGCGCTCGGTGGAGGCGGTGGAGGGCGGCGTGAACGGCCACACGCCGCAGCCGATCGTGCAGACCAGCCCTCAGAGCTGGGCCGAGGCCGACGTGGCGGGGCTGAGCGAGAACGACGGCCGGGTTGAGCTGAACCCCGACAAGGGGGACAAGGCGGGACCGATTTCGCTGGGCGCTGCCGTCTCGGCGCCGGCCACCGACGCGCCGCCCGCCGACGCCAAGCCGGAGGGGGCCGAGGGCGAGACGCCGCGCACGCCCGAGTCGCGCATCGTGGTGATCGGCGACTCGGACTTCGCGTCTAACGGCGTGCTGGGCGTGCAGGGCAACCGTGACTTCTTCATGAACGCCGTCAACTGGCTGGCGCAGCAGGAGAACCTTATCGCCATCCGCCCGCGCGAGCCCGAGGACCGACGGCTGACGCTCACGGCTGACCAGCAGAACCTGATCTTCCTGCTCTCGGTGCTCCTGCTGCCCGGCCTCGTGTTCGCGGCAGGCGTCTACTCCTGGTACGGGAGGCGGTAGATCATGCGGGGTCTGGGATCCACTGTTGCGCTGGTCGTGGTGCTGGCCGGACTGGGCGCCTACATCTACTTCGTCGATTCGAACAAGCCCGCGTCAGGGGTCGAGCCCAACGAGAAGGTCTTCGCGGCGGTCGAGGCCGGGCAGATCACCGAAGTGCGCCTCACCACCGGCGGCGAAACCACCGTGCTGGTGAAGAAGGAGGGCGGCTGGCAGGTGGCCGAACCGGCCGCCACCGAGGCCGACCCGACCGAGGCGTCCAGCCTGGCTACCAACATCGCATCGATGGAGCAGACGCGGGTGGTGGACGACAACGCCGCCGACCTCGCGCCGTATGGCCTGGCCGAGCCCAGAATCAAACTGGCGTTCAAGGCCGAGGGCGACAAGAGCGGTGAGGTGTACCTGGGTGACAAGACGCCCACCCAAGGCGACATCTACGCGATGAAGCCCGGCACCACGCGCGTGTTCCTGGTTTCTTCGTACCTGGAGACCACCTTCGACAAGAAGCCATTCGACCTGCGCGACAAGCGCGTCGTGAAGTTCGAGCGAGACAAGGTGGACAGCCTTGAACTGACGCGTGGGCGAAACACGCTCGAGCTGTCGCGGACAGGAAGCGACTGGGCGGTCACGGAACCCGTCACCGGCCGCGCCGACTACGCGTCCGTCGAGGGACTTCTGACACGGATGTCCACGGCGGGCATGGCGTCGATTGTGGCCGACGTGGCCACCGACCTGAAGCCGTACGGCCTCGAGTCGCCCGACATGCGCATCACGCTCGGGGCCGGCAGCGGCCAGACCGTGCTCGAGATTGGCGGCACGAGCGAAGGCGGCCAGCGCTACGCGCGCGACAAGGCGCGCCAGATGGTCTTCACGCTCGACACGACGCTGGCTGACGACCTGACCAAGCCCTTCGATGACTACCGGGCGAAGGACCTGTTTGCGTCGCGGCCGTTTTCGACCGACCGCCTCCGCATCACGCGGGCCACCGGCGGAGCGCCGGCGACGTGGGCCTTCGCCAAGACGACGGCCGAGGGCGGCGACACCTGGAAGGTCACGCCCGACGGCGGCCAGGCCGCCGACGTGGACCGCGCCAGGATGGACGACCTGCTCAACAAGCTGTCGGCCTTGCGTGTAACCGTGTTCGTGGACCCGGCGCGGCGTGCCGGCCTCGATCGGCCGGCGCTGAACGTCGGGGTCAGCTACGACGGTGGGAAGTTCGAGCGCGTGAAGGTGGGCCGCGTGGGCACGCAGTACTTCGGCAACCGCGAGGGCGAACAGGCCACGGGCGAGGTCGATACCGCTGCGGTCGATGCCGCGCTGCAGGCGCTCGACGCCGCGCTCGTACCGCCGGCGCCCGTGCCAACGCCCACGCCGGAAGCCCCCAAGCAGTGACGGGAGACTGGAGCGGTCGGGCTGCCGCCTCCGCTCCTGCACCGGCGGCCGCAAGGCCAGCCCGCCCGGTGGAGGCGCCCGCGGCCCCGCTTCCTGCCCCGTCAGCGCCATCCGCGCCATCTGCGGCCCTCGTCGGTTGCATCATCTGCGTCGTCTTCAGCGTCACCTGCGCCTCACGCCAGGCGCCGGCACCTCGGCCTCCGGCGGCGCCGGAGCACCGTGCGCTCTCGGCGTCGGAGCAACTCCGCGCCGATCTCGGCGCTGTCTTCGCCCTGCCCTCCGTGTCGAATGCACACCTCGGCGTGCTCGTCCGGTCGCTGCACACCGGCGACACGCTCTTCGCGATGAACGAGCGCCGCATGCTGGTGCCCGCGTCGAACCAGAAACTGCTGACCGCGGCCGTGGCGGCGCGCACGCTGGGCTGGGACTATCGCTACACAACGCGCCTGCTGGCCACCGGCAAGGTCGACGCCAGCGGCACGCTCGACGGCGATCTGATCGTCGTCGGTGGCGGCGATCCCACCATCAACCCTCGCCATCCCCTCAGATGGGCGATTCTGGACGACTGGGCGGCGCGCGTGGCGGCGCGCGGCGTGCGGATCATCGGCGGACATCTCATCGGAGACGACAGCGCGTTCGCGGAGCCCGGCTGGGGCTCGGGCTGGTCGTGGGAGGACCTGGTCA
>JADZBZ010000058.1 GCA_020851835.1 Acidobacteriota bacterium
GCGAATCCGCGCGATCTCCTCGCTCACCAGCCGCTCGGTGGTGTCCTGCACCGTCTGCCGCACCTGCCCGGCCGCCTCGCTGCGAACGGCGTCGATCACTGCCGGCGGCACGGCCGCGAAGACCGCGTCGGCCACGACCTGCTGCAACGCGGCGCCGACCACTTCCCGAACCACTTGTTGCACCAGCGGAGCCACCCCGTCGCGCATCTCCCGCTCGATCGTGTCGCGCACGAGGGAGGCCACCTGGGCCGCCACCGTATCGCGCATGGCCTGCTCGACGGCGCTCGACACGGCGCCTTCGGTGCTTTCGCGTGCCGCGCCGCTCAGTTGCTGCTCCAGCGCAGCCGGCAGGGCCGCGGCGACGGCCTCGTTGACGGCGCCTCGCAGCGTCCCCAGAATGCTGCCGTCGACGGCGGTCTGCACCGCCTCGGCAACGGCCGCGTGCGCTTCGGTCGCCATCGACTCCTGGACGGTCCGTACGACACTCTCGCGAAGGCTGGCCGACAGCGGCCCCTGTACCTTCTCGCTCACACGGTCGGAGAGCACGTCGAGCATCTCGTCGGTGATCTCGGGCGCGGGCGCCTGAACGATCACCGAGCCAATCGCCGCGGCCATCGCGGACGCATCGCCTTGCTCGGCCGCCAGCAGCGTCTCGAATACGTCGGCGGGGGCCCGCCGCGGCAGCGTCACGCGGACGGCCGTCGGGGCCGCCGGCGGCGCAGACGAGGCGCCCGCGGAGGAGCGCTCGCCGTAGGAACGCAGGTCCTCCATCCCCATCCCCGCGGACAGGTCGGCCCTCGACGCTCCCCCACCACGCCCGGCGGTGAACCAGTCGCGCTCGGCCGCCAGGTCGGCCGCCACCTCGGCCGCCGGGTCGTCGTCCGGGAGCGCCGCCCGGTCGGCCCTTACGAGCAGCTCGCCCGCGGATGGCCGGTTGGGGTCACCCAGCCTGGCCTCGAAGGCCTCGAACAGCTCGTCAATCGGCGCGTCGGACCTGAAGTCCTCCGGATCTCTGAAGTCTTCCGAATCTACCGCCGGTCGCGGTGCTGAGGTGTCGGGCCGGGCAGCGCCGAGCGCGACCACGGGCTCGGCCGGCCGAACCTGACCGGGGCCTGGCTTGGGCGTCGCCAGGGCGAACGCGGAGTCGGACGCGGTAACCAGGCGCGAGGACGGCGCCGGTGTGGGGCCTTTCATTCCGAGAAGCTCTTTGACTCGACTAATCACGTGACTGGGCTCGAATGGTTTTTCGAGGACGCCGTTCGCCCCCGAATCGTGAAGACGCTGCTCGTCCACCGGGTCGGTGGCGCCCGCCAGCAGCAGGACGGGCACCTCGCGCAGGTGCGGCTGTTGCCGTACCCACCGCGCCAGATCGTAACCGTCGACGCACGGCATGTTGGTGTCGGCCAGCACCAGGTCGGGCCGGTCGGTCGCCATCCGGTTGATGGCGTCCTGGCCGTCCCGGGCCACGATGACACGCACCGACTGATCGGCGAACGTCAGGGCGACCAGGCGCTGAGTCGCCACGCTGTCGTCGGCCAGCAGCACCGTCGGAGACATCGGCACGTTGCCCTACACCCGCGTCCGGGCGTTGCCCGCGATGAAGTCCACGATCTGCTGCATGGGCGTGCCGGGGATGAAGATGCCCGTAATCCCCATGGCATTCAGCTTCGGGACGTCCTGCCCGGGGATGATACCGCCAACCACCACCTGCACGTCGTCGAGCCCCTTGTCTTTGAGCAGTTCCATGACGCGCGGGCAGATGTGCATGTGCGCACCGGACAGGATGGACAGCCCGATGACGTCCGCGTCCTCCTGAAGGGCGGCGCTGACGATCTGCTCAGGGGTCTGCCGGAGGCCGGTATAGATGACCTCCATGCCGGCGTCCCGCAGGGCGCGCGCAATGACCTTGGCGCCGCGATCGTGGCCGTCGAGGCCGGGCTTGGCGATCACGACTCGGATCTTCTGGCTCATATGACCGGTACTTCCTCGTACTCGCCCCACACCTCGCGGAGCGCGTCGCACATCTCGCCGACAGTGGCATAGGCCCGGACGCACTCGAGCAGCGGCGGCATCGTGTTGGCGCGGCCGCGCGCGGTCCGTCGCAGGCCGTCCAGCGCCCGCTGCACCCGATCCGCGTCGCGCGTCTTCTTCAGTTGGTCGAGCCGCGCCAGCTGCGTCTCCGCCGTCGACTCGTCGATGTACAGAATCTCGATCGGCTTCTCGTCGGCCTGCACGAAATCATTCACGCCGACGATGGTCTTCTCGCCGCGCTCGACGGCCTGCTGGAACTGGTAGGACGCCTCGGCGATTTCCTTCTGCGGATACCCGAGCTCGATGGCCTCGACCATCCCGCCCATGCGATCGATCGTCTCCCAGTACCGGAGAGCGCCCTCTTCCATGTCGCGCGTCAGCCGCTCGATGAAGTACGAGCCGCCCAACGGATCCACCACGTTGGTGACGCCGCTTTCGTGGGCGATGATCTGCTGCGTCCGCAGAGCAATGGTGGCCGTCTCCTTCGTCGGCAGGGCCAGGGCCTCGTCCAGCGAATTGGTGTGCAGCGAGTTGGTGCCGCCCAGGACGGCGGCCAGGGCCTGCAGGGCGGTCCGCACGACGTTGTTGTAGGGTTGCTGGGCCGTCAGCGACACACCGGCGGTCTGGGTGTGGAAGCGCAGCTGCCACGCGCGGGGGTTCTTCGCGCCGAAGCGCTCCCGCATGGCATCGGCCCACAGCTTGCGCGCCGCGCGGTACTTGGCGATCTCCTCGAAGAAGTCGCTGTGCGAGTTGAAGAAGAACGAGAGACGCGGGACGAACGTGTCCACGTCGAGGCCCACATCCACTCCGTACTGGACGTACTCGAGCCCGTCGCGGAGCGTGAAGGCCAGCTCCTGGAGGGCGGTCGATCCCGCCTCGCGGATATGGTACCCGCTCACCGAAATGGTGTTCCACTTCGGCACCTCTGCGGCGCAGAACGCGAAGATGTCGGTGATGAGCCGCATCGACGGACGCGGCGGGAAGATGAACTCCTTCTGGGCGATGAACTCCTTCAGGATGTCGTTCTGAATCGTTCCGGAGATGGCGGACCAGTCGGCGCCCTGCTTCTCGGCCACTACCAGATACATCGCGAAGATCATGGGGGCCGGCGAGTTGATCGTCATCGACGTGGTGATGTCGGCGAGCGGAATACCGTCGAAGAGCCGTTCCATGTCGGCCAGCGACGTGATGTTCACGCCGCACTTGCCGACTTCGCCGAGCGACAGCCGGTGGTCAGGGTCGCGGCCCATCAGGGTCGGCAGGTCGAAGGCCACGCTGAGGCCGGTACCGCCAGCCGCAATCAGGTCCTTGTAGCGCTGGTTGGCCTCCTCCGGCGTGCCGTAACCCGCAAACTGCCGCATCGTCCAGAGCTTGCCGCGGTAGCCGGTGGGGTGAATGCCTCGGACGTAGGGAAACTCGCCCGGATGGCCGATGTCACGCCCGTAGTCGAGTCCCGCCACGTCCTCGGCGGTATACAGGCGCTCGACAGGCTGTCCCGAAATGGTGGTGAAGGCCTCGCGGCGCTCCGGCGTCTTCGCCAGGGCGGGCTCGAGCACGTCGCGTTCCCAGCGGGCCCGGGCCGTGTCGGCCGAGTGAACGACGCCTTTCATGACGTCCTCCATTATACGGGCCCCCTTCGGACCTCGCCC
>JADZBZ010000059.1 GCA_020851835.1 Acidobacteriota bacterium
CCCGCCTCGACGTCCGCCTGGTCCCCGGTGAAGATGTGGACGGGCTGCTCGAGCAGATTCGCGCGGCCATCGGCGACCCGCAGGTGGACGTGCGGTTCACGGGCGGCAGCGGAGGTCCGCCGATCCCACCCACGCGCATGGACTCCGAGTTGTTCCGGACGGTGGAATCCGCCGTCACGGCTGTCTACGACGTGCCGACGCTTCCGTCCATCAGCACCTATGCCACCGACATGCGGTCGCTCCGCTCCCGCGGCGTGCAGTGCGTGGGCATTGGCGCGGCGGTGGACGTGGAGGATCAGGTGAAGGGCTTCGGCATGCACAGCGATCAGGAGCGGCTGCTCGAGAGCGAGTTCCAGCGATTCGTACGGTTCAATTGGGAGGTGGTGAACGGGCTCGCGAGGGCTCGCTGAGACGAGCCGTGCATCCCGCGTTTCCGTCTCTCCCCGCCGAACGTCTCGTGCCCCTGCCCGATCTCTTCTGGCATCCCAGCACGCTGCACGGCCAGGCGCACGTCTCGCGAGTGATGGTGCATGCGACGCGCCTGGTCGAGGCCACCGGCCAGCACGCCCTCGCGCCGCGGCTCTGGGCCGCTGTGTTTCTCCACGACCTCGCCCGTCGTCACGACGGCAGGTGTCATCGACACGGTGGGGACGCCGCTCGACGCCTGCGAGAAGAGCCTGCGTTGCAGAGGCGCTTGAGGGACGCCGGCCTCGCCGAGGCGGACCTTCCCGCCATCGAGGCGGCAATCACGGCGCACTCCGCGCCGGGGGAGATGAAGCGGGCGCACGAGCACTGGGCGCTGACGGCGCTCCTCAAGGACGCGGATGGCCTTGACCGCGTGCGGCTGGGCGACCTGGACCCGCGCTACTTCCGCCATCCCGAGGCGCACGGGATGATCGACTTCGCGCAGGCGCTCTTCGACGTGACCGACGGCGTCCTGGCGCCGGGGGAAGGGCACTTCGCGGCGCTCTGGGTCGAGGCCGAGCGATTGGAGAGGGTGGGGTAGCCGCACGCGGCTCCGCAGGGCGCACCGCAGCAGAATCTTCCACACTGGAGACGCGTACCCGTGTCGGAAGCTGCGTACCGCGTCGGCCAGGCGCGCGCGCCGGAGCAGGTGATCCCTCTCCGATCCGGGCGTTTCGTCGCTCAGGCCATCTGCGAGATGGACCGGCCGACCCGGGTGTATCTTGTCGGGGTGGTAATCGACGTGCGCGACGACCGGGCCGAGGTCGTCACGGCCTATCGCAGCACGGGCATTGCGCGGTATTGGAGAGGCGTGTCATGAAGGTCAGCTACGACCAGCGCACCGACTCGCTAACGGTGGTGTTCAAGGACGAAGCCAGGGTCGCGCTGAGTGACGATGGGAAGCCCGGCGCGATCCTGGATTACGACGAGGCGGGCGAGCTGGTGGCGATCGAGATACTGGACGCGTCGCGGCGGGTGAGCGAGGCGACGCGGGTGGACTTTCGGCTCATCAAGCCCTGAGGCCTGGGATCTGATCCACCGCGGGCGCGCTCGCCGCTCCCGGATCATCCTGCCAGGTACCTGCCGTTACCCTCTTCCGGCATGAACAACCGCGAGCGTCGGTCTGGTCTCAGGCTGCCGAGCCCTTCCGTGTCGCCTGATGGAGGTCCCAGTCTGCCTGCAGGTGCATCCAGAACTGCGGGGTTGTCTTGAACCGTTGCGCAAGCCGGATGGCGGTGTCAGCCGTCACCCCGCGCTTGCCGAGTACCAGCTCGTTCAGGCGGTTGAGCGAAATACCGATCTCGCGTGCGAGGTCGGTCTGCGCCAGGTTCAGCGGCACCAGGAACTCCTCACGCAGCATCTCGCCCGGGTGCACGGCCGGCCCCAGCCGGTCGGGGTCACGAGTGATAGTCTTCGCAGCGGACTTCGTAGGCATGGTTGCCTTCCCATCGAAACGTGATACGGAACTGCTGATTCACGCGAATGCTCCGGCGTCCCACCTGGTTGCCTCAGAGCGCCTCCAGTCGATGACCTGGCGGACTTCGGAGCTCGACCAGTCGAAACCGTCGCGGATGGGTCCGGGACCAGGCGACCCTTATCGCGGCTTGTCGGATGCGTGCTCGTTCGACTCGCGAATCACCTTGCGCAGCGCTTCGTTGACGGCGGTGGCGTCGGGGAACACCCGCGCCACGTCCGGTTCGATGCGCACCGTGATGCCCGACTCCCGGAGACGCTCGACGTACTTACCGCGTTCGCCGCCGCTGAAGTCGATTTCGCGATCGGCAGGGTCAGGTGGCTCAGGGACATTCTTCTTCATACTGGAGCCGCTCGTTGGCGGTGGGCAGCCGGGCGCTGATCAGCCGAATTCTACCACCGCGATGAGTGTGGAAGACGACAAGCAGCCGGTGTCGACGTGATGCGCCGACGCTTGCCCAGCGCACCTCGCCTTCCGAGTGCCAGCCGTCGAAGACGGTGACGGAGAGCGGGTCCTCGAAGACCTCTGCGGCCTCGTCGAACGAGACGCGGTGCTTGAGCAGGTTCGACCGCGCCTTCGCCGGATCCCAATCGAAATGGACGAGCACTTCGGGGCATGTCGCGAAGTCCGTACCACGACGAGATCGCGCCAGAACTCGAACGAACGCGGAGGATCTCTCGCGCGGGCGCGCAGAAATTACTGAATCGTTGCCGATGCAGCGTGGCAGAACCCGCGCGGGTTCATGGCGAGAGCGTCGCCTCCGGTCAGGTCACCAGTTGCGGGAAGGGGCTCAGGCTCATGAGGGCGGTGGAGGCGCTGCCCTTCGCCGCGAATCGCCTACGCGGCGCCGCCTCGCCCGTGCAGCGCCTCGACGACCGCCTGCGGGTTCTTCTCGGTCACGCGGAGCAGCGCCAGCGCGGGGCCGTCCGGTGTGCGGCGTCCCTGCTCCCAGTTCCGGAGCGTGGCCACGCTGACGCCG
>JADZBZ010000060.1 GCA_020851835.1 Acidobacteriota bacterium
GGACAAGGTGCCGGGCGCGGTGTTCGTGGGGAACGCCTTCGGCAAGCTGGCTGGCTCCACCCAGGTGGACGAGCTGGGCACCATCGAAACGCCCATCGCGCTGACCAACACGCTGGCGGTGGGACCGGTGATCGAAGGGCTCGTGCGCTGGACGCTCCAGCAGGCGGGAAACGAAGAGGTCCGGTCCGTCAACGCGTTGGTGGGCGAAACCAACGACGGGGGGCTCAACGACATTCGTGCCCGGGCGGTGACGCCGGTCCACGTCCTGGACGCCTTGCGCGCCGCGCGAGGGGGACCCGTCGAGGAAGGCAGCGTGGGCGCGGGTACCGGCACGCGCGCCTTCGGCTGGAAGGGCGGCATCGGCACGGCGTCGCGGCACCTGCCAGCCGAGCTGGGCGGCTACATGCTGGGCGTGCTGGTGCAAACCAACTTCGGCGGCGTACTGGCGATCGACGGCGTCCCCATCGGCAAACTCCTCGGGCGCTACGCCTACCAGCCCCGCAGGGGCGACGGTCCAGCCGAGGGGCCCGATGGCCGCGGCGACGGCTCGTGCATGATCGTGGTGGCAACCGACGCGCCGCTCGATGCCCGGGACCTGAAGCGACTGGCGGCCCGGGCCGTGTTCGGCTTGGCGCGCACCGGGTCGTCCTTCAGCAACGGCAGCGGCGACTTTGCGATAGCATTCTCGACCGCGCCGGACCTGCGCGTGGAATTCGGGTCTGAACGACCCGCCGCCCGGACCCTCCTGCCCACCGACGGCGTGTCTCCCCTCTTCCAGGCGGCGCTGGAGGCCACAGAAGAGGCGGTCTACAACTCCTTGTTTCGCGCCACAACCGTAAGCAGCGCCGTCGGCGTCGCCGATGCGCTGCCGATAGACCGCGTTCGTGAATTGCTGGGCCGCTACCGGAGTCCGTAGCCAGCCCCCCGTTCTGCCGCCAGCCGCGGACCTCTTGACGGGGAGGGGGCAGCATGCCTACTCTACGCGAGAACCCGTGAAGCACACCTGCCCGCCCGCGTCCGTTCGGGGCTATCGCGCGGGGGTCAGTGTGTGTGGTGATGGTCGGCCGCCCGCACTGGCCCTTCTGCTGGGCTGGATCGGCCCTGCACCAACGACCCGCGGGTAGCGCAGCCTGGACCGACAGCGCAGTGACTTCGAGGCCACTACCCGCAGAGGGGGGTGGCCTTTTTCGCGTTGTGACCGAAAACGAGGAGAGACGAGAGTTATGGCCGACAGTGACATGGGAGGGATTAAAGTGACGGTGACTGGACAGGAGCATGCCCCCGATCAGGCGGCGCTGGCGTCACTCTGTGCGGCGGTGGAAGGTGCTGTCAGGGCCCATCGCCCCGCCGGCTACGCGGTCCGCGAAGTGGTGGTGATGCTGGAGGACAGTGGCACCGGCGCCGGCCCCGTGGAACCGGCACCTGTGTACGTGGACGTCTACGACTCGGGCTACGGCCACGGCATCTAGCCGGCGTCACCGGACCGGATTAGCCGACGCGCACGGCCGTCCCCTGCTTCAAGGGGTCGCTGTGGGGTGTTCGTCGGGCACCTTGGCCGGCTCGAGGAACGGCATGCCCGCCCTGAGGCGCGCCCCCACCTGCTCGATCGTATGATCGCGCTGCCGCTCGCGCTCCGCTTTGAACCACGTGAGCCCCTGCTCGTGTTCGAGCTTCCAGCGCTCGGCGTAGGCGCCCGACTGGATGTCGGCGAGAATCGCCTTCATGTTCCGCCGCGTTTCATCGGTCACGATGCGCGGCCCGGCCGTGTAGTCGCCGTGTTCGGCCGTGTCGCTGACCGAGTAGCGCATGAAGCTCAGCCCGCCCCGGTAGATGAGATCGACGATGAGCTTCAACTCGTGGAGGCACTCGAAATAGGCCACCTCCGGCTGGTACCCGGCCTCGACGAGGGTCTCGAACCCGGCCTTGATCAAGGCGCTCACGCCGCCGCACAGAACGGCCTGCTCACCAAACAGATCGGTCTCGGTTTCTTCGGCGAATGTGGTTTCGATGACACCGGCCCGGGTGCAGCCGAGCGCCTTGGCATACGCGAGGGCGAGCGCACGGGCCTGGCCGCTGCAATCGGCGTGCACGGCGACAAGGGCAGGCGTGCCCGCTCCTTCGACGAACACTTCCCGCACGCGGTGCCCGGGCGCCTTCGGCGCCACCATGGCCACGTCAACCCCTTCGGGCGGGGTGATCCAGCCGTAACGAATGGCGAAGCCGTGCGCGAAAAGGAGCATCTGTCCCGGTGCGAGGTGCGGGGCAATCTGCTCGCGAAACAGCTTGGGCTGTTCGAGATCGGGCGCCAGCATCATGATGACGTCGCCCCATTCCGCGGCCGCGGCCGGATCGAGTGGCTCGAAGCCGTCCCGCTGGGCCGTCGCCCACGATCGGCCCCCCGGGCGCAGACCCACCCGAACATCCACGCCGCTGTCGCGCAGGTTGAGCGCGTGGGCGTGCCCCTGCGAACCGTACCCAATCACCGCCACCCGGCGGCCACGGATCAGGTCCAGATCGGCATCAGCGTCGTGCATCATCATCGTTTCGGTCCTCCAACGTGAGCGCGCCGACCTGCGGGCCGGGCCGCGCCACCCTCGGCGCGGTCCTCCTGTCGGGGCGCGCGAACATGACTAAAGTCTGGGCCGCGGCGCGGCGCTCGCGCGGTGGGCAGGATGGCGCGCCGCAACTGCATGCCTACACCGCGTGATAAGTGTGGTGGCGGTCGAACAACTCGACGAGCGCGTGCTCGATGGCATCGCCCATTTCGCGGGTCGAGAGCGACGTCTCGCCGGGGCCGGCCAGATCGCGCGTGCGTGCCCCGGACGCCAGCGCCACGTCGATGGCCTGTTCCACCGCCTGGGCCTCCCGGGGCAGGCGCGCCGAGTGCCGCAGCAGCATCGCCACGCTGGCGATGGCGCCAATGGGGTTGGCCAGACCCTGTCCGGCGATGTCGGGCGCCGAGCCGTGGACGGGTTCGTAGAGATCTACGCGGCCGCCAACGGACGCCGACGGCAGCACACCGAGGGAACCTGCGACCGAAGCCGCCTGATCGCTCAGGATGTCACCGAACAGGTTGTCAGCCAGGATGACGTCGAAACTCGCCGGGTTGGTCGCCATTCGCATGGCGCAGGTGTCGACGTAGACGTGCTCGAGCGCCACGTCCGGGTAATCGCGCCCCACTTCGGTGACCACGTTGCGCCAGAGCCGTGAGGTCTCGAGAACGTTGGCCTTGTCGATCGACGAGACGCGACGCCGCCGGCCGCGCGCCAGGTCGAAGGCCACGCGGGCGACGCGTTCGACTTCGGACTTCGAGTACACCAGGGTGTTGAAAGCCGTCTCCGGATCGCGGTACCCGCGCGGCTCCCCGAAGTACAGGCCACCCAGCAGTTCCCGGACGATGAGAATGTCGGCGCCCTGCACGCGCTCGGTACGGAACGGCGTCCGATCGGCCAGGGCCGGGTGGCACGCCGCGGGACGCAGGTTGGCGAATCCGCCAAGCGCCTTGCGCAGCGCGAGCAGGCCGGCTTCGGGGCGATCGGCGGGCGAGCGGTCCTCGTAGCGCGGATGGCCCACGGCGCCGAGCAACACGGCGTCGGCCGCCAGGCAGGCGTCGAGGGTACGGGCCGGCAGGCTGGAGCCTTCCTGCTCGATCGCCGCGCCGCCGACCAGACACGTGCTCAACTGGAACGCGTGACGGTAGAGTTCCCCGATGCGCCCGAGCAGCCGCGCGGCTTCGGCAGTGACCTCCGGGCCGATTCCGTCGCCGGGCAGCAGTACGACGTTCAGCGACATGCCGCCCCATGACCGCGTGCGGCGACGGGACGGCGGGCCGCGCCGGAGGCAGGCGCCGTCGTCGCCTCTTCGCCCACAATCGCGGCCAGTTGTTCGTCTGTGACGGTCTTGCTGCGGTCGGCCAGTTCGGTCACCCGGCGGTACACGCGCTCGAGTTCCGCCCCGCCGAGCTTTTGCCCGAGCGCCCGGCAGCGGGCATCGAGCCCACGCACGCCGGAGTGCTTGCCGAGCACCAGGCGCGTGCCGGCCGCGCCGACCGATTCGGGGCGCATGATCTCGTAGGTGAGCGCGTTCTTGAGCATCCCGTCCTGATGGATACCCGCCTCGTGCGCGAACGCGTTGGCGCCCACCACGGCTTTGTTCGGCGCCACCCCTATGCCGACGATCGCGCTGAGCACTTCGCTGGTCGGCACCAGACGTGTCGTGACGATGCCCGTCTGGTAGGGCAGGCTGTCGCGGCGCACGTGCAGCGCCATCACGAACTCTTCGAGCGCGGCGTTGCCCGCTCGCTCACCGATGCCGTTGATGGTGCACTCCACCTGGCGCGCCCCCGCCTGGACCGCGGCAATCGAGTTGGCCACCGCCATCCCGAGGTCGTCGTGGCAGTGGGCCGACAGGGTGATGCCATCACCGACGCGTCGGCGGACGGCCGTGAACATCCGGGTGATGTCCGCTGGCAGCGCATAGCCCACGGTGTCGGGCAGGTTGATCGTCGTCGCGCCCGCCTCGACGGCGGCCTCCGCTACCTCGCCCAGGAAGTCGAGGTCGCTACGCGTGGCGTCCTCGGCCGAGAACTCCACGTCGGGCGTCAGGGCGCAGGCGTGACGCACGGCTTCGCGCGCGCGGGACAGGCAGGCCGCCCGGTCGATGCGCAGCTTGTGCTGCAGGTGCAGGTCGGAGGTCGCCAGGAACACGTGGATGCGCGGCCGCCGCGCCCCGGAGAGCGCCGCCCATGCGCGATCGATGTCACCGGGCACCGCGCGTGCCAGGCCTGCCACCGACGCGTTGCGCAGGGTGGCCGCCACGGCCCGCACGGCGTCGAAGTCGCCCTGGGACGAGACGGGGAACCCCGCCTCGATGACGTCGGCGCCGAGACCTTCGAGCTGCTCGGCCATGCGCACTTTTTCCGACGGCGTCATGCTGAAGCCGGGGGCCTGCTCGCCGTCCCGGAGCGTGGTGTCGAAGATGCGAATGTGAGCGCGTCGGTTCATGCCAGTACAAACTCCAGGTTTGAGTCTGGGGTGGGCGACCAAATAAGTCAAAGTAATAATTACTATGGAATCATATGGAACATCTTATAGTGTGGGCTCATGGAACTCTCGCAACTGGAAGCGTTTCTGGCCGTCATTCGCGAGGGCAGCTTCTCGGCGGCGGCCAAAGCGCTCTACCGGACGCAGCCGGCCATCAGCCAGACGATCAAGCGGCTCGAAGACGAAGTCGGTCGTCCGCTGTTCGACCGTGCCAGCCGGCGGGGCCTGCTGACCGACGCGGGCCGGGTGCTGGCCGTGCACGCGGAGCGGTTGATCAACTTCCGCCAACAGGCGATGGCCGCGCTCGACGACGTACGGCAGTTGCGGTCGGGTCGGCTCACGCTGGCAGCCAACGAGTTGACGTGCCTCTACCTGCTGCCCCTTCTGCACGAGTACCGTCGGCTGTATCCCGACGTGTACGTCACCGTGCAGCGGGCCCTGGCCAGCCGTATTCCCGGCCAGGTGCTCGACTACGGCGCCGACCTGGGAGTGGTTTCCTTCCGCCCCGATCTCGACCATCTCACCTCGATTGTGGTCTATCGAGACGAACTGGCCTTCGTGGTGCCGCCGACGCATCCGTTCGCCCGCCGCGCCAAGGTTGGGATCACGGAGTTGTCGGGCGAGTCGTTCGTGGCGCATCACGTCGATTCACCGTACCGCCACAAGGTCATCGAAACCTTCCAGGACAAGCGCGTCCAGTTGCAGATGCCCGTCGAGATGCCCACCA
>JADZBZ010000061.1 GCA_020851835.1 Acidobacteriota bacterium
GAGGCCACCGTGTTTCTGTTTGCCGACCGCGACGAGCCCGATCGCATCGAGTTGCGGGGCAACGCACGCATCACCGGCGGCGAGGGCATGGGTGCGCTGCGCCTGATGCGCGCCCGCGACATTAATCTGGATTACGGCGACGACGGGCGCACGCTGCAACAGGCGACGCTGGCGGGCCAGTCGACGGTGGAATTGGGTGCGCCAGGGCAGGACCGTGGCCAGCAGCTCTCGAGTGAGTACATGGACGTGGTCATGGCTGCCGACGGCGGCGTAGCGAGCCTGGCGAGCCGCGACCGGGTGGTCGTGACGCTTCCGGCCCGGGCCGCCGAACCGGGCCGCACGATTCGCGCGCAGTTGCTGACCGGCTCCGGCGCCGGCGGCCTGGGCCTGACGACCATGCACTTCGACGAGGGCGTGACCTTCACCGAGGCGGCCACGGGCGACGGCGGTGTGCGGACCGCCCGGTCTCGAACCCTCGACGTGCGGATGGCGGCCGCCGACGGTTCGCTCGACGAAGCACGCTTCACCGGCAGTTTCTCGTTCGCGGAAGGGGCCTTGCGCGCCCAAAGCGGCGAGGCCCGCTACCAGACGGCGACCGGCACGCTCAACCTGCGCGGGCGCGACGACCTGGCCGCCCCGTTCGTGCGCGACGATGCCCTGCGCATCGACGGCGACGCCATCGACGTCACGCTCTCGCCCCGGCGGATGGTGGCCAAAGGAACGGTGCGCAGCGTCCTCCAGCCCACCTCCGCCCCGTCGGGTGGGGCGCCCGCCGCGCGGCGTCCCGGCCTGCTCGGCGGCGCCGACCCCGTGAACGTGATTGCCGACGAGCTCGCCTACGACGAGCAGGCCAGGAAAGGGGAGTACACCGGAGGCGCCCGCCTGTGGCAGGGCGACACCGTCATCCAGGCCGACGCCATCGCCATCGACGAGACGCGCGGCGATCTCACCGCATCGGGCCGCGTGATTACGACGCTGTCGCTGGTCTCCGAACACGGACCGCCCGCGGGCGCTCCGGCGCCGCCGACCATTCTGCGCGCGCACACGTTCACCTATGGCGATCAGACCCGTCGGGCGGTGTACGACACGGGCGCGCAGATGAACGGCGAGCAGGGCGACCTGCGGGCGGACCGCATCGAACTGACGCTCGCCGCGGGGGAGAATCGTCTCGATCGTCTCGATGCCCGCGGCGCCGTGCAGGTGGGACTCGACAAGCGGCAGGCGTCGGGCGCCACTCTCGTGTATCGCCCGGCCGACGAGCGCTACGAGATCACCGGCGCGCCGGGGCGCTTCATCGACGAGTGCAACGAGTCGGCGGGCCGGACTTTGACGTTCTTCAGGTCGTCCGATAGAGTCATCATCGACGGCAACGAGGAAGTGCGAACCGAGACTCGCGGGGGCCGGTGCCCCGGCCGGACCCCCAGCTGATGGCCCGTCTCCAGACGCAAGACCTCACCAAGTCGTACAGCGGTCGGACAGTGGTCAAGGGCGTCAACCTCGAGGTCAGCTCGGGTGAGGTCGTGGGACTGCTCGGACCGAACGGCGCCGGCAAGACCACCACGTTCTACATGACGGTGGGCCTCACCGCGCCGGACTCGGGCCGCGTGCTCTTCGACGGCGTCGACATCACCGACGACCCGATGTACGTGCGGGCGCGGAAGGGCATCGGCTACCTGCCGCAGGAGCCGTCCATCTTCCGGGGTCTGACCGTGGAGCAGAACATCCTGGCCATCCTCGAGACACTGCCGCTCGGCGCCGCCGAGCGGCGTCAGCGCGCCCGGGATCTGCTGGCCGAGCTCGGGCTCTCGCAGCTGGCGGCCTCGCCGGCATACGTCCTGTCGGGCGGCGAGCGGCGCCGGGCCGAGATCACCCGGGCGCTGGTCATGTCACCCCGGTTCATCCTGCTCGACGAGCCGTTCGCCGGCATCGACCCGATCGCGGTGACGGACATCCAGAAGATCATCTTCCATCTCAAGGAACGCGGCATCGGCGTGCTCATCACGGACCACAACGTCCGTGAAACGTTGCGTATTACGGACCGGGCCTATATCGTGGCGGACGGGGCCATCTTTCGCAACGGCACGCCGAAGGCCCTGGCGGAGGACGAAGAGGTGCGGCGGATTTATCTCGGGACCGATTTCAGGCTGGACTAGAATTTGGAAGCGTTGTAGCAATGGCGATTTCGCAGAGACTCCAGACCAGGCTGGCGCAGAAGCTCATTCTGACGCCCTCGCTGCAGCAGGCCATCAAGCTGCTGCCGATGTCGACGCTCGAGCTGGCGGACCTGCTGACACAGGAGGTCGTCGAGAATCCGCTGCTCGAAGAAGTGTCGACCGAGGACCTCCAGGCCGCCGACGCGCAGCCGGCCACCGAGAAGGAGGCCGAGCCCCCCAAGCCGGCCGAGAACAAGACCGACTCCTGGGACGATGCCGACTACGAGTATTTCTTCGGCGAGTATCTCGAGGACAGCTACAAGTCCCGGGCACCTCAGGAAGTGCGCGAGTTGCCGCCCATCGAGAACACGCTCTCCACCTCATCGTCACTTACCGACCATCTGGAGTGGCAGTTGTCGCTGCTGACCAACGACGATCAGGTGCGCGAGATTGGCGAAGCCATCGTCGGCAACCTGGACGACGACGGTTATCTGGTGGCCTCGGTAGACGAGATCGCCCGGATGGGCCCCTGGCCGATCGAGCAGGTCGAAGAGGTGCTGCGGCTCATTCAGGGGTTCGACCCGATTGGCGTGGCCGCGCGGGACCTGCAGGAGTGCCTGACGCTGCAGGTCCGCCATCTGGGGCTCGAGGGCACCCCCTCGGAGCGAATCGTCACCGAGCACCTGCGACTGCTCCAGAACCATCAGATCCCCGAGCTCGCCAAACGCCTGAGCCTGTCGCTCGAAGAGCTCAAGCACCACATCGAGATCATCCAGCAACTCGATCCCAAACCGGGCAGCCGCTACAACCCGCAGCCCTCGCAGTACGTCATCCCCGACGTGTACGTCGTCAAGGTGGACGACCAATACGTTGCCGTGCTCAACGAAGACGGCCTGCCGCAACTGCGGATCAGCCCCACCTATCGGCGCCTGCTCGACAAGGGCGCCACCGACAACACCGACGAAACACGCGCCTACGTGAAGGACAAGTTCCGGTCGGCGCTGTGGCTCATCAAGTCGGTGGAGCAGCGCCAGAAGACCATCCACAAGGTCGCGACCAGCATCATCAACTTCCAGCGTGACTTCATGGACCACGGCATCGAGCACCTGCGGCCACTGGTGCTGCGCGACGTGGCCAACGACATCGGCA
>JADZBZ010000062.1 GCA_020851835.1 Acidobacteriota bacterium
CGCTCCGGCCGTTGCAGAAAGTTCGGATAGAATTCTCAGGCAATGCTGCGTTTTCTGACTGCTGGTGAATCGCACGGCCAGGGTCTCGTGGTGATTCTCGAAGGCCTTCCAGCCGGTCTCGTGCTCGATTTCGATGCCATCACCGCAGACCTGCAGCGACGGCAGGCCGGCTACGGTCGTGGACGGCGCATGGCCATCGAATCGGACCGCGCGGAGCTACTCTCCGGCGTGCGGCGCGGACGCACGACGGGCGCGCCGCTGGCGATGCTGATCCGCAACCGCGACTGGGAGAACTGGCAGGCGACGATGCACGTCGAGGCCGAGACTCCGGCTGGGGCGACAGGCGCGCGCCGCGCGGCGGTTGTGCGGCCCCGGCCCGGTCATGCCGACCTGGCCGGCGCCCTCAAGTACGAGCACGACGATATTCGCGACGTCCTCGAGCGCGCCAGTGCGCGCGAGACGGCGGCCCGTGTTGCCGCTGGCGCCATCGCCCGGCAGTTGCTCTCTGCGCTCGGCGTCGAGATTGTCAGCCATGTGCTCAGCATCGGCGGCGCGGGCCTCCCGCTCGGCACCATCATTCCGTTCGACCGCATCAAGGCCATCGGGCCGGACTCGGTCCTGCGGTCGGCGGATCCCGCGGCCGAGGCGGCGATGATCCACGCGATCGACGCGGCCCGTGACGCCGGAGACACCGTCGGAGGCATATTCGAAGTGGTGGCCCACGGGGTCCCCGTGGGCCTTGGCAGCTACGTGCACTGGGATCGCAAACTCGACGGTCGTCTCGCCCTCGCCATGATGTCCATCCCCGCGATCAAGGCCGTCGCCATCGGCGACGGCGTCGATGGTGCGCGGCGGCCCGGTTCACAGGTGCACGACGAGATCGTGGCCGAGGTCGACGGCGGCGGCGCGCGCCGCATCGCGCGCCCCACCAACCGCGCCGGAGGCCTCGAAGGCGGCGTCACGACGGGTGAAGATGTCCGGGTGACCGGGTTCATGAAGCCGATTTCGACGCTGATGAAACCCCTGCGTTCGGTGGATCTCACCACTCTCGAGGACGCGCCCGCCGCCATCGAGCGCAGCGACGTGTGCGCTGTGCCCGCGGCGGCCGTGGTCGGCGAGGCGATGGTGGCCCTGGTTCTGGCCGAGGCCGTCGTCGAACGCTTCGGTGGCGACTCGATGCGACAGCTCATCGGACAGGTGACCGCGTCCGGCTCGCGCGTACAGGCGCGCACGCAGCGGCCGGCGCACACCGGCCCCTCTCCGGCATGATCCATCCAATCCTGAAACTGGGCGACGCCCGGCTGCAGAGCCCGGCCGAGCCGGTGAAGAGCGTATCTCCCGAGACCGACCGGCTGATCGACGACATGATCGCGACGATGTACGCGGCCCCCGGCATCGGGCTCGCCGCGCCGCAGATGGGCGTGCCGCTGCGCACCTTCGTCATCGACCTGTCGATGGGCCGCGACCCGGCCGCGCTCATCACGATGATCAACCCCGAGTGGGTCGAGCGCGAGGGCATGCAGCTCGAAGAGGAAGGATGCCTCAGCCTTCCCGGTTTCACCGCCACGGTGCCTCGCCCCGCCCGAGCGGTCGTGCGTGGTTGGGATCGGAGGGGCGAAACCCGCACGATCGAGGGAACCGAATTACTGGCGCGGGCGCTGCAGCACGAGATGGATCACCTCGACGGCCGGCTCTTCGTCGATCGGCTGCGCGGGATCAAGCGAGACCTGATCCTCCGCAAGGCCAGGAAGCTCGCGCGCGCCGGCAAGTGGTAGGGTAAGGATTCGTGCGCATTGCGTTTTTCGGCACGCCCGGATTCGCCGTTCCCACGCTCGCGGCACTGCTCGGCTCGTCGCATCGAGTCGTCGTGGTGGTGACTCAACCCGATCGGCCCCGCGGGCGCGGACAACGGGTGTCGGCCGGACCGGTGAAGGCGCTGGCCCTCGACGCCGGCGTGCCGGTCGTCCAACCCGACACGCTGGCCCGCGAAACGTGGGAGCCGGCCCTTCACTCCTACAGCGCCGAGCTCGGCGTGGTGGCCGCCTACGGCAGGATCCTCCCCGACTGGCTGCTGACCTTGCTGCCGCGAGGTTTCATCAACGTGCACGCGTCTCTGCTCCCCTGCTATCGCGGCGCGTCCCCCATCCACCGGGCCGTGATGAACGGCGACCGGGAAACCGGCGTCACGATCATGCGCGTGGTCAAGGCGCTCGATGCCGGCGCCAGGCTGGCCACGACACGTGTGCCGATCGGTCCCGACGATCAAACCGACCGCGTCGAGCACGCGCTCGCCGAGGCCGGCGCGCGGCTGCTGGTCGAGACCGTGGACCGGCTGGCGCGAGGCCCGATTCCCGAATCGCCCCAGGACGACTCGGCTGCTACCTACGCGCCGCGGATCCGCAAGGAGGAGGGCCTCATCGACTGGGCCCGGCCGGCCCGCGCCATCCACAATCAGGTGCGCGGCCTGCACCCGTGGCCGCACGCGTTCACCTATGGGCCCGCCGGGCGCCTGATCCTCCATCGCACGAGGGTCGGCATCGACCCCGGCACAGCCGCCGCACCGGGCACGGTGCTCGCGGGCGGCCGCGCTGAAGGCCTGACGGTGGCCACTGGCGAGGGCGTGCTCGAAGTGCTCGATCTGCAGGCCGAGGGCGGACGTGTGCTTCCAGCCCGCGATTTCCTGGCCGGTCACCCGCTCCCGCCTGGTACGCGGCTGGACACGCCGTGATTGCCCCGGCCCGCCGCGCGGCGTTCGATGCGCTGCTCGCCCATGCCACCCGCGGCACCGACCTCACTTCCGCCCTCACGCTCGCCCGTCGGGGCCTCACCGACCCGCGCGATCACACACTGGCCACCGAGCTGGTGAGCGGCACCGTCCGCATGCGTCGCGCGATCGACTATCAGCTCGCCCGGCACATCACCCGTCCGCTCGCGCGCCTCGACATCGAGGTCCTCACCGTGCTGCGCCTCGGCGCCTTCCAGGTCATGTATCTCGACCGGGTCCCGGCATCGGCGGCGGTACACGACGCCGTGGATCTGACCAGGCGCGGCGGCAAGACCAGCGCACGGGGACTGGTCAACGCCGTCCTGCGCAGCCTGTCGCGAGAGGCGGATCGGCTTGCCTGGCCCGAGGGCGATTCGGCCGAGGCGCTCGGCACGCGCCTGTCCCATCCCGACTGGCTCGTCCGACGGTGGCTGTCGCGGTACGGGGTCGACCGGACGACGCGCTGGCTGGCGTTCAACAATCAGCCGCCGCGCCTGTGCCTGGCCGCGAATCGCGCTCGTGGCACTCGCGAAGACGTGGCCGCTCGTCTGGCGGCGGAGGGCGTGGCCACGCGTCCCACCGACCGCGCCCCCGACGGCCTCGTGGTGGTCGAGGGCGCCGCGCTGACGACCGCGGCCTTTGCCGAGGGCTGGTTCGCGGTCCAGGACGAGGCCTCGCAACTCATCACCACCCTGGCGCCAGTCGGGCACGGCGCGCGCGTACTCGACCTCTGCGCGTCTCCCGGCGGCAAGGCGGTCGCGCTGGCCGCGTCGGGCGCCCGCGTGGTGGCCTGCGACGTGCGCCCTCGGCGCGTGCGACTGCTCCGCACGACGCTCGCCCGCACGGGCCTCACTCACGTCGCCATCGTCCAAGTGCCGGCGTCGGGAACCCTCCCCTTCGCGGACGATGCGTTCGATCTGGTACTGGTGGATGCGCCGTGCTCAGGCCTCGGAACGTTGAGGCGCGATCCGGACATCCGCTGGAACCGCGAGCCAGGGGATCTTTTTCGCCTCGCCCACCAGCAAGGCGACCTGCTTCGCCAAGCCGCAAGGCTCGTGCGTCGTGGCGGCACGCTCCTCTACGCCACCTGCTCCAGCGAGCCCGAAGAGAACGAAGACGTGGTCTCGGGCTTCCTGCCCGACCATCCGGGATTCACCCTTGGGTACGAGCACCGCACGTTGCCGCCAGACGATGGGCTCGAGGCGTTCTACGGAGCGGTAATCGCCCGCAACGTGTAGTAGCATAGGGTGTTACCGATGCCTATTTCGGCGAGAGTGTGGACGGCGGGCAAGCTCCTGCTGCTTGTCGGTGCCTTGGCCACCACCTTCGTCGTCTTTGCCATCCTGGCGGCCCGCGTAGCCGTCCGGGCTCGTGATGTGACCGTTCCCGACCTGGTCGGGCGGCCGGTGGGCGAAGCGACGGCCCTGGCCGCGAGCCTCGAGTTGCACTTGAACGTTGAAGGCCAGCGGCGGCCCGACCTCAAGGTGCCCAGCGGGCATGTCCTTGGGCAGGAGCCGCCGCCCGGCTCTCAGGCCCGCCGGCAGCGCAGCATCCGGGTGTGGCTCAGCAGCGGCCCGCGCATCGCGCGCGCCCCGGCGCTGGTGGGCGAATCGCAGCGGGCGGCCGAGATTCGCCTGGTGCAAGAGGGGCTGGTAGGCGGTTCGGTGGCCGAGATTCGATCGGACCTCTATCCACCGGACGTCGTCGTGGCGCAGGATCCGGCGCCGGGCGCCGAGACGGCCGAGGTGCGGCTGCTGGTCAATCGCGGTGAGGACCGGGCGGCCTACGTGATGCCTGACCTCATCGGCGTCAGCGGCGACCGCGCCGCCGACATCCTGCGCGGGCAGGGCTTCCGGGTGTCCATCACGGCGCAGGCCGAGGCGACTGGCCTGCCGGCGGGGATTGTGACCAGGCAGGTCCCGGCGGGCGGTTACCAGGTGCATCCGGGGGACGCGATTTCGATCGAGGTCAGCCGATGAGCGTGCGGCTGGCACCTTCCATCCTGTCGGCGGATTTCGCGCACCTGGCGCGGGACATCGCCGCGGCGGAGGCTGGAGGCGCCGACCTCATTCACGTCGACGTCATGGATGGGCACTTCGTGCCGAACATCACGATGGGTCCGCCGGTGGTACGTGCCGTCAGGCGCGTGGCCGCGTGCCCGCTGGACGTGCACCTGATGATCAGTGAGCCGGATCGCTATCTCGAGGCCTTTGTCGATGCGGGCGCCTCGATGCTCTCCGTGCACGTCGAGGTGTTGCCACATTTGCACCGGACGCTCGGCGCCATCAAGGCCCTCGGCGCCCAGGCCGGTGCCGTGCTGAACCCGTCCACGCCGGTCTCGGCACTGGAGGAAGTGGCCGGGGATGTCGATTTCGTACTGGTGATGTCGGTGAACCCGGGGTTCGGCGGGCAGCGTTTCATCCCGAGGAGCCTCGACAAGATTCGCCGCGTGCGGATGCTGCTGGATCGAGCCGGCAACCGGGCGCCCATCGAGGTGGACGGAGGCGTGGGCCTGGACACCGCTCGCAAGGTCGTGGAGGCCGGGGCCAGCATCCTCGTGGCCGGACACGCCGTCTTCGGGGGGAACGATCCGGCCGCAGCCGTGCGCGCGCTGAGAGAGGCCGCCGAGTCGTGAAGCCTCCCGCTGTCGCCGTGCCCGGGCGGGTCGCCCGCCCGACGATACGGGTGCGTTACGCCGAAACCGACCGGATGGGCGTGGTCTACTACGCCAACCATCTCGTCTGGTTCGAGGTGGGCCGCACGGAATGGCTGCGCGAGACCGGGTGGACCTACCGGGCCATGGAAGAGGAAGGCCTGGCGCTGCCGGTGATCGAGGCACACTGCGAATACCGGCTCGGGGCCAATTACGACGACGAGCTGGAGGTTCGCACGACGGGACGCCTCGTGTCATCAGTGCGCCTGGCGTTCGACTATGCGCTGGTACGGCGGTCTGATGCCGCCACGGTGGCCACCGGGTACACCGTGCACGCCACGATCGACCGCACCGGGAGGCCGGTGCGGGTGCCGGCGCGGGTGAAGGAGTTGCTGTTGTGAAGGCTTTGGTGACGGGTGGCGCGGGTTTCATCGGCTCGCACCTGAGCGAGCGTCTGATCGACCAGGGCGCAGAGGTCGTGGCCCTGGACTGCTTCACGGACTACTACGCGCGCGCGATCAAGGAGTCGAACCTCTCGGGCCTGCGCGGGCGAACGGGGTACCGGTTGGTCGAGTCGTCGATTGCCGATGCCGACCTGCCGGCGCTGCTCGATGGTGTGACGCACGTGTTCCATCTGGCGGCCCAGGCCGGCGTTCGCAAGAGTTGGGGACGCGAGTTCCAGATCTACACGTCGCTCAACGTGGATGCCACGCAGATCCTGCTGGAGGCCTGTGTCGGCCGGCCGGTCGAGCGGGTCGTCTACGCCTCGAGTTCATCGGTCTACGGCGACGAA
>JADZBZ010000063.1 GCA_020851835.1 Acidobacteriota bacterium
CCGTAGTAGCTTCCCGCCGGCGTCGGACCGCCGAAGTGGGTCTGCGTGGCCGGTACGACGAAGGTGCCCTGGTCGTTCAAGCCCGGCCGGCTACCCACTTCCACGACATACGTCGTCGGCGCATCATCGCCCCCGGGCGGTGTCCAGGTGCCGCGCACGTCGGTGCCGTCCTTGGTGAAGGTGAGGTTGGTCGGCGGGTCTGGCGGCGCCGAGCAGTCGAACTGGCGGCCGCCGGGGCGGTTCTGCCCGCTCCGCATCACCCACAGGCCCACCAACACAACTGCCGTGATCACCACGACGACGGACACGATTCCGTTCTTGTTCATGCACTCCTCGGCACGGGATTGCCCTAATCTAGCACGACCGTTTTCCACCGGCGGCGCGCCAGGGGCGTTCGGGTGGATGATATAGATTCTCGTAGCTGTCGAGCGCGATTGTTGACGACCTCGCCCACCCACTTCGCGGTCGCAGCCCAGACGCGGCCGTCACCACCACGCGTTGCCGCGTGGCGGCCCGGCGTCGACTTGCTGGCCATCGGCGCCCTCGCCCTCCTGCTCCGGATGGCCGTGATCGTGGCGACGACCGACAGCGGCGTGTTCTCGGACATGGTGGACTACCACACGCGCGCTCAGTTGCTGCTCAGCCACCGCCCATGGCCGGATTCGGTCCGGGGCCCCGGGTACCCTGGCTTCCTGTCCTTGCTCTACTTCTGGTCGGATCACGACTTGATCGCGGCCCGGGTGGGCAACGCCCTTCTCGCCACCGTCACGGCCATGCTCACCGTCGTCATGGCTGGCGACTTCGTCGGCCGGCGGGCGGCGCTGGCGGCGGGCGCCGCCGCGGCGGTGTATCCCGCCTCGGTCCTCTCGTCGGTGTATCTCATGCCGGAGGGACTCTACGGCCTGCTCATCCTGCTCACACTGCTCGCGGCGCGCCGCGCGACGCTGCCGCGATCCCTGATGGCGGGTCTGCTGGCGGGGCTAGCCGCGCTCACCCGATCTCTTGGCATCGGCCTGCTGCCCACGCTGGCTGCCGGACACTGCGTTCGGGGATGGCGCGAGCGTCGATGGCGGCACGCCACCGCTGCCGTCGGGATCACCGGGTTGGCTTGCGCGTTGACGCTCGTTCCGTGGCTGAGTCACACGGTTCGTGTCTCCGGCGGCCCGATGCTCGATTCCACGTCGGCGGTGAACATCCTGATCGGTGCCAATCCGAGAGCGCGCGAGCGGCTGCAGCTCGAAGACGGAGACTGGCTGCGGACGACCTATCTGAACGGCGCGACCAATGAGGCCGAGTTGAATCGCCGAGCCCTTCAGGCCAGTTGGGAATGGATTACACAGAACCCCGGTGCCTGGCTGCGATTGCTTCCGCTGAAGGCCAGCTACCTCTGGGGGCTCGAAGGTCGAGAGCACGCATGGGCGTTCGCCAACTCGTACTTCGGAGAACGAGATCCCGTCGTTGTCTGGCTGTGGAGCGTCCTGCTGATCACCTGCCTGCCGCTTCTCGCCGTCCCGGCTATTGCGGGGCTGTGCCGACCCGGTCTGACGACGACGGCGACGGGCGTGCACGTCCTCACGCTGCTGGCGGTGGTGACACTGATGCACGCGGTGAGCTTCGGCGAGACGCGCTTTCACCTGCCCATGATTCCACTGCTCGCGGCTCTGGCGGTGCGGGGGGTGGCGGGAGTCCGCGCCATGACCCCCGCGCGCTGGTTGGTGGCCACAGCACTGGCGGTGGTAATTGGATCGGGGTGGCTACGGCAACTACCCGAGCTGATGGAACGACTGCACCTGGTCACCACGCCGGATGGCTGGCGGCTGATGCTGCCGTACTGAAGAGGGAACGCCGGACGCCCGGCGATCGTGCGGGGAAAAAAGAAGTGGTCGGGATGCCGGGATTCGAACCCGGGACCTCCTGCACCCCAAGCAGGCGCGCTAGCCAGGCTGCGCTACATCCCGAAAACCTCTCGCTCGCCCGCCGGACCAATCCGGGACGGGCGCCGGGCGCCACTACCGTTCGGCGCGCCGGGCGGCCTTGCCGTGCCGCTTCGACGGCGCGGGTGGGGCCAGAACCAACTCCGACGGGACGCCCGAATCGAGCATCGCGAGGATGCCCCGCAGACCGTCGCGGACGAACCGCACGCGGGCACGCGCACGCGCCCCCAGGACTTCCTCGACGCTTATCGACGGCCGCTCAGCAGGGTCGTCGACGTCCTCCTCCAGGCGCCGCCGCGCACCCGCCAGCGTGAGACCTTCGCCAAACACCAGCGACTTGATGCGCAGCACCATGTCGATGTCCGACCGCCCGTACATCCGCGACCCGCCGGGGGCGGGCGCTCGTCCCAGTTGCGGAAATTCCGCTTCCCAGGATCGCAGCATGTAAGGCTGCACGTTGGCGACCTCGCACACCTCGGCGGCTTTGAACGACTCCCGCTTGAGTGCTGCCATGACGACCTGTGCCGGCAGACAGTATAACCGGTCTCCGCCCGGCCCGGGGCCAGGGCCGTCGGGCGGCCCGCGCGCCGATCATCGACACGGGCGCCGTCCTGAAGACCCTACATCCTACCTGGGAGTGCCCTCCCGTCTGGCGGCGCGGCCCCGTCCGCGGTGTTCGGCCCGGCGCCGAACCGAGATGCGAATAGGCGATCCGAAGAACCCGTATTCCTCGCGAAGCCGGTTCTCCAGATACCGCATGTACGAGAAGTGCAGCCTGGTCGCCACGTTGGTGAAGAGCACGAACGACGGAGGCCCGACGCCGGTTTGCGCCGCGTACAGCACGCGCACGTTGCGGCTGCCCGTGCTGACCGGCGGGTGCGCGTTGGTGATGGCCTCCATGAAGCGGTTCAACTCCCCGGTCGGCACCCGGGCCATGCGCGCCTCAGCAACCCGCTCGATCGCTTCGAGCAGCTTCGGCGCCCGCTCCCCCGTCTTGGCCGAGATGTGCAGGATGGGTGCGAAGTCGAGGAACTTCAGCTGGAAGCGCACCTGCTCGTCGAACACCTTGGACCCATCCTGTCCATGCACCTTCATCAGGTCCCACTTGTTGGCCGCGATGATGATGCCCCGGCCCGCGTCGACGGCCGCACCGGCAATGGCGCCGTCCTGGTCGGTGGGCCCCTCGGTGGCATCCAGCACCAGCACGACGACGTCGGCCCGCTCGATTGCGCGCCGGGCCAGCATCACGCTCAGCGTTTCGACCTGGCCCGATCGCGAGACGGCACCGGGCCGGCGGATGCCGGCCGTGTCGACAATCCGGAACTGCTTGCGATGCCAGGTGAGCATCGTATCCACCGAGTCGCGCGTGGTGCCCGGCGTCTCGGACACGATCATCCGCTCCTCGCGCAACAGCAGGTTGACGAGCGACGACTTGCCCGCGTTGGGACGGCCGACAATCGCCACCGAGGTCTCGGGAGTCTCGTGTTCGGGAACGGCGCGCCCCGACGCCGGCAGGAGTTGGAGGATGGCGTCGGTCAAGTCGCCAACGCCCAGGCCGTGCTCGGCACTGACTTCGATCACCGGATCGAAGCCGAGTCGGTACAGCTCGAGCGCGCCGTCGCGAGCGCGCCGATCATCCATCTTGTTGATCGCGAGGATGACACTCTTGCCGCTCGCGCGCGCAGCCGCTGCCACGTCCTGATCCCCGGGTACGAAGCCTTCACGCCCATCGGCCACCATCACCACCAGGTCCGCGTCGGCCAGCGCGCGCCGACCCCGATCGACGACGATCTCGTGCAGCGGATCCTGGCTAGCCCCGAACATGCCGCCCGTGTCGGTGAGGGTGAGGGCGCGCTCCTGCCAGACGACTGGTTGCGTGATGACATCGCGCGTGGTGCCCGCCACCGGGGCCACGATGGATCGTCTGGTTTCTGCTAATCGATTGAAAAGAGTAGACTTACCGACGTTGGGTCGGCCGACGAGCACGACAGTGGGTGCGGTGGAAGAGGCCAAGGCGTCCTCCGATCTTACAGGTACGCAAGGGGTTACGGATTGACACTCGTAAGTGCCACGGTTTACGATACTTACGCGGATCGAGGAGCGCGTCAGGGCATGATCAAGGTCGACATCGTCAACGAAGTGTCGAGAGTCGCCGAGGTTACCAAAGTCAAAGCCGAGTTGGCGGTCGATGCGGTGTTCGAGGCCATGCGGCATTCCATGCAGCGTGGGGAACGCATTGAGCTGCGTGGCTTTGGCGTGTTTCAAGTCAAGCCCCGGAAGCGCGGCATCGGCCGCAACCCCAGGACCGGTAAGGAGGTGCGCATTCCGCCGGGGCGCACCATCCGCTTCAAGCCGGGCAAAGAACTGCAGAACATCGGGTAACCCTCCGTGCCACCTCCACCGGGATCCGAGCACGAGCGGGTTCCCTGGCCGCTCACCTCCGACTTCGGCTTCGACGAGCCGGTCCCCGTCGCACCGCCGCCGCCGCCGCCGCGTCCCGATCGCCCGTGGGTGCACCTGGTGCTTCTGGCACTCACCCTGGCAACCACGACTTTCGTCGGCGGCTGTCACTATCTGAGCTTCGAGCAGGCGTTTGCGCCGATTGCCGATGCCGACGTGACGGGCGTATTCAGCCGGCCTTCGTTCTACCTGAACGGCCTCTGGTACAGCCTCACGGTGCTCGGCATCCTCGGGTGTCACGAGATGGGCCACTACGTGGCCTGCCTTCGCTACCGCGTCGACGCCACGCGCCCCTACTTCCTGCCAGCGCCCCTGCCGCTCACGGGCACGCTGGGCGCGGTGATCCGGATTCGGTCGCGAATCCCGTCGAAGACCGCCCTTTTCGACATCGGCATCGCGGGCCCGATTGCCGGGTTCGTCGTCGCCGTGCCGGCGCTACTGGCCGGCCTGGCCCTGTCAGAGGTGGTGAGGTTGCCGCCGAACCAGCAAGACCTGATCTCGCTCGGCGAACCCCTGCTCTTCCGCGGTGCGGCCTGGCTGGTCTTCGGGACCGTCCCCGACGGGTACTCCGTCAACATGCACCCGATGGCATTTGCCGCGTGGTTCGGCCTGCTCGCCACCGCCCTCAACCTCTTTCCGGTTGCGCAACTCGATGGCGGCCACATCAGCTACGCCGTGCTGGGCCGGCGCTCGCTCTGGATCACATCGGCCATGGTGCTGGTCGCCATCGGCCTGACCTTCCAGTCCACCAGCTGGATTGCCTGGACCGTGATGCTGCTGGTGATGCTGGCGGTGGTGGGCCCGCGCCATCCGCCGACGGTAGACGACCACACGCCAATCAGCCGCGGGCGGCTGTGGCTGGCGCTCTTCGCCGTCTTCATGCTGGCAGTATGCTTCACGCCCGCGCCCATCGAGCCGTTCGTCACCGGGCCCTGAAGAAAAGGCACCCTACAACATGGACACAGGGTCGACATCGACCGACGCTCGCCGGGCAATGGCCGGCAGCGCGTCGAGCGCCGCCCGCAGGGCCGTTCGCATGGCCGCGCGGCTGGTGCCCTTCAGAAAGAACTGCACGCGATGCTCGCCGCGGAGCCGGGTGAGCGGCGCCGGCGCCGGCCCCAGGATGACGAATCCGGGCGTGCCCAGGTCGCGCACCCGGCCCGCGATGGCGGCGGCCCCACTCATGGCCTCGTCGAGACCCCGTCCCCGAACGACGACGTTGACCATCGCGACGTGCGGCGGATACCGCATGGCCAGGCGGTAGGCCGCCTCTTTCGCGAAGAACGCGCCGTAGTCCTGGGCGCACGCGAGCCGGATGCTGTAGTGCGACGGGAAGAGCGTCTGGATGATGGCCTCCCCCGCCCGCTCGCCGCGTCCGGAGCGGCCGGCCACCTGCGTCAGGAGCTGGAACGTGCGCTCGGCGGCGCGAAAATCGGCGAGGCCGAGCCCCACGTCGGCCGACACCACCCCGACGAGCGTCACGTGCGGGAAGTCGTGCCCTTTGGCAATCATCTGCGTGCCCACCAGGACATCCAGCTCGCGTCTGGCGAACCGCTCCAGTACGTCCACCAGGCTGCCCCGTCGCCGGACGGTGTCGCGATCGACCCGGGCGAGGCGCACCGATTCGAAATGGCGGCGCACCTCGGCCTCGACCCGCTCGGTGCCAAATCCGGTGTGCTCGAGGTACGGGGCGGCGCACTGCGGACAGGTCGTGGGCACGGCGCGCACGTAGTTGCAGTAGTGGCACCGGGCGCGCCAGCCGCGTCGGGCGCCGGGGTCGTCCTCACGGTGGCGGCCGCGGGCGTGCACGGTCAGCGAGACGCTGCAGTTGGGGCACTCCAGCGTGTGGCCGCACTGGCGACAGAAGAGCGAGGTCGCGAAGCCGCGGCGGTTCAGCAGTATGACGGCCTGTTCGCCGGCTTGGAGACGCTGCCCGAGGCCGGCGACGAGCGTCCGGCTCAGCACGACGTCGGGCGTCGTCTCGGCCATCTCCTCGCGCATGTTGACGATGCGCACGTCGGCCAGCGGCCGGTCGAGGACGCGCCGCTCCATGGTCGCCAGGGCGTAGCGGCCGGCACGGGCGTTGGCGAACGACTCGAGCGACGGCGTCGCCGAGCCGAGCACGACGAGCGCGTCCGCCAGTTTGCCGCGCATCACGGCGACGTCACGGCCGTTATAGCGCGGGGTGTCTTCCTGCTTGTACGAGGTGTCGTGCTCCTCGTCCACGATGATGAGGCCCGGCCGCGCCAGCGGCGCAAAGACGGCCGAGCGCGTCCCCACGACCACGTCCACGTCCCCGCGCCGGATGCGATGCCATTGATCGTGGCGCTCACCGTCGGACAGCCCACTGTGCTGAATGGCGACGTGCTGTCCGAATCGGAGGCGAAACAGCGCGGCCACCTGCGGCGTCAGGGCAATCTCGGGCACCAGCACCAGCACGCCGCGCCCGCGGGCGCGGACGCCCTCCGCCAGCCGCAGGTAGAGCTCGGTCTTGCCGCTGCCGGTCACGCCGTGCAGCAGCGCCGTCCGGAAAGCACCAGCGTCGGCCAGCGGCGCGAGGATGAGGTAGGCGGCCTGCTGCTCGTCGGTCGGCCCGGGGGGCGGCGACGCGACGCCGGCTCCCCCACTCGGGGCATGCCGTCCGCCCACGAACGGATCGCGCTCGACCCGCTCGGTGCGCACCGCGACAAGACCCATGGTCCTCAGTCGTGACACGGCGGAGGCCGGCACGCCGCGGTCCGCGAGTTCCGGCACCGCCAGACCTTCCGGTTGGCCGGCCAGCAGGAGCAGGGCCTGGCGTTGCCGGGCGCCCAGTCGCGGCACGTCCGCGTCGTTCGCGCCGGTGCAGCGCGGCGCAACCAGCCCGTCCAGCGCGCCCTGTCCCTGTGCCGTGATTGAGGCCACGCGCACCATCTTGAAGGCGTGCACGCGGCCGGTCAGGCCGTGCGGCGGCAGGGCGGCAGCCAGGGCCGCACCGGGGCCGGCCAGGTAGTAGTCGGCCACCCACATGGTGAGCGCCACGACATCGGGCGGCACGAACGCCACCTCATCGAGCACCTCGATGATGTCCCGCAGCTCGACATCCGCACCCGGTGGGAGACCTTCACCCAGCACGACGCCGGTGAGCCGTCGCGATCCGAGCGGCACGACCACGCGCGCGCCGGACACGGGCACCGGAAGCGACGACGGCACGCGATAGGTGAGCAGGCCGAGTGCGGGAATCGGCACCGCCACCGAGACGAGCGGAGACGAGGCGGCTTCAGGCACGGGCGCGCCTGGTTACGCCGGCGGTTGCGGGGCGCGGCTGTCGGCGACCAGGATGGCGCGCACCTTCTTCATGTCCTCCCACACGTCACGCTTGGCCGGCGGATTGCGCAGCAGGTACGCGGGATGGAACGTCGGAATCAGCGTGGCGCCGCGGTAGTCGAATTCGCGGCCGCGCAGGCGCGTGATGGGCTCGGTGCTCCGCAGCAGGCACTGGGCCGCGAACTTCCCGAGCGCGACGATGACGCGCGGGCTGATGGTTTCGATCTGATTGAGCAGAAACGGCTCGCACGCCGCGACCTCGTCGGGTTCCGGGTTCCGGTTACCCGGGGGCCGGCACTTGATCACGTTGGCGATGTAGATCTGTTCGCGCGTGAGGTTGATGGCCTCGACGATCTTCGTGAGGAGCTGTCCGGCGCGGCCCACGAAGGGCTCCCCCTGGCGGTCTTCTTCCTCACCCGGCGCCTCGCCAACGAACATCAGGCGCGCGCGCGGATGGCCCACGCCGAACACCACCTGCCGCCGGCCCAGGTCGCACAGCTTGCAGCGCTGGCAGTCGGGCCCGATTTCGACCTTGAGCGCCGCCAGCCGTTCGGCCGGCGTACCGGGACTGGACAGAGACGGCGCCGCGAGCGTCTCGAAGGGCGAAGGCGCACCCGCCGCCGGCGGGACGGAGGCGTCCGGCAGGGTGTCGGGCTCCGCTCTTCTTCGCCAGGCCGGGTCGCGGCTCACCCCGGTAATCCCGAGCGCGCCGAAGAACTTGAGATGCTCATGCAGATCGCTCGACATGGCCGGCCTTACGACGCCGCGGTGGGGTGCTCGCGGCGCTCGACAAGCGCAGCCACGCGGTCGAGGATGCGAGCGGCGACGCCGGTCTTGGACTGCAAGCAAACCTCCTCGACCTCGCTGGAGGTCACCAGCGTCACCGCGTTGGTCTCGACCTCGAACCCGGCATCACGACGCGAGACGTCGTTGGCGACGATGAGGTCGGCCCCCTTCCGGGTGAGCTTGCTGCGCGCGCGGTCGAGCACCTCGTGCGTCTCGGCGGCAAATCCCACCAGGACGGGCCGCCCCTCGGCCCGCGAGGGCAGCGCGCCCACCTCGGCCAGGATGTCCCGCGTGCGCGACAAGGCGAGGACGAGCGAACCGTCGCTCTTGGCGATCTTCTGCGGCGCCGCGTCGAGCGTGTAGTCGGCCACGGCGGCAGCCATGATCACCACGTCCTGGGCGGCGGCGCGCGCCATGACGGCCTCGTGCATCTCCGCCGCGCTCCGCACCTGGACGAGCTCGACGCCGTGCGGCGGCTCGAGGGCAGTCGGCCCGGACACCAGCGTCACCATCGCCCCGCGTGCCACCGCCTCGGCGGCCAGGGCGAAACCCATGCGCCCGCTCGCGCGGTTGCCGATGTAGCGCACCGGATCGATGTTCTCGTAAGTCGGGCCCGCCGTCACCAGCACGCGCCGGCCCGTCAGCGGCGTCGGTGAGGGCCGCAATACGTGCCGCACGTACGCCACGATGTCTTCCGGCTCGGCCAGCCGGCCCTTGCCGATCCAGCCGCAGGCCAGATAGCCGGACCCCGGCTCGACGATCCGCACGCCGTGGGACCGGAGCACGCGCAAGTTCTCGACTACCGCCGGGTGCGCGAACATATTCGTGTTCATCGCCGGAGCCAGCACGACGGGCGCGGTGGTGGCGAGATAGAGGGACGAGAGAAAGTCGTCCGCGATGCCGTGCGCGAACCTGCCGAGCGTGTTGGCCGTCGCCGGCGCCACCAGCAGCAGCGCGATGCCCGACGCCAGGGAGATGTGCTCGATGTCGGCGTTGGTGCCCGGCTTCCACTGGCCGGTGATGACCTCGCGCCGGGTGATGGCTTCGAAGGTGAGCGGTGTGACGAACCGCCGCGCCGATCGGGTCATCACGGCCACCACGTCGTGGCCCTCCTTCTGCAGTCCGCGCGCGATCTCCACCGCCTTGTAGGCGCCGATGCCGCCGGTCACGCCGAGTGCTATCAGAGACATGGGATATCTTGGGCGATTGACGATCGAGCGATGTCGTGGTCAGTGCCGGAACGACTTGATGATTTCTTCCGCGATCGACCGCATGCGATGCGTCCGTGACCGCTCGGCCGCGATGATCTCCTGCAGCCGCACGACGGTCGGTTCCAACTGGTCGTTGACCACGACGTAGTCGTAGTCGTCGTAGCTCGACGCCTCGGCTCGTGCCGTCGCCAGGCGCGTCTGCATCTGCTCCTCGCTGTCCTTGCTGCGTCCACGCAGCCGCCGCTCGAGCACCTCGTACGACGGGGGCAGCACGAAGATCGCCGTGTGATCCACGCCGTGCGCCTTCACCTGTCGCGCCCCCTGCACGTCGATCACGAGTACGACATCCTGCCCGGCGGCCACTAGCCGTTCGGTATCCTCCGCCGCGGTGCCGTAACAGTGGCCGAACACGTCGGCCCACTCGAGGAACGCGCCAGCCCGGACCATGTCCTGGAACTCGTCGCGGCTGACGAAATTATAGTCGACCCCATCGCGTTCGCCGTCCCGCGCGGGACGGGACGTATACGAGCGCGACATGCGCAGGTTCGGGAGGATCTGGACCAGGTGCTCCACCAGTGTCGTCTTGCCCGCCCCGGATGGCGCCGAGACGATGAAGAGCAGACCACGCGTCCTACTCGACATTCTGAACCTGCTCCCGCATCCGCTCGAGTTCGGCCTTCGCCTGAATGATGAGTTCGGACACCTGAAGGCCGTCGGCCTTCGACCCAATGGTATTCACCTCGCGGTTCATCTCCTGCAGCAGGAAGTCGAGCTTGCGTCCGCACGGCTCGGAGCCCCGGGTCAGGGCCTCCCAGTGCTCGAGATGGCCGCGGAACCGGGTCACTTCCTCGGTGATGTCCGACCGTTGGGCGACGCGCACCACTTCCTGCGCCAGCAGGGCCTGGTCGATGGGCAGGGTCGAGGCCACGTCGCGCGCCCGCTCCATCAGGCGCGCCTCGAGGCCGCGACGCCCGGCGTCGGCCGCCTCGACGATGTCGCCGACCAGGCAGGCCAGCGCCTCGCGGCGGCCCGACAGATCCCCCCGCAGGTGATCGCCTTCCCGCGTGCGCATCGATTCGAGCGCGTCGAGAGCGTCCTCCACCGCGCGGGTCACCAGGGCGGCCAGAGTATCGGGTGTCGTGGCGCCATCGGCCAGCCGCTCGCGGATGGCGAGAGCCTGGGGCAGCCGGAGCAGGTCGCCGGCGGTGAGCCCGCCTTCGATGAGCCCGCCGGCACGAGCCTCCGACACGGCCGCCGACAGCGCCTCCACGAAGGGAGCGTTGAGCTGCACGTCTGGCACGGGGGCCTGCCGGAGCTGCAACGACACGCTCAGGTCCACCCGTCCGCGTGCCAGCCGCGCCTGGACGATGGCGCGCAGCCGCGCTTCGAGGTCGGCCAACGCCGACGGCACCCGCAGCTGCAGGTCCAGGAAGCGGTGGTTGACGGACCGGATCGTCACGCCCACGGCGGCCGACTCGTCGTCGCGGCCGAGCGATGCAAAGCCGGTCATGCTCTTGATCATGCGGGGAGCCTTTCGCTCATTGTGGCATGCGCCGGGCGGCGCCCTCGGCGCGGAGCCGCGCCACCTCGGGCCGGTCGTCCACGAACTCGAGCTGGTGTAGCCGCGCGTACGCCCCGCCGGGGCGCGCCACCAGTTCGTCGTGCCGCCCCATCTCGACGATGCGGCCCCGCTCGAGCACGATGATGGCGTCGGCGCGGCGCACGGTGGACAGCCGGTGTGCGATCACGAAGGACGTGCGGTTCATCAGCAGCGTGGCCAGCGCATCCTGCACCAGCCGCTCCGACTCGGCATCGAGCGCCGATGTCGCTTCGTCGAGGATGAGGATCGGCGAGTTCTTGAGCAGCGCGCGCGCGATGGCCAGCCGCTGGCGCTGGCCGCCCGACAGTCGCTGTCCCCGCTCCCCGATCGTCGTGTCGTACCCGTCCGGCAGCGTGACGATGAACTCGTGTGCATGGGCCGCCCGCGCGGCCGCCTCGATTTCGGCCGGCGCGGCGGCGGGCACGCCGAAGGCGATGTTGGCCGCAATCGAGTCATCGAAGAGCACGGTGTCCTGCGTCACGATGCCGATCTGGGCCCTGAGCGACGACAGCGCGACCTCGCGGATGTCATGCCCATCGACCAGGATGCGGCCGTCGGTGACATCGTAGAAGCGCGGCAACAGGTTCACGAGGGTTGATTTGCCGGCGCCGCTGCGGCCCACGATGGCGACCACCTGTCCGGCCCGCACGGTGAAGCTCACGCCCCGCAGGGTGTGGCGGCCGTGAGCGTCCTCGTAGCCGAACGCGACGTCGGCGAACTCGATGGCGTGCGTGAAGGGCGCCAGCGCTGGCGCGCCAGACGGTTGCTGCACTTCGGTGTGGGTGTCGAGCAGCTCGAACACCCGTTCCGACGCCGCCACCGCCTGCTGGAGGTTGGCATTGACGCGGCTGAGCTTCTTGATCGGGCCGTACATCAGCAGCAGCGACGCGACAAACAGAGTGAACTCGCCGGCCGTCAGCCGGCCGGTCGCAATCTCGCGGGTGCCGTACCAGAGCGCGCCCGCGATCGCGACCCCGCCCAGCAGCTCCATCAGCGGCGGCAGCACTGAGAGCACCCGCGTGACCTTCATGTTCGAGTGGTACAGCGAGCGGGCGGTCTTCTCGAACTTCGCGGCCTCTCTCGACTCGGCGCCGAACGCCTTGACGATGCGGTGGCCCGCGAAGGCCTCGCCGGCCACGTGCGACATGTGTTCCTGGGCCTCCTGGCTCCAGCGCGTCACCATCCGCACCTTCTTACCCAGCCGAACCAGCGGATAGACCACCAGCGGCGCCGCGGTCATGCAGACCAGGGCGAGCTTGGCATCGTAATAGAACAGCAACCCCGCGTAGCCCACCAGCGCCAGGGACTCGCGCGCGAGGTCGCCGACCGTCTCGGCCACCGCGCGCTGCACCTGCCCGACATCGTTGCTGATCCGCGACAGGAGCTGACCGGTCGTCCGGCGCGCGAAGAAGGCGGCCGACTGGTCGAGCAGATGGCGAAAGAGCTGGCCCCGCAGGGTCAGTACCACCCGCTGCCCGATGTCGTCCATCAGGTAGCTCGAAAAGTAGGCGCCGATGCCCTTGAACAGGTAGGCGCCCAGCAGCGCCGAGGTCACAAAGCCCAGGCGGTCCTGTGACGGCAGCACGTCGTCGACGATGGGCTTGATGAGCCAGGCGATGGCAGCCGACGCCGCGCCGTACACCACCATCGCCAGCACCGCGCCGGCGATGAGCCCGCGGTGGGGCCGGGCGTAGCGGAGCAGCCGCAGGAACGCGTCCATCAGTCGTGTCCGGGCGAGGTGTCCTCGTAGCCCCTGGGGTGCGACGCGTGCCAGCGCCAGGCGTGCCGGACAATCGTGTCCAGATCGGGGAACTGCGGCCGCCAGCCGAGGGCCTGCTGCAGCTTGTCGCTCGACGCGTAGAGGGCGGCCGGGTC
>JADZBZ010000064.1 GCA_020851835.1 Acidobacteriota bacterium
TGCCGGTGGCCGACTGGTGGAGGAACAGCCACAGCATGTCGCGCCGGACGAGGAACGCGGCCATGCACGCCAGTCGCACGACATAGACCGACCAGGCGAGCGCCCAGGTGAGGAAGAACGTGCCGCGGTGGCGCAGCCAGAGCACGTAGCAGGCGATAGCCATGATCGAGGTGACCACCGCCTGGAAGCCCAGGGCGCTGCACTCCACGAAGGTGCGATCGAGCACGGTGCTGGCCGCGTCCTGCATCATGGGACCGTCCGCTCGGCGCGTACCGACTCGAGCGCGTGGGCGGCCTCGCCGAAGTCCGCCCTCGGAGAGACCAGGCACGGCGCGCCGAGGGTGGTGAGAGCTTCCGCGGTGGTGGGCCCGATGGCCATGACGGCCTCGAGCTGCCTCAGCGACGCGGCGCCCACCGCGCCGACCAGCACGGCGGCGGCCCGCGGGCTGGCGATGACCACGGCGTCGGGCCGGGCGGTCGTCCAGTCGGCGGCGATCGCCTGAGTGTCCCTCGGGCACATGCGATAGGCCTCGACCTCTTCGACGCGCGCGCCGGCGCCACGCAGGGCCTCGATGAGGGTCCGCCGTCCACCAGGTGTGGTTGCCACGAGCACACGACGATCATGCCACTCCGCCGCCCGGTGCAGCGCCTGCCACAGGGCTTCGGCCCCGTCGCCTTCGGCCACCAACGGCGCCGGATCGGCCCCGGCCCGAATCAGGGTGTCGCCCGTCCGGCGGCCCACCGCCGCCGTGCGAACGCCGCGGGGCCACGGGGCCTGGCGTGCCGCCGCCAGCGCCCGTACCGCTCGCGCGCTGGCGCAGATCACCCAGTCGAAGTCCTCCAGGCGCGCGGCGACCGCTGCCACCCGGTCGGGGCGACCGGCTGGGCGCTCCTCGAGCACGGGGCAGAACACCGGCCGAAAACCGCAGGCGGCGAGCGCGCTGGCGAGCGGGCCACCAGGGCCTTCGTCGTGGGTGACGCAGACGCGCCACCTTTCGGGCGCGCGGGGTGTCATGGCCGTCCGAGTGTAGTCTCGCTGGCAGGGCGACGGCATCGATATCGATCGACGCGCGCGACTGAGTCGCGCGAGGCGCGCCGAAGAGCATGGCAGGACCACGTCACCGACCGACGCGGTGGGTAAGCCCGCCTCAAGTCAACGCACAGCAGAGGGTTACGCGCGATGCGAAAGGTGGTGCGCCCGGCAGGATTCGAACCTGCGGCCTTTGGCTCCGGAGGCCAACGCTCTATCCAGCTGAGCTACGGGCGCACTCAAGGAACAGCCGCGGCACTGGAGGCCAGGCCGCCGGCTTTGCCGCCGTCGGGATCTCAGGATGATTCCGACCGCGGTGGACCGAAGAAGTAGTCTAGTCCAGCCCGGCCGGAATTTCCACCATCGCCAGGCTGAAGACGCCGGGACTGAAGTCCCGGCGCTCCGTCTCACGTCCCGGCGCTCCGTCTCACGTCCCGGCGCTCCGTCTCCGGGACTGAAGTCCCGGCGCTCCGCGACCGGGTATGGAGGGCCGGGACTTCAGTCCCGGCCTCCACGCGCCAGGTTGATCAGCTGATTGGTCGAGGCATCATGTCCGGCGGTGTCTGCCTCCGCCGCCAGGTCCGCGTCGATCCGCTTCGCCAGCTGCTTGCCCAGCTCCACACCCCACTGATCGAAGGAGTTCACGCCCCACACGGCGCCCATCGTGAACACCTTGTGCTCGTACATCGCCAGCAGCATCCCGAGGGTGCGGGCATCGAGCTTCCTGTAGACGATGGTGGTGGAGGGCCGGTTGCCTGGGAACATCTTGTGCGGGACGAGCCGCTCCAGCGCTTCGCCCTCGAGGCCCTGGGCCGCCAGGTCCGCGCGCACGGACGCCTCATCCTTGCCCCGCATCAACGCCTCGGTCTGGGCGAAGCAGTTGGCCAGCAGCAGCCGGTGGTGATCGCCCAGCGGATAGGGCGACTCGAGACCCACGAGGAAGTCGCACGGCACGACGCGGGTGCCCTGATGGAGGAGCTGGTAGAAGGCATGCTGGCCGTTGGTCCCCGGCTCACCCCAGACGATGGGGCCGGTGCCAACGGAGACGGGCCGGCCGTGCCGATCCACGCGCTTGCCGTTGCTCTCCATGTCGAGCTGCTGAAGGTACGCCGGCAGCCGGTGGAGCAGTTGCTCGTAGGGCAGCACGGCCTGGGTGTCGAGCCCGAGGACGCTGGCGTACCAGACCCCGATCAGGCCCAGCACCATCGGGATGTTCTCCGCGATGGGCGCCGTCCGGAAGTGCTCGTCCATGGCGAAGGCGCCGTCGAGCATCTGCTCGAACTGCTCAGGCCCCACCGCCAGGGCGACCGGCAGGCCGATCGACGACCACACCGAATACCGACCGCCGACCCAATCCCAGAAGACGAACATCTGCTCGGGGCCGATGCCGAAGCGGCGCACCTCTAGGTCGTTGGTCGAGACGGCCACGAAGTGCCGGGCGATGTGCGCCTCGTCTGACGCAGAGGCCAGGAACCACTCGCGCGCCGTCCGCGCGTTGGTCATCGTCTCCTGCGTGGTGAAGGTTTTCGACGCAATCACGAACAGCGTGGTCCGCGGGTCCAGATGGCGCAGCGTCTGCCCGATGTGTGCGCCGTCCACGTTGGAGACGAAGTGCAGGCGTGGACCCTCTCCCGCGTACGGCTCCAGGGCCGCGGTCGCCATGGCCGGCCCCAGATCGGACCCGCCAATGCCGATGTTGACCACGTCGGTGATGCGGGCGCCGGTGTGGCCGGTCCACGCGCCGCCGCGTACGGCCCGGCTGAACGCGCCGGCGTGCGCGAGGGCTGCCCGCACGTCGGGCATGACATCGCGGCCATCCACCATCACCGGCCGGGTGGAGCGATTGCGGAGCGCGGTGTGCAGCACGGCGCGGCCTTCGGTGGTGTTGATGGGGTCACCGGCGAACATCCGGTCGCGCAACGACTCCACGCCAGCCGCCCGCGCGAGGTCGATCAGCAGGCGCATGGTCTCGGAGGTGACGTGCGTCTTGGAGTAGTCCACCACGAATACGTCGTGGCGGAGCGTGAACGTCTCGGCGCGTGTGAGGGAGTCGTGGAAGAGGGCGGACAGGGCAGGTGCGGGCGGTTGCGGGCGAATGCCGTCGGATGCAGCCGGGACGGTGGCTTTCACGCGCCAGGTGTCGGCGTGTGCGAAGAGAGGTTGCCACTCGGCCGGGATCGATCGCTCGTGGCGCCACAGACGGAAGCCGCCCTCGAAGGCGCGGTCGTTGTTACCGCGGCGGACGCGGGGCGGGAGTTCGTCGAAGAGCCGCACGTTGCCGCCGCCCAGCACGACGTACTCCGCCGCTACGGCTGCCCGCAGGCGCTCGACGGTATCAAACACGACGTCCTTCCACGCCGCCTCGCCCAACGCCTGGAGCCCGTTCTGCCCGCAGTAGTCCTCGAAGGTCTTGTCTCGGTAGGGCAGGTGCGCCAGCTCGAGCCCCACCACGTGCCCCTCGTCTACGAGCGCGGTGCCCAGGCCGGAGCCGAGTCCGAGAAACAGCATGCGCCCGCCCTCGTCGCTGCCGAGCGCCTGCATGGCCGCATCGTTGATGATCCGGGTCGGCACGCCGAGAGCGGCCTCGAAGTCGAACCCCACCCATCCGCGGCCGAGGTTCCACGGCTCGACCATGACCGCGCCGCGCAGCACAGGGCTGGGGATACCGATGGCGGCGACGTCGTAGATCCACCCCTGCGTGTGGCCACGAATGCCCTCCATCAGCCGATCCGGCGTGAACTCGTCTCCCGAGTCGAACTTGCGGGGCTCGGTCTCGCCCGTGACGAGCAGCTTCACATGGGTGCCACCCACATCGACGACCAGAACGCGCATATGCCGGCCAGCATACCCGAATGATTGCAGAGAGCGATCCAAAGGCGGGCCGTCACCAGTCGTCCATCGCCAATCGACGGCCTCCTGCGCTATCCTGCCTCCAATGTCTCTTCTGGACGCGCTCAAGCGCCACACGGTCGTCGTGGCCGACACCGGCGACATCGAGGCCATCCGGCAGCACCAGCCGCGGGACGCCACCACCAACCCATCCCTGCTGTTGAAGGCGGCGCAGCAGCCGCAGTACCGCACGCTGGTGGACCGGGCTCGCGGCGAGGCACAGGCCCTGGCTCTGCCGGCGGCCGCGGCGACCGCTGCGTTCATGGACCGGCTGGCCGTCGCGTTCGGGTGCGAAATCCTGCAGATCATTCCCGGACGCGTCTCGACCGAGGTGGACGCACGCCTGAGCTTCGACACCACCGGCACGATCGCCAAGGCTCGCGAGCTGATCGAGCTGTACCAGGCCGCCGGCGTGGATCGCGCGCGGGTGCTCATCAAGGTGGGCAGCACCTGGGAGGGCATCAAGGCGGCCGAGGTGCTCGAGCGCGAGGGGATTCACTGCAACCTGACGCTGCTCTTCAGCTTCGCTCAGGCGGTGGCCTGTGCCGAGGCGGGCGTGACGCTCATCTCCCCCTTCGTCGGGCGCATCTACGACTACTACCGCAAGGCATGCGGCGCGGAAATTCCCATCGACGAGGATCCCGGCGTGGAATCGGTCACGCGCATCTACCGCTACTTCAAGAAGTACGGCTACCGTACCGAGGTGATGGGCGCCAGCTTCCGCCGCGTGGAACAAATCCTCCGGCTGGCCGGTTGCGATCTGCTCACGATCAGTCCCGACCTGTTGCAGGAACTGGCGGGCCGGGAGGGCGACCTCGAACCCGCGCTCACCATCGAGGCGGCCCGCGCCAGCAGCGAACCGAAGATCGCACTCGACGAGAAGGGCTTCCGCTGGCTGCACAACCAGGATCCGATGGCCGTGGAGAAGCTCTCCGACGGCATCCGCCGCTTCGACGCCGATGCGCGGAAGCTGGAAA
>JADZBZ010000065.1 GCA_020851835.1 Acidobacteriota bacterium
AGGTGCGTGATGAGTTCCTCGCCCTTCAAGTAGCGCAGCGTGTTCTTCAGCTTCATCAGCTGGATGAACAAGTCGTGCTCCGGGTAGACCTCTTTGGCGTGCATCGGTGCCTTGAAGTAGAACGACAGCCATTCCTGGATGCCGTGCAGGCCCGCACGCTTGGCGAGATCCAGAAACAGCGCCGAGTCGAGCACGATGGGCGCCGCCAGGATCGAATCGCGGCACAGGAAGTTAATCTTGAGCTGCATCGGGTAACCGAGCCAGCCCACCAGATCGATGTTGTCCCAGCCTTCCTTGTTGTCGCCGCGCGGCGGGTAGTAGTTGATGCGGACGACGTGGGACAGGTTCTTGTAGAGCTCCGGGTAGAGTTGCGGCTGGAAGATGTAGTCGAGCGCCGACTTCTTGCTCTCTTCCTTGGTCTTGAACGACTCCGGGTCGTCGAGCACCTCACCGTCGCGGTTGCCCAGGATGTTGGTGGAGTACCATCCGCGCACGCCTAGCAGGCGCGCCTTCAGTCCGGGCGCGATGATCGTCTTGATCAGCGTCTGCCCCGTCTTCATGTCGTTGCCGGCGACCGGCGCGTGTGTCTGCGCCGCCAGTTCGAGCATCGCGGGCACGTCGGCCGTCAGGTTCGGCGCCGCGTTGGCGAACGGGATGCCCTCCTTGAGCGCGGCGTACGCGTAGACCATGCTCGACGGGATGGCGTCGTCGCTGGCCGCGAGGCCCTTCTCGAAGGCCGCCAGCGACTGGTGGACGGCGCTTTCCTGCATGAAGACTTCGGTGCTGCCGCACCAGACCATGACGAGGCGCGAGCACCCGTGCTTGTCCTTGAACGCGCGGATATCGGCGATGAGCTGTTCGGCCAGATCCTTCTTGTTCTTGCCCTTCTTGACGTTCGGACCGTTCAGGCGCTTCACGTAGCGCTGATCGAAGACGGCCGGCATGGGCCTGACCTCCTCCATCTCGCCGCGGATCGTATCGAGTAGACCCGGCTCCAGCACGCCGGCCGTGCGCGCGGCCGCATAGCAGTCCTCCTCGAAGATGTCCCAGCCGCCGAAGACAATGTCGTCAAGACCGGCGAGATCGATGAAGTCTTTGATTTTCGGGGACCGGCCCTCGGTGCGCTTGCCGAGCCGGATCGTCCCCATCTGCGTGAGCGACCCGATCGGCGCGGCCAGACCCTTGCGGATGGCAAACACCCCCGCGATCGTCGTCGTGCTGACGGCGCCGAGGCCTACGAGCAGCACGCCGAGTTTGCCTTGTGCAGGATCGATGTTTATTGGCGTCTTCACAACCGGTCGATCTTATCATGGGGCCATGCTCGGCCAGTTCCTCCGCACTCTCCGCCGACAGCGGCAGATGGACCCCCTCCACGTGACCATGACGGGCGTCCGCATGGGCGAGCGGTTCGTCCAGATTGGCTGCGACGATGCGTCGCTGCTGGGCGGGCTGGCCGCCAAGGTGGGCCTCTCCGGATCCTGTGCGGTCGTGACGTTCAGCGACGAGGCTGCGAAACGTGCGCGGCGGGTGGGCGTGGACGTGGGATCGCTCATCGACGTCCGCGTCGCGCAGCCCGGCGCGATCGGCGGCGACGCGTCGAGCGTGGACATGGTGGTGGTGGACGACACGCGCGGCACCTTCGCGCGACTACGGGGCGCGGAACGCGCGGCCACGCTGGCCGACGCCAGGCGGGTGTTGCGTGACGGCGGCCGAATCGAGGTCGTCGAGCGCGTCGCCCTCACGGGTCTGCTCGGCGGACACATCACGCGGCCCCAGGGCTACGTCGTTGAGTCGGAACTCGCCACGGCCGGCTTCAAGCCGGTGCGGATGCTGGCGGAGAAGGAAGGTATCAGGTTCGTGGAAGGCTTGAAGTCGACGGCCTGAGTTGTGGCGGCGAGTGGACGCGGGGTGTAGCCTCGGGAAGCCACCGTTCGAGGGCGAGGCGCCGCCGACTGGGACCGGCTGGTTCGAGGATTCGTGAATTGTGGCCTGATTTCCTCGCCTGACGGCGCTCGGCGCGTGGCCGAACCAACGGCAAGGGTTTTGCGCCTGAACGTGACGAGCCAGCCATGCAGCCTGACGTTTACACCGCCCAAGACGTCGCCGCCGCCGCGCGCGTGCCCGAAGCCTGGGTGGAGAATCTGCTGGCCCGCGGCGAGATTCGCTCTCTCGCTTCCGAACTGCCGGCGGGCGCGCCGCTTCTCCGGACCTTCTCGAACTACATCTCCCACGACGAGGCGGTCCGTGCCGTCAGGGCGCTGGCGGCCGGCCTTCCCGTGGCACCGCGACAGGCCGATGGCACGCGCGCCCGCGATCTGTTCGGTCACGCCCCCGCCCATGCGCGTCCCTCCCCGATGCCGCTCGTGGTTTCGAGCGCGCTGCACGGCCTCGTCGCCGGCACCTTGCTTCTGATCGGCAGCATGAGCTTTGCGGCTGCCAGCGAGCCGACCGAACCCTTGAAATCGCCTGAGCCCGTGCGTCTCGTCTTTCTGGCAACGCCAGGCCCGGGCGGCGGCGGAGGTGGCGGCGGGCTCAAGATGAAGGCGCCACCGCCCAAAGCCGAGCGCAAGGGCCGTTCGTCCATCAGCAGCCCGATTCCGGTACGCCGCCTCCCGCCACCGCTCGAGGTGAGACCGCGCGTCGCCGAGCCGCCCCCGACACCCATCGAGGCCAAGGTGCTGCCTCCCGTGATGGCACCCGTCATCACCCAGCCCGCCGACAATCGCGATCGCGAGGGGCTCATCGCCAAGTCCGAGCAGCCCGACCCAAGCGCCGGACCTGGGTCCGGCGGCGGAACGGGAGCCGGCCGAGGCACGGGTCTTGGGGACGGCGATGGCTCGGGCATCGGCGACGGCTCCGGCGGCGGCACGGGTGGCGGACCCTATCGACCCGGCTCGGGCGTCGACCCGCCGCGGTTGCTTCGGGAAGTCCGCGCCGACTACTCGGACGCCGCCCGACGCGCGAACCTCGAGGGGGAAGTGGTGCTCGAGATTGTCGTCACGCGCGACGGCACAGTGGGCGACGTGCGCGTGCTGAAGGGACTGGGGCTGGACCTCAACGACCGTGCCATCCAGGCCGTCCGGCAGTGGCGGTTCGCCCCGGCGCGTCTGAAGGGCACACCGGTGGACGTGGTCGTGGAGGTGGCGGTCGACTTCCGGCTTAGATAGCCGGACCGGAGCAGGCCGGACACGGGACGACGATGGGACGCCGATGGCGCAGAGCGACGCATCGGGCGGCAGAAGGCAGTCTCAGGAGCCCTGCGTCGGGGTATGAAGCGGGTGAGGGTGATATGGACGGGTTGCTGATCGTGGTGACGGTGCTCTCGTTGGTGGTCGCGCTCGTGATGAGCGTGGTCGCCTGGCGTGCCTCGACCGAAGAGAGGCAGCGCGCGGCCGCCCGCGTGGCGGCGCTGTCGGCGGCTGCGGGAATGGCTCAGCCTCCCCACGCCCAACCATCCGCCGCGACGGACCGCATCGCGAGCCGCCCCTGGCGCGCCGCGCCCGCCCCGGCGCAGGAAAACGCGAGTGCACCCGCGATTGAAACGGCCGCCCCAGCCGTCGTGCTGAACACCGGATTCCTGGGTGCGAGCGCGGCGACGCTCGATACCGGGTCGCACCAGCGCGGCCTGGCCGTGGCCGCGGCCGTCTTCGCGGTTCTGCTCGGGGCGTTCGCCCTGGTGCGCGTGGGTGGTGGGAACCAGGTTGCCAACTCCGTGCCCGCGTCCGTTCCGCTCGAGCTGCTCTCATTGCGGCACGAGCGCGACGGCGGCAACCTGTTGGTCACGGGGCTCGTACGCAACCCTCAAGCGGGTCCGCCGGTAGAGCGCGTCTCGGCCGTCGTCCTCCTGTTCGGCCCGCAGGGCGCCTTTGTCACCAGCGCCACGGCGCCGATCGATTTCGTCAGGCTGGCGAGCGGAGAGGAATCGCCGTTCGTGGTCCGGATGCAGGCCCCGTCTTCGGTGGCGCGCTATCGGGTCAGCTTCCGGACCGAGGACGGCACCGTGACCCACGTCGATCGACGCGACGGCGGCGCGCAGGCGGCGCCCGTCGCCTTGACACGTCAGTAGAGGTTGGACCACCGGGGAGAACTGGCATGCGCAACCACACACGGCGTCCGCTGATCCCTGCCGCCGCCATCGCGGTGGCGCTGAGCGGGCTCGCCTCGGCGCCGCTCGCCGGCCAGGACGGGTTCCGCTTCCGAAGCGGTGTCGAGCTCATCAACGTCACGGCGACGGTCACCGATCGCACGGGTCGGTTCCTGTCGGGCATGACCAAGGCCGACTTCGCCGTCTACGAAGACAACCAGCCGGTCGAGATCTCGCACTTCTCGGCGGAGCGCTCACCGGTGAGCCTGGGCATCGTCCTCGACACCAGCGGCAGCATGCAGGGCGAGAAGTGGTCGGCGGCGCGTGAAGCCATCGACCGCTTCATGGACGAGCTCTCAGACCCGCAAGATGAGTTTTTCCTGTATCGCTTCAGCGGCGGCGCCGATCTGATTCAGGACTGGACCAACGACCGGCGCGCCGTGAGCTGGAGCCTCGGCCGGGTCAACCCCAACGGCGGCACGGCCATGTACGACGCGGCGGCCGAAGCGGTGCCCATGGCCCAGAGCGGCCGCAACCGCAAGAAGGCCGTCGTCATCATCTCGGACGGCAACGACACCAGCAGCCGGGTCGGCGTCAGCGAAGTCAAGCAACTCGTGCGCGAGACCGAGGTGCTCGTCTACGCGGTCGGCATCGACGGGCAGGGCCAGCCGACCATCGTGTCGCGGCCGCGGCCGCCTGTCGGCGGACGGCCACCGATGCCCATCCCGTTCCCGCTGCCTGGTGGAGGCCGGCGAGGCGGCGGGGGCGGATTCCCGATGCCGCCTTACCCGGGGCCCGGCGGTGGCGGCGTGTACTCCAGCTGGGCCAGCGACCGCGTCAATGTCGCCGCGCTGCGGGAGATCACCGATGACAGCGGCGGCCGCGCCGAGATCGTTCGCGACCCGCGGGATCTCGATACCGCTACGTCGAACATCGCCGACGAGCTGAGCAAGCAGTACTACATCGGCTATCCGAGTCCCGGACACGGGGATGGCCGCTGGCACACCATCCGCGTCGAGGTGCGGGATCCGTCGCTGCGGGTCCGTGCACGCAAGGGATACATCGCCACACCCTGAGGGGACAATTCGGGCTGACACGGCAGGAGCTCATGGCGAAGACCATCGTTGCAGCGCTCGTCGCGTTTCTCACCTTCGAGTCGCCGCTGGCGGCGTCGGCCCAGATGAACATCCGGGATCGGCTGGTGTTCGACCAGATCTCGGATCAGGTGAACCGGTACACCCGATACACCATCTTCGACAGCCTGTCGGCGGCGGTCGAGAACGGGCGCGTCACGCTCACCGGATGGGTGACGATGCCGTACAAGCGCGACGACATCGACCGGCGCATCCGCCGAATCGACGGCGTGGTGAGCCTCGAGAATGCCGTTCAGGTGCTTCCCGTCTCGCAGTTCGACGACCAGCTGCGCTTCCGCATCGCGAAGGCCATCTACGGCCACTCGTCGTTCTGGCAGTACGCGTCGATGGCCAACCCGCCCATTCACATCGTGGTGAACCATGGTCGCGTGTCGCTCGAGGGCGTCGTGAACAGCAACGTGGAGCGGATGCTGGCCCGGTCCCTGGCTGGCGGCTTCGGTGCGCTGGATGTCACCAACCGCCTGCGAACCGACGCGGAGGTGCGCGAGAGCCTGGCCAGCGGCAACTAGTCCAGGCCCGCCTCGCGTCAATCCGCCTGCTCGCCCGCCCCCCGGCTGCGAATGAACCAGATGAAGCCGCCAAAGGTGAGGGCAACCAGGAGGATCATCACCGCAAAAAGGAACAGCGTGTTCTCGAGAATCGAGTCGCTGTCCATCCGAACGTCGATGTCGATAGGAACACCCTCGAGCCGCTGCGGGAGCGGCTGCTCCCAGACGATGATGTTGCCACGCAGGATCTGGCGCGACGGCGCGTTATGGAAGGTGACACGACTGGGCAAGTGCAGGCGGAAGGCCACCAGTTCGTGACCAGTCCAACCCACGTCGCCCACCGCGCGGCCGGCGCCTTCGCCAACGTACTGCCGGTACTCTGCGGTCTCGCCTGACACGTCCCACCCATACGTCGACCAGGCGAATGGCGCCGCCTCGCCCAGGCGGCGGATGTCCTGGACGTCGACCCTCACGTGCACGTAGCGGCGGCCGTCACGGCGTGACGTGCTGAGGTTGGCCACGTGCGACACGGCGGTTTCAAATACCGCGCGCACGTCCCCACTGTCGAGCCGGGCCCTGGGATCGAGCGGTAGGTCGAGGCCGCGCAGCGCGACCAGCGCCGGCACCGCGGCGTTCACGTATACGGTGGCGGAGCCGTCGAGGTCGACGTACACCTCCTCTTCGTACTCGTACTTGCGGGACAGCGGGTTGGTCCCAC
>JADZBZ010000066.1 GCA_020851835.1 Acidobacteriota bacterium
AGTCAATCCATTCCTGCTCTCGGTGGAACCGCCGGCAGCCGCAGACGAACCGTTCGTGGTCGCCATCGAGGCGAAACTCATCGACCAGTTGTCGCCCGACGAGCTTCGCGCCGCGCTTGCGCACGAGTTGGGCCACGTGTGGATATACACCCATCACCCGTACCTGCAGACCGAACGGCTGGCCAACGAGGTCGCGATGCGCGTGGTCACGCGCGACGCGCTGGCCGCCGTCTACCTCAAAATCTGGCAGCAGAGCGGGAAGAAGGGCGATCTCGAAGCGTTTCTTGGCGAATGAGAGTGCTTGCTGCGGACGCTGTATATGTCCGTGGATCCGAAACGGGATACGCCGGCGGTGCTGAACGCCGGGATCGGCGGCCTCGTACACGATCTCCCATACCACGATCGTGTACGCCCTCGATACGCAGGGGAGAGTGAGGAAGACGTTCGCGTACGAGGCGTCGGTCGATGAGATCGTCGACGGTATCCGTACGATTCTGGCAACGCGGTCGTAGATCCGACTGTCAACACGCCGGCACGGGCGCGCGCCGCATGTCGTACCCGGGCGGGGCTTCGGCCGTCACTCCGGCAGCGCGAACGCCACCACCGTATCGCCGCCCTGCGGGTCGAGCGAGCCGTGGCCGCCGCAGGAGAGTGCCACGTACTGCCGTCCGGCCACCTGGTAGGTCATCGGCGCCGAGTTACAGCCGGCCCCGGTGCGGAAGCTCCAGAGGCGATCCCCGGTCGCCGCATCGTAGGCGTCGAACCAGCCTGAGGTCCGCCCCGCGAACACCAGTCCGCCGGCCGTCGCCAGCACGCCGCCGGCCAGCGGCTGGTCGGTCTTGTGCGTCCAGATCACCTTGCCCGTCTGCGGGCTCACCGCGGCGACGTTGCCGAAGCGCTCCTTGCCTCTCGCCTCGTCGCGCGGCAGGAAGTAGCCCTCGATGCGCTGGTTGACCGAATACAGCAGGCCCGTCTGCACGCTGTAGGCGCCGGGCGACCAGATGGTGCCGGCCACCCCGCCGCGGATCAGGTTGGACCCGGCCGCACCGCCCACCGTGCCTTCGACCGGCATGTAGTTGTCGGAGCGCGTCACCAGCGCGCCGGTGTCGGCATCGAGGACGTAGAGGTTTCCCATCCCGGTGAACTTGCCGACCACCTGCTGCACCCGTCCGTCCCGCTCGAGCGCGAAGCGGATGGGCGGCGTCGGCCCCGAGGCGCCCCAGATGTCGTGCGGCAGGAACTGGTAACACCACGCCGTCGTTCCGTCGGCGATGCGGATGGCGCACACCGAGTTGGTCCAGCGCATATCGCCCGGGTGCGGTTCCGAGGGTGGAGGAAACGCGGTGGGATCGGGCCCACCGGTGGACACGTACGCAAGGCCTCGCTCGGCATCGACGGTCGGCGTCATCGGCGCGCTGGCGCCCCCGGTCTTCCAGCCGTCCGCCAGGCGCGCCTGATTGGCCTTCTCCCAGGGGATGTCGCGATCGAGGGAGATCTCGGGCCGTCCGGGCAAGGTCTCAATCCACTCGCCCCACCAGCCGCCATCTTCGGGCGCGGGGATCGCATACCAGGTCCACGCCAACGCTCCTGTATCGGCGTCGAACGCTTGCACCGCCCCGCGGTCGACGAACGAGAGCCCCTCGATGATGTGGCCCTGCACCGCGACAGGTGCACCGGTCAGCCGGGGCGAGAGCGTCTTCACCTCGAATACCGTGCGGCCCGTGCTCCGCTCGAGCGCCCGCAGCCTGCCGTTGAGCGTGCCCGTGTACACGCGGTCGCCGTAGACGGCCACGCCCCGGTTCGGACCGAAGTGCGTGGGCAGGTGCAGATCCTCGGTCGCCGCCTGCTCGCTGGCCGCCTCGCCCGCGATGGTCACCTGCCACACGACCTCGCCAGTCGCCGAATCGAGACGGATGACGCGCTGCACGCCGCTCTCACCGGGGGTCGTCACGTACATCTCGTGCCCCAGCACGATCGGCGTGCTCTCGAACGAGCCCACCACGCCGGTCTGGGCAATCCACGCGGGGCGCAGCCGCGTGACGTTCTCGCGACGGATTTCGGTGAGGGGTGAGTAGCGGGTCTGTCCCCAGTCGCCGCCATACGTGGGCCACGTGGAGGGCCGCGCCCGGTGGCCGTCCTGCAGCATCGCATCGGTGACCGCACCCACGGCCTCGTCTGGCTGGGCCGCGGCGGATGGCCCGGCGCTGCCCGGGGCCGGTGACTGACTCGCACCGCCGCACGCCGTGATGCCGAACAGCATCAGGCCCATCGCCAGCCACGGGGCCGTGGAGGTTCCTCGCGACATCGTCTCGCCTGTCATGGTGTGCCCCGCAAGACTCAGAAGGGATCGATGCCGAGCGTGAGCCCGACCGCGAATTCCCGGCCGGGCGAGGGCTCGAAGAACCGGTTGCCCAGCGAATTGACGATCGCCGACCCGTTGTAGCGCTCGTCGAAGATATTGTCGATGCTCACGAACGGGCGGAGGCGGAGCCCCTTCCACCGGCGGTCGAGACCAAGCCGGAGGTCGGCCACCTGGTACGACCAGTTGTCGATGGTGTTGATGCTGTTCACCGGGTACGCGTCCACGACCCGGTACTGTGCCGACACGAATACGCCCGCGGGCGCCTCGTAGCTGCCCCCGAGCACCACCTGATGGGGTGGCGCACCGGGCTCGACCTTGTCCGAGAAGTCGCCCTCGGGCGCAACGAAGCGCCCATACCGGAAGTGCTGGAACGTGTACGCCAGCCGCCCCTTCACGCGCGAGGTGGGCGCCCACTCGAACAGCACCTCGAGCCCTTTGCGGGCGACCTCACCCGCGTTCCGGAAATATGCCTGCTCGTCGGCTCTCTGGAAGCGGACAATGGCGTCGTCGATGTCCGAAGCGTAGGTGGCGACTTCGAAGCGAAGCCGCCACGGCGCGATCGCGCCCCGCACGCCGGCTTCGATGCTCCGCAGGTCTTCGGGTCCGAGATCCTCGTTGAAGCCACCCGCATTGTCCGGGCGATTCGACAGCTCCACCGTCGTCGGCGTCTGGTAGGCGGTGGCGACGTTCGCGTAGAGGTTCAGCCAGGATGACGGCACGAACGTCACGCCGGCCATCGGGCTCACGGCATCGAGCGTGCGTTCACCCGACTGATCTCCGTTGGCGAGAAAGCGGTCGGTGGCCGCGAAACGATAGCGGTCGTACCGTGCGCCTCCGGTGAGGTTCCAGCGCTGGCCCAGGCGCGCGGTGACGTGCACGAACGGGCTGACCGACCGCACTTCCTCGAGCTGCGCCAGGGAAAGAGCCCCCATGCGGGTCCTGCCGCCTCCGGCCGGCACGCCGTCGTTTCCGTACTCGGCGCGCTCGTCGTGCTGGGTCGAGAGATCGAACCCGGTGGTCCACGTGATCGGGACCGTCCCGGCGTTGGCCGTTCCCGTGTATTCCGATCGGAGCCCGGCGGCCCGGCGGTCCACGCTGACGACCGCGAAGGGAATGGGGTTCCAGACGTCCCGCCACACACCCCAGACGGTGGCGCGGACCTCGTGGCCCGGCCTCACCTGGTGCTGCAACGTCATCCCCGCCTGCTGCTGCGTCGTGGACTCACCCCACCCCTGCGTGATGGCCTGAGGCCGCACGCTCCGGGGCTTGTCGCGCGCGTCGGCGAGCGTGAGCGTGCTGGCACTCTCGCCGAATGGCAGATCGTAGAGGTTGAATACGCCCCGGATTTCGGTCGAGCTCGAGGGCGCGGCACGAACCACGATGTTGGCGCGCCGCACGTCGGCGTGGCTGTTCGCGCGGAAGCCGTCGGTCTGCAAGCGGCTGGCGCTCACCAGGTAACTCGCCCTGGGCGTCGTACCCGACGCCTTGACTTGCTGCTGCTGGTAGCCGTAGCTGCCCCACTGCACGTCGGGCTGGACGAAGAAACGTCCTGGCGGCGGGAACTCGGTCTGGAGGGTGATGACACCGCCCGCGGAGTTCCCGTAGAGCACTGAACTCGGCCCCCGCAGCACTTCGATGCGGCCCAGCGATGCCAGGTCGATATTGGTGGGCTCGGTCGTTCCGTCGGCCATCGTCATCGGCACGCCGTCCTGGAGAATCTGCACGCCGCGCATGCCGAAGCGCGGCATCGGCGCGCGAATGGCAAAACGGACGCCCCCCGAGAGGCTGAAGTTGCGGCGGTTCTCGACGTAGAACCCCGGCACGCCAGCGAAAGCCTCCGCCGGCGACGCCCTGCGCTGGAACGCCTGGATCGCGTCGTCCTCGATCACGGACACCGCGTTGGGGACGCGCGCCGGGTCCTGTTCCGTGCGCGTCACCGTCACGGTGACCGCCTCGGTGAACGGTGAGATCTCGAGCAGCAGGTCAATCGTCCGCGTTTCTCCGGCGGCGAGCGAGACAGACGCCTCGCGGGCGCCGAAGCCGGGCAGGGCCGCCCGCACCAGGTACTCGCCCGGCGGCAGCGCGGCGAACTCGTACCGGCCGTTGGCGTCTGCCACCGCAAGGCGCGGCGTGCCGAGGGGTTGCTGCAAGAGCGTGACGGTGGCCCCAGGTAAGGCGCCACCGCTTTCGTCCTGGATCGTTCCGGCCAGAGTGGCCTCGGCCGGCTGCGCGTACACGTCGACGGCCGGGATCACAGCGCACGCGCACACGAACCACACTCCAATCGCCATCAGCCGCCTGGTTCGGTCGCGTTTCGTCCGGGCCATCTTCCGATGATAGTCCACTCGCCACGGGTTGGTCGCACTACCCGGGTGCCTGCCAGTAGCCGTTCTCCCCGTGACGGCGTTACGATAACGCTCCCCGTGACGGCGTTACGATAACGCCAGTTCCGAGGGAAGGCTGCCATGCTCAACATCGTTCTTGCGGCTCTTGCACTGACTCAAGTGTCGTCGTTCGAATCCGTCGACGTCTGCCAGAAGGTGCCGGGCGCGACGGTTGCCGCGGCCGTGGGTGGCCGGCTCGTCGATCAGCGGCCCGTCAACGTGAAAGGCCTCGACGCCGCGCGATGCGTGTACGGCATCGAGATCGACGGCAGCCGTCGGGCGTTTGTCGTGTGGGCCAACCCGGCGGGCGACTTCGACGGCCTCAGGGAGGCATCCACACCGCCGCTGACCGAGGTGCCGGGAGTCGGCGACGAGGCCTTCACCGTGACCGACCCCGAAACCAGGCGCGTCCAGCTCACCGGCCGGATTCGTGGCAAGCTCACCGTGCAGGTGAGCGGTGAGCGCGCAGCGTGGGTCATCGAAATCGCGAAGACGGCGCTATCCCGTTTCTGACGGCTCGCGCGGCATGGCCGGCGTGGCACGTCCGCGCGGGATCTGGACGATAGTCGCCATGGGAACGGGGGCTGGACCTCGATTGCATCGATACCTGGTCGCGGTCACTCGACCGATCTCACGAAGGATCAGGTGGGCCACGTGCCCACGTGCACGTGACACCGGTTCAGTCTGAGGGACCGTGCCTGCCGGCGCCGGTGGGCGTCCGGCGGCCACTGAGGATGCGATCGCACCGGGCGATCTCGTCCGCGACCAGGTCGGGCGCGAAGCCTGGGATGGTTTCGGCTCCGGCCTGTCGCGCCTCGTCCTGCAGCGCCGCGATGCGGACGATGTCGGCGCGTGCCTGCAGCCACGCCGCCCGAGCGGCATTCCCGTGGAGCCGCTCGGCGGCGCCACGTCGTGCGTCGTAGCGTGAGCCCAACGCGACCGCGAGGCGCGTGCGTCGGATCTGGTCGGCCGGCTGTGCCTTCCGCCACCGCTCGCGCAGGTCCACGGCCCGGGATGCTGCGGCGATCGCATCGGAGGTTCGCCCGGTCTGCAGGTACGCGTCGGCGAGCGTCTGATGCGCCCGGGCCAC
>JADZBZ010000067.1 GCA_020851835.1 Acidobacteriota bacterium
CGTATCCAGGCGCGGATCGTCGCTCACCTCGACCCTCTGCTCCAGGGTTCGCCCGCTGGCTGCCAGCCGCACGGTATAGACACCAGGCGTCACGTAGGGACCGGGCAGGTTGGCTCCGCGCGGCCGATCGTCATCGTCGTCGAATCCGCCCCCGCGGACTGGCAGATCGGCCTGACGCAGATTCCACACCACGCGATTGACGCCGCGGGCGCGAGTCGGCGTGAGCGTCTGCACCAGACCGCCGGAGGCGTCGTGCACCGACAGCGCGACATTCGCGCCCTCCGCGCCGAGCCAGTAGTCGATGATGGCGCCGTTTGGCGGATTCTCGCCGCGGAAGATCATGTCACCCGCGTGCGCCTTGAGGTTCGTGGACCGCACCTGCTCGGCTGAATCGATCGAGAACAGCCGCACGTCGGATTCCACCGCCGCGCCGAGCCCTTGAATGGCGGACAGCTGATCGAGAATCCAGATGCCGCGCCCGTGCGAGGCCAGCACCAGGTCGTTCTCCCGCGTCTGGATGGTCAAATCGTTGAAGGCCAGTGTCGGCAGGTTGTTCTTGAGCTCCACCCAGTGCCGACCGCCATCCACGGTGATGAACAACCCGAACTCGGTACCCAGGTAGAGCACGCCGGCGCTTCTGTGATCCTCGCGAATCGCCCGAGCCACGCGGTCGGCCGGCAGGTCCGAGACGATGGAAGTGAACGTGCGGCCGAAGTCGGTGGACCTGAACACGTAGTTGCGGAAGTCGTTGCTCCGGTGATTGTCCACGGTCACGTACACGGTGCCGTCCGCATGGCGCGAAGCCTCGATACCCGAGAACCACGATGCGGCCGGCAGGCCCGGGAAGCGCGCCTCGGCGCTCTCGAAGGTCTTCCCATCGTCCTGCGAGATGCGGAACCTGCCATCGTCGGTGCCGACGTAGAGCACGCCGCGACGGCGGGGCGACTCGGCGATGGCCGTAGTGCCGGGGTAGTAGGGCACGCCGTCGTCGATGGAGAGGGTGTTCTCGTCGGGCCGGCGGCCCATCAGGGGGAGTGTCGCCCGATCGACGCCGCTGGTCATGTCGCCGAGGTCCTGCCAGGCAAGGCCGCGGTCGCGCGAGCGGAACAGGTGCTGTCCGCCGGCGTAGATGGTGGCGCTGTCGTGCGGAGAGAGCAGGATCGGCGCGTCCCAGTTGGCTGGGTGCATGGCATTGCCGAGCACCTGTTCGGGCCCGCTCCGGCCCCAGGTGTTCCAGTTGCGCCGGTCGCCGATGGCGCCGGTGGGATCGCCAGGGCGGATGTCTTGCACCTGCCAGGTCCCAGTGTCGTTGCGCTGCAGGCCCAGGAACTGCGACGACGAGAAGACGATGCGCGGGTCCCTGGGATCGGGAACGGCGTAGAAGCCGTCGCCGCCGCAGAGCCGTGCCCAGTGCTCGTTGAGCACGCCGCTCGAGGTCCAGCTCGCGTTTGGGCCCATCCAGCAGCCGTTGTCCTGGAGGCCGCCGTACACGTTGTAGGGATGGGCGTTGTCGGTGGCGACGTGATAGAACTGCGACACGGGCAGCGAGGTGACGTAGAGAAACGTCAGGCCGCGATCGTACGAGATGCCGATGCCGCCGTCGTCGAGCTTGACGAGGTGTCGCGAGTCGCGCGGGTTCACCCAGACGAACCGGTCGTCTCCGTGCGTCGTCGTCCGGGGAGACGTGAAGGTCTCGCCCGCATCGTCGGAGTACGAGTAGCTGTTGAGCATGTAGATGCGGCGGTCGTCGTTCGGGTCGATGGTCGGCTGGCTCGCGTACATCGGCCGGGGGTTCCAGTCCGAGAGGAAGCGCCAGGTGCGGCCGCGGTCGTTGCTCCGGTACAACCCGCCTCTGCGATTGATGTAGGCCGTTGACGCGTTGTAGCGCGTGCCCTGCTCGATGCTGGCGTACACGACGCTCGGGTCCTTGCGGTAGACCGCGATGCCGATGCGGCCGTACTCGCCCTCGGGCAGACCGTTGCCGGTGAGCTTCGTCCAGGTCGTACCCGCGTCGGTGCTCTTCCACAGGGCGCTGCCCGGACCGCCGCCGTTGAAGCCGAAGGCGCTGCGGCGGCGCTGGTAGCTGGCGGCGTACAGGATGCTCGGGTCGCGCCAGTCCATGGCCACGTCGGTCACGCCGGTGTCCTCGTCGACGTAAAGCGTGCGCGTCCAGGTTTTTCCCCCATCCGTCGTCCGGTAGAGGCCCCGGTCGCCGCCTGGCCCCCACACCGAGCCCTGCGCTGCCACGTACGCGACATCCGAGTTGGTCGGATGCAGGACGATGCGGCCGATGTGCTTGCTGTCCTTCAGGCCGACGTTGGTCCACGTCTTGCCCGCGTCGGTGGTCTTGTAGACGCCATCGCCCCAGCTCACGCTCTGCCGGTTGGCCCGTTCGCCGGTGCCGACCCAGATGATGTCGGGATCGGGCTGGAAGATGGCGATGTCACCCACGGAGTGCACGGGCTCACGCTCGAAGACGGGTTCCCACGTGACGCCGTTGTCGCGGGTGCGGAACACGCCACCGGTGGACGAGGCGACGTACATGACAAACGGGCTGGACTCCACTACGTCCATGTCCACCATGCGGCCCGACATGGTGGCCGGGCCGATGTTGCGCAGTCTCAGCGCCGACAGGTCGGTGGCGGCCAAGGGAGCGGCCTGGCGCGCGGGCAGGGTCTGGGTGGCGAGCACGCCCAGCAGGGCGGCGGCCAGCAGGGTCTGGCGCAAGTTCACGCGGCTAGACCATGGACGAGGTGTGCCCGCCCAACACGGACACCACGCGGTCGATGTCGTCGTGCGTGTTGAACACCGACACCGCCAGCCGAAGCCGGCTTTCGTTGCCGATGATCGTAGCGGCGACCTTGCCGGCTTGCAGTGCCTTGCCCGTCGCCGCGGCATCCTTCAGTCCGAAGGCGACGATAGGTGTCTCGGTTCCCGGCGGGGTGAGCGGCGCGTAGCCGAGCGACGGCAGCTCTTTTTGCAGGCGATCGGTCAAGATGCGCGCGTGCGCGCGGATCTTGTCCACGCCCAGGGCCTTCACGTAGGCGATCCCCTCGGACACGCACGCGGCGAGCAGCACCGCGATGCCGCCGGTTTCGTACTTCGCGGCGCCGGGGAGTGGTTTCCACGTGAGCTGGGTGCGGTTGAAGTTGCTCACCTGGCGGTGCCCGTACCGGGTCGTCGGCAGCACCGTGCCCTGGAGATCTTCCTTGACGTAGAGGAAGCCGAAACCCCGCTCGCCCATGAGCCACTTGTAGGTGCCGGCCGACGCGAAGTCGATGCCAAGCGCCTTGACGTCCACCGGCACGGCGCCTGCCGCCTGGATGATGTCGGCGAAGACCAGCGCCCCGCGCGCGTGGGCGATGTCGCTCACCGACTTGCCGTCGTGCATGAAGCCGTTGACGTTCGAGACCAGCGCCATCGAAACCAGCCGCGTGTTCCGGTCGATGGCCCGGGCCATGTCCTCCGGATTGATTGCCCAGTTCTTGTGTTTGACGACGCGCAGCTCGACGCCCTGCTTCTCGAGTTCCTTGTACATGTAGAGCGAGGTCGTGAAGTGCAGCTCGTCGACGACGACGTTGCCGCGCTTCTTCGCAAGGTCCAGCCCCATGACCACGATGTTCTCGCCGTCGGAGGTGTTGCTGATGAAGGCGATCTCGTTGGCCGTCGCGTTGATGAGCGAAGCGTACGATGCCTTGAGCTGCTGCTGCTTCTCGTTGCCGAAATCCGCCCGGTCCTCGCCGGGGCCGTAGAGGCGATAGGCCACGCCCTGCTCGATGGCCCGCGCGGCGAACGTACCCAGCGGGTGCAGGGCAGCGGAATTCAAGTAGGCCTCGCGCGTCACGGAGGGGAAGTCGGCCCGGATGGTGGCGGGGAAGATGCCCACCGGCCGTCCGGCGGTCTGGGTGGCGCCGCGCAGTGTGCGGCTGGTGGCGGCCAGCGCGCCCGCGCCGGCCAGAAAATCGCGACGGCCAAGAATCATGGGGTCTCCTGTCTGGGGTCGGCCGATTGTATGCTACTCCGGTGCACTCGGCCCGGACCAAGGCGTTGGCCCGCTGAGGTCAGCCGTCGTGCCTGGCGATGAACGCCTCGGCCTGCTCGACCAGGTCGCGGCTGCCGACGAACACCGGCGTGCGCTGGTGCAGCGACGTGGGAGTCACGTCGAGCACGGGCCCGCGTCCGGTGGAGCCGTAGCCGCCGGCTTGCTCGATCAGGTAGGCCATCGGCACGGCCTCGTACAGCAGGCGGAGTTTTCCCTGCGGCTTCTGGGGATCCTTCGCGTCGGCCGGATAGTAGAAGACGCCGCCGCCGAGGAGCGTCCGATGCACGTCGGCCACCATCGAACCGATGTAGCGCAGCCCGAGCGCGCGGGTGTTCCCCTCCTCGCCCTGCAGCCACCGTGTATAACGCCGGACACCCTCGGTCCAGTATTTCTCGTTGCCCTGGTTCACGCTGTAGTACTTGGGCTTGTCCGGGATGCGGATGTTCGGGTGCGTGAGCAGGAACTCGCCGATGCTCGGCTCGAGCGTGAAGCCGTTCACGCCGTGTCCGGTGGTGTAGACGAGCATGGTACTCGACCCGTAGACCAGGTACCCGCCGGCGACGATTTCCCGTCCGCTGCGCAGGACATCCGCGGTGGTGCCAGGCCCCGACGGCGTCCGCCGGCGGAAGATGGCGAAAATCGTGCCCACCGCCACGTTGTAGTCGATGTTGCTGGATCCATCGAGCGGATCGAACACGAGCACGTAGTCTCCCGTTGGGTAGGGGTCCGGGATCGGGATGATCTCCTTTTCTTCTTCGGACGCCATGCAGCAGAGCCGTCCCGTGTGATCGGTCAGCTGGTAGATGATGCGCTGGGCGTAAACGTCCAGCTTCTGCACCTCTTCGCCCTGGACGTTGTCGTGTCCCGCCGAACCCAGAATGTCGGTGAGCGCGCCGCGCTGCGTGCGGCTGGCGATGAGCTTGGCCGCCAGCGCCAGGTCGTACAGCAGGTTGGTGAGCGACCCGGACGAATCGGGGAAGCGAGACTGCTCCATCAGGATGTGCCGTTCGATCGTCATGACGGCTGACGCGGGTAAGGACGGGATCGGTTGCGACATGGCTGGGCCTCTGCGAGGACTCTACCTGCCCATGAGCGCCGAGGTCCACCTCAATGAGGGGCATCCGGGCCGCGCCGTATAATCACGAGGTCCCCTGTCGAGGAGTCCCGAGTGAGCGAGCCCGAGGAAGATTTCGCCGCGTTGTTCGAAGCGTCCGTCAAGGCCAGCCGGGTCGATCGAGGCCAGACCGTGGACGGCACGGTCGTCGCCATCGGCTCCGAGGTGGCCTTCGTCGACATCGGCGGCAAAGGCGAGGCCGAAATCGCCGTCGAGGAACTGAAGGACGCCGACGGCGTCCTGGAGGTCGCGGTCGGGGATCGCATCCAGGCCGTGGTCGTGTCGACCATCTCTGGCGTGACGCTCTCCCGCCGGATGATGCGCGGCGCGGCCACCCTCCGACAACTCGGCGATGCCTTCGAGGCCGGCCTGCCGGTTGAGGGCAAGGTCGAGCGGACGGTGAAGGGCGGATACGAGGTACGCATCGCCGGCCAGCGCGCCTTCTGCCCGCTCTCGCAGATCGACATCGTGCGCACCGCCGATCCGGCCGCACACGAGGGGCACGTCTATACGTTTCGTGTCCTCGAGTTCAAGAACGGCGGCAAGGACCTCGTGGTTTCGCGCAAGGTCCTGCTCGAGGAGGAACAGCGCGCCAGCGCCGCCGAGATCCGGCAGGCCATCGTGCCGGGCGCCGTGGTCACCGGCCTGGTCGTGTCCGTCCGTCCCTTCGGCGCCTTCGTGGACCTGGGCGGTGGCGTGCAGGGCCTGCTCCACATCTCCGAGATGGGGTGGTCTCGCGTCTCGGATGCCGCGGCGGTGGTGACGCCGGGCGAGACGATCACGGTCAAGGTGCTGCGCGTGGACGACCACGCGGGACGGATCGCACTCGGGCTGAAGCAGCTCACCGACGACCCATGGTCGCGTGTGCAGGCGCACTACGAGGTCGGGCAGGTGCGCACGGGCCGCGTCACGCGCATCGCGGAGTTCGGCGCTTTCGTGGAACTGGAGCCAGGCGTCGAAGCCCTCGCCCACGCCTCCACGTTCGCGCCTACGGGACGTCCCGGGGGCTGGTCGAAGACCATCGCCGCCGGCTCCTCGGGTGCCTTCGAGATCCTGAGCATCGATCCCGAGCAGAAGCGGATGGGCGTGGCGCTGATGGACGAGGGCTCGACCCGCGCTGCCTCCGCCGCCACATCCGGGTCGGGCCTCGCACCCGGCAGCCGCGTCACGGGCAGAGTCGAGCGCCACGAACGCTTCGGCGTCTTCGTCTTCCTGGCGCCGGGCCGTACTGGCCTGATGCCTCTCAGCGAGACCGGTGTCGACCGCGGCGGCGATGTCGTGAAGGCATTCCCGGTTGGCGCCGACGTCGAGGTCGTCGTGCTCGAAGCGGGCCCGGCCGGCCGCCGCATTCGTGTCAGTCACCGGGCGGTCGCGGCCGCACAGGAGGCCGCGGAACTGCGCGACTACACCGAACGCGCTGGTGCGCCGCCGGCGGCGGGACTGGGGTCGCTGGCCGACCAACTGCGCGGCGCCCTTCAGCCGCCGCGAGAGTGAGGTCGGGCGCGCGGCGCCGGCGCGCCTGGCGGCGGGGATCCCGCCGGACATGAACGTTCGTCTCATTGCCATCGACATCGACGGGACGCTGCTGAACAGCCGCGGCCGGATTCCGGACGAGAACATCGCGGCCGTGACGGCGGCACTGGACGCCGGCGTCCACGTCGTGCTCGTCACGGGCCGCAGTTTCCCGTTCGCCCGCTCGGTCGCCGGCGCGCTGCCCGATGAGGTCACGCTCATCGTGTCGAACGGCGCCATCGAGCGGACCAGGGCCGGCCGCACGCTGGCGCGGCGTTTGCTGGCCCGCGAAACCGCGCGCCGCGTCCTGGCGCACACGCAGGACTTCCGTCACGCCAGCGCCGTGCTCTTCGACCGGGAAGCGGCCGGGCACGTGGTGGCGGAGAGCATGGACTGGGACCACCCGCATCGCCGCGGCTACTGGGAGCGCCACCGGCACTTCATCGGCCACGCCTCGCCGCTCGAAGCGGCGCTCACCGAGGATCCGATCCAGGTGATGTTCAATGGCGACGTCGCGACGATGCGCGAGGTGTTCGCCTCGCTCGACACGCTGGGTGCGGTGTCGGTGTGTCGGACCGAGTACGAGCGGCAGGACTTCTCGCTGGTGGACGTCACGGCGCCGGCGGCCACCAAGGGGCAGGCGCTGGCCGCGCGCGCGGCCGGGCTCGGTCTCGAGCCTGGCCACGTGATGGCGATCGGCGACAACCTCAACGACCTGGAGATGCTGGCGTATGCGGGCGTGCCGGTAGTGATGGGCAACGCCGTGGACGCCTTGCGCGATCGTGGCTGGCGCGAAACCGCGACGCACGACGAAGCCGGCGTGGCGCAGGCGATCTGGCGCCTGGCGCTAAATGGCGCCGGCCGGTGACCGGGCGGCGGCGGCCCGTCCCGGCGGCGACTGCCGTGCTACCGGTTCTGCCGCGCCCGCGTCAGGTGCGGCACGATGCCGAGGATGCGCTCCATGAGCATGAGCTGGCCCCGATGGTGCATCTCGTGCTCCTTCACCGAGAGCAGCATCTCGAACCGCGACTTGCTCGGGGGCTGAATCGGCGCCGGGAACTTCACGTGCTCGGCCAGTTGCGCGTCGGTCATCGTCTCGAGCGCGGACGCGAAGTCGCGTCCGTGTGACTCGAGGGCGGCGATGATGTCGGCCTTCGTCGTCAGCGCCTCGGCAGCGGCCTTGCCCTCCGCCATGTAGCGGCCGAAGTCCTCGTAGCTGACCTCGCCCTTCTTCTCCACGAAGTGGACCTGGGTGACCCAGTGCGTGGACGTGGCCAGGTGGGCGAGCATCCCAGCCACGGTCATCGCGCCCTCGACGGCGCGAAAGGCGTACTTGTCGTCGGGAATGTCCTGCGCGACCTGCACCGTATTCTTGCGCACGGTCCGGAAGCTCTCGGCCATCTGCCTGGCGCCGTATGCGTTCATATGGTTTCGATTATCGCACTACTGCCCAGGTGTCGCGGTGGCTCGTCCTGTGCCGCCCGTCGCCTGGGCGGTCGCATAGTAGATGCTGTTGAAGAGGAACTTGAACGTGCCGTGCGGTTGGGCCCGGAACGTGATCTCCGGCCCGAACAGGAAGACGCGGCCCTGGCCCACCATCGCCTCGACGGCCGCCGTACCTCCCTCCAGGTAGTGCTGGCCCCAGGCCCAACCCGAGCGGAGCGGCTCCTTCCGTTCGAACCAGGCCACGGGCTGAAGGCCGCGAAGGGTCGCATCCGGAGCGAGTTCCATCACCGGGCTGTTGTCGAAGAACACGTCCACGTGCTTCTCGAGACCGAAGGCGAGCGGGTTGGTGTTGTCGACCGCGACCTGGAGAATCGCGCCCGGGATGTAGTACTTGGTTCGCGGGAGTGGATGCTCGGACCCGTCGACGTCGCTCTCGACCAGGTGGTCGTTCACCGGCAGCCCCAGGTGATGCCCCAGCACGGCAGAGCCGCCGAAGGCCACGACGACCCCGCCCTGCTCGACGAACCGCTTCAATTGCGGCACGGTGCGCGCAATCGTGACGCGGCCGAGCCGGTCGCGGTACTCGGCGGGCACGTCTTCGGCCCGCGGTGGCTGGCCGCCGAATCCGCCGGCCTGACGATCCGCCTCGGGGATGCCGCCGTCGGGGAAGAGGATGACGTCGTACTTCGCCTTCAGATTGCCCGCGTCGAGCGTCGGCGGATAGACGACGTCGAAGTCGAACTCGAACTGCTCGAGCAGCCAACGGACGTGTCCGGACGGCATGGAGCCGCCGTACTGATCCCATAGCGCGATGCGGGGCCTGGTCAGCTTGTAGAGCGGGCCCGCCGGCCGGCTCGTGACCCCGCTGAACGTCAGGCCGAAGTCCACGGCGGCCTTCTGCAGGACGGCCGTCGTGGAGGGCCGCGCGGTGATGAACATCACGCCCGTGCCGTCCGGGCTCTGATAGGAGCGGTCGGCGACGAAGAATACTTCCTCACCGGCCTTCAGCAACCGGTTGACGGCAATGAACGCGTCGTTCATCCGGTGCGGCACCGTGAAGCCCACGGCCCCCTGCACGCCGGTCACCTGGCCGGCCGCCGGCTTGACGACGTCGGCGAGGCGCTCGAGCGGGCCTTCGACGTTCTCGAACACGCGGTCGAACTTCAACCCCATTTGATAGGCGAGCGTCCACCCCGAGTTGTCGTAGGGCGGAAGGGGCGGGCCGCCCGGGTACTGAACGTCGTTCGGATGATCCTGCGGCTCGAACATGTCGAGCAGGTGCGGCCGGTAGGCCTGCGCCGCCTTGAATACGTACGACCCGGCAGGGTAGGTCTTGCCGGCGACGGTGAGCGGCGAGGTGGCCCGCTCGGCCGTCAACCCCGACTTGATCATGATGTTGACGAACTTGGTGGCCGTGAGGAAGTCGCCCGCGTCGGCGGGCAGGATGTAGGCGCGCGGATCGCGCCACTCGGGCCTGCGGAGCAGATCGTAGTACTGAGTGGGCACCGTCTGCGCCCGCCCGCCGGCCACCGTGCGCGGGTCGGTGGACTCGGTCTTCATGGCCTTGGCGATTTCAGCCTTCACTTCGGCGATCCGGCGCGGATAGGTGGTCCACGTGTCGGTGCTGCCCTTGCGGATGGCGTTGCGACCCATGACGTACGTGTTGTAGAGCAAGGTTTCGCGGTAGCGCTGGGCGAAGTCGAGCACCGCGTAGTTGGCGGTGATCGAGTAATCGATCGACTGGCGGAAGTGCCAGGTCTGGGGCGGGATCGGCGACGGCAGGTCGCCGCGCGCCAGCAGCCGATCGGGCACGAAGCCGATCTGCTCTGGCGTCGGGTTGCCGATCGTCTCGGTCAGCAGGCCAATCTGGTTGTGGAAGTACGGCATCGTGCGCAGGCCGCCGTTCCACCACGTCGAGTAGTTCGAGCCCGACCGCGTGGTCACCCCGGGCTTACCTTCCTGATCGAAGCGCGCGTGCATGGCCGAGCCCACCTGGTCGAGCATGTTCACGACGAGCGGGTCGTACACGTAGTTGAACGGATCGCGGAAGGGCGGCGAGAACATCACCGTGCCGGTCGGGCCCGTTTGGTGATGGTTGTAGACGATCTGCGGGAACCAGGCGCGGTAGAGGACGCGGTTGATGTTCGCCGACTCGGGCTGGTTCATCATGTAGAAGTCGCGGTTGTTGTCGTGCCCGACGTACTTCTGGTACAGCCGCGGAATGCCGCTCGTACTCCGCTGCCGGGGGTCGGAATTGCGCATGTACCAGTCCGAGACCAGCTCCATGCCGTCGGGGTTGGCGTGCGCGGCCAGGATGATCACGTCGCGCAGGATGCGCATGGTCTCGTCGTCGGTCTTGCTGGCGAACTGGTAGATGGTTTCGATCAACTGCTGCGCGCCGAGCACCTCGGTGGCGTGCAGGCCGCCGTCGATCCAGATGACCGCCTTGCCTTCCTTCGCCAGTGCCCGGGCTTGATCGTCGGTGAGCCCCTCGGCCTGCGAGAGCCGCCGAGCGATCTCCTGGTAGCGATCGAGGCGCTTGAAGTTCTCGGGCGCCGTGATGATGGCCATGAGCTGATCGCGGCCCTCGGCCGTCTTGCCGATACTCTGCACGATCATGCGATCGGACTCGGCGTCGA
>JADZBZ010000068.1 GCA_020851835.1 Acidobacteriota bacterium
ACGGCGCAGGATCGGCCGGCACCCGCGCCCGCCGGCGGCACGACGTATCTCGTATTCCTCATGCAGCGGCCCGTGGGGCGCGAAGAGGTGAGCGTCGTCCGGAGCGCCGAGGGCTGGACGGTGCGGGGCAGCAGCCGGCTCGGCATGCCCATCGACATCACCACCCGCCGGGCCGAGGTGCGGTACGACGCCGACTGGAAACCGTTGTCGCTGGTGGTCGAGAGCGTCGCCCGGGGCCAGGAACTTCAGCTGCGTACGAGGTTTGCGGATGGCCAGGCCAGCAACGAAGTCACCACGGCCGCTGGCACGACCCCGAAGGTCGATCGTGTATCACCCGACGCGGTCGTGCTGCCAAACACCTTCCTCGGTTCGTACGCCGCGCTGGCGCGCCGACTGCAGGGCCTGGCGGCGGGCGACGAGTTGCGCGGGTACATCGCGCCCCAGGTGGAAGTGCCCGTCAGGGTCGTTGCGGTCGCCGCCGAGCGCATCGAAACGCCCGGGCAGGCCATTGCCGCCACGCGCTTCACGCTGACGGTCGTCAATCCGCCTCCGGCCGGCGAGGTCGACGTCACGGTCTGGACCTCGGAGGCGGGCGACCTGCTGCGCATGAGCATCCCCTCGCAGTCGCTCGAACTGGCCCGCGAGGACGTGGCCTCGGCGGGCAGCCGCACGGCTGCGTACTCCATCCCCGGCGACGAGCACGTCGCGATTCCAGGAACAGGCTTCAACCTGGCGGGCACGCTGACCAGGCCGCCGGGCGCTTCGGGACGCCTGCCCGCCGTCGTGCTCATCGGCGGCTCGGGCCCCACCGACCGCGACGAAACCGTGGCCGGCATTCCCGTGTTCGGACAACTGGCGCGCGGGTTGGTCGAGGCCGGCTTCGTCGTCGTGCGCTACGACAAGCGCGGCGTCGGCCAGAGCGGCGGACGGACCGAATCGGTGACGCTGTCCGACTACGCGGAGGATGCACGATCCATCGTGCGCTGGCTTCAACGGCAGGACGGCGTGGACCACGATCGCATCGCCGTGGTGGGCCACAGCGAAGGTGCGGCCGTGGCGATGATTCTGGCGTCGCGGGAGAAGCGCGTCAAAGCCGTGGTGCTCATCGCCGGACCGGGCACGACCGGTGCCGAACTGGTGCTCGAGCAGCAGCGGCACGTGCTCGATCGGATGAAGGTCGATGCCTCGGAGCGCGCCGCGAAGATCGCGCTGCAGGAGCGTATTCACGCCGCCGTCGTCGACGACGCCGGCTGGGAAGGCGTACCCGACGGTGCCCGGCGCACGGCCGACACTCCGTGGTTCGAAAGCCTGCTCACGTTCGATCCCGCCCGCGTCATGAGGGACGTGCGGCAGCCCGTCCTCATCGTCCAGGGCGAGCTCGATACCCAGGTCCCCCCGCACCACGCCGAGAGGCTGATGGCTCTGGCCGAGGGACGCCGGAGCAAGGCGGATGCGCAGCTTCTCGAGGTGCCGGGGATCAATCATCTGCTGGTGCCCGCCAGAACCGGCGAGGTGTCCGAGTACGGCTCGCTATCGGGCGCCGAGGTGGCGCCGGCCGTGCCGGCGGGCATTGGCGCGTGGCTGGCCAAGACGCTGGGGCCAGGCAGGAAGTAGCCGGCTCACAGCCCCGTCCACATCCCGTCTACGATCTCGCGCAACCGGACCGCGGCCTCCGCGTAGGTCTCGCCCTCCTCGAATCGCACCGGCGAGCCGAACCGCAACCGGACCCGCGCACGGCTCCACGGCAACAGGCCGCGCCAGTTGAACGCGCGGCCCCGTGGCCAGATTTCGCGGGCCCCGGCAATGGCGACGGGCACGACCGGCACGCCGGCATGTCGTGACAGAATCGGGGCGCCCTTCTTGAACCGCTTGACGGTGCCGTCAATCGATCGCTCACCCTCGGGAAACAGAATCAGCACCTTCCCGTGCGCCAGTCCGAACCTACCGGCCTTCATCGCGGGCACGAGGTTCGAATCGGGATCGACCGGCACCAGGTTCAGTTTGCGCGCGATCCAGGCCATCAGCGGAGTCTCGAAGTACTCCACCGCGCCAACGAAAAACACCCGCGCGAGCGTTCGATACGGCAGGACGCCGGCGACGAAGACACCGTCCACGTAGCTCTGATGGTTCGGACAGATCAGGAATGCACCTTCGCCCGGCAGGTGCTCGAGACCGCGCACCTCCACCCGCGCCAGCAGCCGTGCCAGCAGCCGCCCGAACAGGAACAGCAGCGGCGCGAGCAGGGGACGGGACTCGATCAACCCGCCCAGCACGGGGTCTGAGGCCAGCGGCAGGTCACGCAGCAGTACCGCCCACGATTCGGCGGCACCCGCCTGTGCCGCGCGCGGCCGCTCCGAAGCAGGATCCCGGCCGGGTGCCTGGCCGTGGCGCTCTTCCGTTCGTGGGCCGCCGCCCCCCGGTCTCACCGCCTCCACGAGCTGACCGAGAGTGAAGATGCGATGCGCGCCCTCCTCAGACACGGTGACGCCGAACTGGCGTTCGAGATCGGTCAGCAGTTCGACCCGCTCCATGGAATCGAGCCCGAGGTCCATTTCGAGGTTCGATCCGGGCGAGCACCTGGCGCCGTCGGTCGCGCGGCGCCTGACCACGGCAAGTGCCGTGGCCACATGCGGATCCTCGGCCCAGTCCGCGTCCCCTGCTGCCGCCGCCGGGACGCCGGACACCCGCGCGGCCGATTCCAGACGTCGATGAATCTCGTGCCGCTTCAGCTTGCCGGTTGTCGTGCGCGGTAACGGCTCGAACGACACCTCGTAGCCGAGCACCCGCTTGTAGGAAGGCAGGCTCGCGCTCAACCCCTCCAGTTCGAAGCGCAGGATGTCGCCGGCGTTGACGATCCTCTTCTCCCGCAGCACGTCCATGTTGGGCACGACGACGGCATACAGGCGCTCGCCGGCGGGCTCGTCTCCCGAACCCATCGAGGTGACACAGATTTCCTTCACGAAGGCCGACGTGCAATAGTGCGCCTCGATCTCTTCGGGATAGAGGTTCTTGCCGTTGGCCAGGATGATGACTTCCTTCTTGCGGCCGGTGATGGTGAGTCGTCCGGCCGCATCGACGCGGCCCAGGTCGCCGGTGAGGAACCATCCGTCCCGCATCACGGCTGCGGTGGCAGCGGGGCGCCCGTAGTAGCCCTGCATCACGATCGGGCCGCGCAGCGCGACTTCGCCGTCCGGTGTGCCGGTGCCGAGGCCGGCGTCGGATCGCTCCGCCGGCAGAGCCTCAGGAGGCAGCAGCCGCAGCTCCACGCCCGGCAGCGGCCGGCCGACCGTGTCGAGATGCGCCTCGTGCGGTGTATTGATCGTCGCGGCGCCGCTGGTCTCCGTCAGGCCGTACGCCTGGAGAATGGTGAACCCCAGCGCGTACAGATCGCGCCCGATGGCGGGGTCGAACTTCGAGCCGCCCGTGACGAACAGGCGCATCTGGCGACCCATCAGGGCGTGCACGCGGCCGAAGAACAAGGGCCCCAGGTTCACGCCCAGACGTCGCGCGCGAAAGCTGGTGGTCATCAACGCGCTGAAGATCAGGCGCGCCGCGAACCCACGCTTCCCCACTTCCCGCAGGATGCGCTCGTGGATCAGGTAGAAGAACTGGGGCACGCACGCGAAGATGGATATCTGCCGCTCCGACAGCGCCCGCACGAGATCCTGCGAGCTGAGCGTTTCCAGGTACACGACGCGCGCACCGACGGCAAACGGCAGCAACAGGTTCGCCAGTTGCGCCAGAGAGTGGAAAAGCGGCAGCACCCCGAGAACGCTGTCATCTGGACCCACGTCCACGACGGCGAACGCGGCGTCGCGTTCGGCCATCAGGTTGGCGTGCGTGAGCACGACGCCCTTGGGGTCGGAGGTCGTGCCAGAGGTGTAGAGAATCACCGCCGGCAACTCGGGATCGAGCGTGCGGCCCG
>JADZBZ010000069.1 GCA_020851835.1 Acidobacteriota bacterium
AGCCCAGCCGGGTCTTCACGGTGAACGGAATGTGCACGGCATCGCGCAGCGCGCCAAGGATGGCGTCGATGTGAGCGGGCTCGCGCAGCAGGCCGCCGCCGGCGCGCTTCCGGTAGACGATGGGTGCTGGACAACCCAGGTTGAGGTCGATGGCGGCGATGGGGAGTTGCTGCAGCGCTCTGGCCGTGCGCACCAGCGCCGGGATGTCGTGGCCGATCAACTGCGCGACGACGGGGCGGCCGGTGGAGTTCGTCCGGATGGAGTCGACAATCCACTTGTCGGGGGTGGACAGCGCCTGGACACGAAAATACTCGGTCCAGTACACGTCGGCGCCGCCGTAACCGTGGACGAGCGTCCAGAACGCGCCGTCGGTCACTTCCTGCATCGGCGCCAGAGCGAGGAACGGCGCGGGGCCCGCCAGCAGCGCCCTGAACGGCTCGTACGGAGACATGATGGGAAGCGAGAGGGTCGAGTGATGCGTCAGCGACGATCGTATCAAGTATGGGGCAGGTGCGCGACGTCATGATCCCCGCGCGCGACGGCGTGCGGCTCAATACGAAGATCTTCACGCCGAGGAACCAGGTTGGCGTCGCCGGGACTGAAGTCCCGGCGCTCCTCCGCACTGAAGTCCCGGCGCTCCGTAACGAAGTGCCGGCGCTCCTCCGCACTGAAGTCCCGGCGCACCGTACCGCCACCACTCTTCGCCTCGATGACCGGCGTTCAAGCAGGACCACCGCGTGATGGTGCAGGTGCAGAGCACGTGGCTCCCTGATCGACCGCAACCCGCAGACGTTCACGAAGAGCATCTTCGAGGCGCGCGAACAGGGCCGGTGGTGCGACGGTAGGCCACCCACGCGCGACCTCCGAGCCCCGACACGTCCGAGGCCGGGCGAGTTCAGCCCCTGCCTCGCGCACGCGTCGGAGTACCCGGTCGTCTCTTGCCGCGGCGACGGGAGGGTGGCTCGCGCACGGTCAACTCGCGGAGCCGCGCACTCTCGCCGACCACCAACAGCGGCTGATCGGGCTGGTCGAGCACGTTGAACAGATCGCCAGCCGCCGTGCGGGCGTAAATCTTGTCGCCATCGATGTAGAGCGTGACCGGGCCCGTACCCTCGATGGCATCGTAGAGCCGCACCTCGAACCTGGCGCGCAACACGCTCAATAGGCGACGCAGGCGCGCCATCGTGAAACCGCGGCGCCTGAGATCGGCCAGCACCATCAATTCGAGGAGCTCAATCGGCGTGTAGCGCCGTTCGGTGAACCCGCCGCGGTCGGTCGGGTGCGCCGGCACCGACGGCGTGAAGATGCCGCGCCGGTCCCACCACTGCAGTTGGCGAGCGGACAGGCCGGTGACGGCGGCCACTTCGCGCGAACTGTAGAGCTTCTTGAGTTTCATTGACGCGGATGCTGGGGTCGCGCGACGTCCGCCGATCTTCCGGCGGCGTCATCCGTCACCGAACTCCCGCAAGTGCGGCACCTGCGCGGCCGCCACGTCGGCAGCGCGCGCGCCATCGAAATCCTTCGCCGTCAGCCCGCCCGCCGAGTGCGTGGTGTAGGTGAGGAGGACGCGCTTGTAGTGGATTTCGATATCGGGATGGTGGTCGGCGGCTTCGGCCACCGGAACCAGTGCGCTCACGAACAGGACGGCCTCGGGGAAGTCCTCGAAGACGAACTCCTTGCGGATGGCGCGGTCTTGGCAAGTCCACCCGTCGAGGGTGGCGAGTTCACGTTCGATGTCGGCGGCGCTCAGGGTGGACATGGCGGCTGCTGCTCCCGCTGCTAGAGGTTCCCGCATCGCTGCGGATCGAGGACGGGGAGGGTGGACGCCGACTGGTCGAGCACCAGGCGACGAACCAACTCGGCCGTCAGTGGCGCCAGCAGCACGCCGCTGCGGTAGTGGCCGGTCGCATAGACCAGGCCAGGCACCACCTTCGATCGGCCGATGATGGGCAGGTCGTCCGGCGCTCTGGGACGAAGCCCCGCTCTGACGTCCGAGATGCTCGCGTTCTCGAGGGCCGGCACGAGCGCGACGGCCATCTCCATCAGGTCGTGGCGTCCCTCCTGCGTGGTGCCCTCGTCGAAGCCCACGTCCTCGACCGTGGCGCCGGCCAGCACCGACCCGTCTGGCCAGGGGACCAGGTAGCCTGCCGGGCCCCAGATCACCCGCGTCAGCAGGCCCCGCGGTGCGCTCAGCTGCAAGAGTTGCCCCCGAATCGGCGTCACCGGCACGGGGTCGGCGCCCTCGACCGCGATGCGGGACGACCAGCTTCCCGCCGCCATCACGCAGGCGTCCGCTTCCCAGCTGTCCGTAGCGGTACGCACCTCGACGCCGCCATCGGGCAGGCGCCGGATACCCAGAACGCCGGTCTCGACCATCACCTCGGCGCCACGTGCCTCGGCCGCCGCGACAGCGGCCGCGGTGAGGGACGCGACGCCGACGAAACCGTGCTGCGGGATGAAGAGCCCACCCTGCGCCTCGGGCGTCACGTTGGGCTCGAGGTCCGGGATGATGGCGGCCGGCACCCAGCGCGCCTCCACGCCCTCGCGCCAGAGCGTGCCCGAGGCGGCGCTCAACTTCTCGGCACCTTCCTGTGTCAGGGCCACCTCCAGCGTGCCACACCGTTCGTACACGATGTCGCTGCGGCTATCGCGACGGAGCCGCACGATGAAGTCGTCGTAGAGATCGAGACTTTCGCGGCCAAGCTCGCGGAGGGGCGAGGAAGGGTGGCCCTCGATGTAGGGCACCAGCATGCCCGCCGAGGCTCGCGTGGCGCCGTCACCCGGCGCCCGCGCGTCGAGCAGACGGACGCGGGCACCGGCAAGCGCCAGCTCTCGGGCAATCGTCGCGCCAACGACACCCCCACCGACGACGATGACTGAAGGCATACGGAACCGAAACAGTCCGGGACAGCAGAGTACAGCGGCCGTCGGCCGGTTTCAGGCCATTGTACCTGCTGTGGCCCGCTCCCCCACGGGCTGTCCGCTGTTACCGGTGGCCGGTCAGAACCCCAGCGACATACCTACTTCGACCCGGCGCGCAGGGCCTGCCGAGGTGGCCTGCCCGAAGAAAGGCGACAGGGCGTTGCCCACGAACGTGTTGTAGTTCACGTTGTTGAAGAGGTTCGAAATCTGCGCGTAGAAGTCGAGCCGGTATCGCGCGCTGGCCCCTTCCATCACCATCATCTGCGGCCCGCCGCCGCCGGGGCCGCGCTGGCTCATGGCACCGCTCCCGCCCCCGCCGGGTGGCGGCATCGTCGGCATACCCCCGGTACCGCCCGAGGTGCCGCCAAGGCCAATCGCCTTGTTGACCCGCAGGCTCGCGTTGATGGTGCCGGCGCCGCGCGCGCTGTTGCGCCCGACGCCGGCGGGCCGGTCGTTGAACACCGTGTCGAGGTTGTCGTCGCGCCCCGTCGTGATGGTGTAACGCGCGGCCGAGGCCACCTGCATGTTGAAGCCCGCCCGGATGCCGTACCAGATGGGCGCGTTGAACATGAGGAACAGCCGGTGCCGGATGTCCTGCGCCGACGGCCCCCAGTCCAGATCCGGGTGTGTGCTGTCGGCGGGGAGGCTCGTGGCCGAGTTGGCGACGCTGCGAGCGCTTTGCAGCTGGTACCTCAGGTTCGTGAAGACCCGCAGCCGCTGGTTCCGGGCGTTGAGACCCACGGTGAGCCGGTCGCTCGCGCGCCGCCCGGTAGACTGAATCTCGCTGATGTTGCCGGCCGCCAGATCGGGCCGCAGGCCATTGACGGGTGCGTTCACGTTGACCGACCGCAGCGTGTTCGATGCGCGCGTCCACATGTAGTCCACGCGCAGGCTCGCCCACGCCGTAAGGGGCCGCTCGAGACCGAGCGACGCCTGCTGGATGATGGGCAGCGTCAGCGCCGAGGCGCGGATGAGGCTGGGCGGCAGCGACGTGCCGATGCTCCCGTCGGCCGGGAAGCCGGGGTTCTGCACGACCAGGTCGACTTGGTGCTGGCCGTCCACGCGGATGGTCTGCTCGTAGACGTTCGAGTCGTACCAGTCGTAGAAGAGGCCGTAGCCGCCCCGAACCGTGGTCTTGCGCGTGGCGTTCCAGGTGAAGGCGGCCCGGGGCGCGAGGTTGAGCCAGTCGCCGACCTGGGTCTGCAGCTCGTGGCGGAGGCCGAGACTCACCGACAGCGTGCGGCCAAGACGGAAGTCGTCCTGCAGGAACCAGGCCGCCTTGACCTGCGAGTACTCGACGAGCGGGTCGCCGACGCGGATGCTGTAGGTGGCCGGACGCCCCTGGTTGTAGGCGTCCAGGCTCGTGAACACGTAGGTCCCGTTGGTGTTCTGCTGCTGGGTGCTGTTCCACCAGCCCGCCTCGAACAGCACGCCGGCGCGCATCGAGTGCTTGCGCCTGACAGTGAAGTCGAAGTTCTGAGCGATCTCGATCTCGCGGCTGGACCGGACCCCCGACTGGCCCGCGCCGCCGGAGGTGAACGCATCGTTGACGCGAACGGACGGTGCCGATGAGAGCGACGTCGTGGTGGCGTCGTTGCTGGTGAACTCGAACTTGAGCTCGCTGAACAGCTTCTTCCCGATCACGCGGGTGTTGCGTACGCGGAAGGTGTCGCTGACCGTGTCGTTGTCGAACGCGCGCTCGGCCAGGTCGAAGTCGCCCACGCCGAGGTTGCCGCG
>JADZBZ010000070.1 GCA_020851835.1 Acidobacteriota bacterium
TACGACGTGCGGGCCAGCTACGCCGTCAAGGACATCGTCGCGCAGTACGGCGGGCGCGCGCTGATGAACCGCGTGGGCCACGCGTTCATCAAGCGCCGGATGCGGGAAGAGGACGCCATCTTCGGGGGCGAGGTGACCGGCCACTACTACTTCCGCGACAACTTCTACGCCGACAACGGGTTCATTCCGGCCCTGCTGATCCTCGAACTCATGTCCAGGAAAGGGCTGTCGCTGCGAGACCTGCTCGCGCCCCTGCGTGAGCGCTACTTCATCTCCGGCGAGATCAACACGAAGGTGTCGGGGATGGACGCCGTGCCCGCGAAGCTCCAGGCCCTCGAGCGCGAGTACCGCGACGGCCACGTGTACCACCTCGACGGCATCTCGGTGGAGTTCGACGACTGGCACTTCAACGTCCGCGCGTCGAACACCGAGCCGCTGCTCCGCCTGAATCTCGAGGGCCGAACCCCGGAGGTCATGGAGAAGCGGCGCGACGAAGTCCTCGCAATCATCCGCGGTTAGCGAGACGGTGCGGCGGCCGGCGCCCCTCCGCCGCCCCTCCGCCATTCTGCTAAGATTGCCTGTGCACGCCACCGAGCGGGAGTAACTCAGTGGTAGAGTCACAGCTTCCCAAGCTGTTGGTCGCGGGTTCGATCCCCGTCTCCCGCTCCAGTTTCCGCGGCGGTCGTCCGCGCCCCCTGCGGCAGATGGCTCCGTCCGGCCTGCGCGGCTACTGCACCGAGATGCCCGCGGCCAGGTGAAAGAGGGTCGTCCGCGCGGCGGCGGGGAGCATCCCCGCCGCCGCGCGTCCGGACAATCGATGCCACCGCAGGTCGAACCCGACGCCGAGGTGATCGTTCAGGAACCAGCGCGCCCCGCCACCGAAGTTGACGGCACCCACCCACCCCGACGCGGCCGTCGCGGCCGGGACGGCGGGCGTGGCCGACGATTCGCTTCCGATGCGCGCGCCGCCGTAGCCCGCGCTCAGATAGCTCCAGCCCAGGTGGTGGCCGAAGTTCAAGGAAAGCTGCGGCGCCAGCGTCGTCACCCGTCCGACGATGCTCGGTGTGTCCGCCAACACAGGCGTCGTCGTGGCGCGGCTCCACCCAAGCGCGGCGCCAAGGCCGACGGCCGCGCTGCCCAGGTGCCCCACATACACGTGCCCGCCCACGTCGAGGCCGAAGCCCCGCGAGGGCACGTCGGTCCCGTCGGGCAGTCCGGCGGGGGTCCAACCCGCGCCTGTCGGAACCGTGCCCATCAGGCCGCGCGCGTCCACGACGAAGGGGCCGATGGGTTCAACGGCCTGAGCGGCCGCCGGCCACACCATGAGCATCCAGACGGGCATCCACCACCAGAAGCGACGCATCAGTATCCGCTGGCCCTTCCGGTCGGCGCCGTCTCGCCGCGCGACTCCTTTACGATCCGGACGCCGGCGCTGGCGCCGATGCGCGTGGCGCCCGCCGCCACCAGCGCCTGCATCTGCCGGAGGTCGCGTACGCCGCCCGAGGCCTTGACCCCCATTCCGGCGCCCACCACACGCCGCATCAGGGCCACGTCGGCGGCGGTCGCGCCGCCGGGACCGAAGCCGGTGGAGGTCTTCACGAAGTCGGCACCCGCCGCGCGGGCCAAGGTACACGCGGTTACCTTCTCCTCGTCGGTGAGCAGCGCCGTCTCGAGGATGACCTTGCTGACGATGCCGCGTTCGCCGCCCGCCGCCACGACCGCTCGGATGTCGTCGGCCACCAGGCGGACATCTCCGGACTTGAGCGCGCCGACATTAATCACCATGTCGATCTCGGACGCGCCGTCGAAGATGGCACGCCGGGCCTCGTACTGCTTCACGTCGGGCGTAGTGGCTCCCAGGGGGAAGCCGACCACCGAGCACACGCCAACGCCGCTGCCTCGGACGCGGCCAGCCGCGCGGGCCACCCAGGTCGGGTTCACGCAGACCGTCGCAAAGCGCCACTCCGTGGCTTCACGGCACAGCCGGTCGATCTCCTCGGCCGTCGCATCCGCCTTGAGCAGCGTGTGATCGATGGCTGAGGCCACGCCGAGGTCGCCGCCGGCGACGGCGTGCAGACCCAGTCGGGTCGCGCCCGCGTCGAGCACGCCCCGGACACGCTCGGGACAGCATTCATAGGTGAAGCCGTGGCAGGCGCATCGGGCCGGCGCCACGGCGCCCGCGGCCACCAACTCCTCGAGGATCAGTTCGATGACCCGTCTATAGTCCGTCACGGCTCCGCCCCGTCCCGCACGCTAGTCCCGCCCTTCGAGGCGCTGCACTTTGGCCAGCCGCATCAGGTAGCGCGACTCGGTCATCGCAGTGGCCAGGAACACCTCCACGATGGCCAGCGCGTCGTCGGCGCTGAGCAGGGTCGAGCCAAGGGCCAGGACGTTGGCGCCGTTGTGCTCGCGTGCATAGCGCGCCAGCGTGCGCGTGGTACACATCGCCGCCCGGATCCCGCGAATCTTGTTGGCGGCCATCGCCGAGCCGAGGCCCGCCCCGTCGATGACAATGCCCGCGTCGGCCTCCCGGCCCGCCACGGGCCGCCCCACGCGGGCGGCGATGTCCGGATAGTCCACCGGTTCCGCGCTGTCGGTTCCGACGTCGGCCACGGCGAGCCCCTTGCACCGGAGCGCCTCGCGCAGGTGGGCCTTGAGCGCCACCGACGTGTGGTCCGCGCCAATCACCACTCGCCGCACGTCGGCCACGGGCGCGAGGGCCAGGAGATCGGGATCGGCCGCCGCGCCGATCACCGTCACGCGCCGCTCGCGCAGCGTATCCTGGGCCAGCGGCGTGACATGCCCGCCCGGCGTCAATGCCACCGTGACCCCACGCTCGAGTTGGCGCGCGTCGGCCTCGGTGATGAGGGTGAAGGTCTTCACCGGCGCCTCCGAGGCGGCGCCGGGCGCGCGCCGGACGGCCGCCACGCGGCTGTGTTACCCTCCAGCGCCATGTCCGCCGCCGTGCTCATCGACGCCCACCGCCTCGCTTCCCGCATCTCGGATCTGGCCCGCGACATCCGCTCGGCCCTACCGGACGATGATATCCATTTCGTGTGCGTGCTGAAGGGGGCATTCCTCTTTCTGGCCGACCTGGTCCGCGAGATGGACGGCCGCGTCACGCTCGATTTCATCGCCGTCACGAGCTACAGCGGCGCCGCCACCTCGTCTGGCGAAGTGCGGCTGGTGAAGGATGTCGATACGGGCCTCGAGGGCCGCCACGTGGTGATCGTCGAGGATATCGTGGATACCGGACTCACCCTCCACTACCTGCAGGACATCCTGCGCCGCCGCGGCCCGCGCTCGCTGAGGACGGCGTGCCTGCTCAGCAAGCCGTCGCGGCGGAAGGTCGATGTCGTGGTGGACTTCATCGGCTTCACCATCGA
>JADZBZ010000071.1 GCA_020851835.1 Acidobacteriota bacterium
CGGCTCGATCGGGACGAGTCACCCGTCCGCATCCGGTTGAACAGCACGGTCGTCCGTGTGCGTCAGTCGACCGGCGGGGGGGCGCCCGACGTCGAGGTGACCTACACTCGCGGAACGGGTGCGGCGGTGGTACACGCCAGGGGGGTCGTGATGGCCTGCTGGAACATGATGATCCCGGAACTGTGTCCGGGCCTGCCGGCCGACCAGCGCGAAGCCCTGCAGTATCTCGTGAAGGTGCCGCTCGTCTATACGAGCATCGGCCTGCGAAACTGGCAGGCCTTCGAGAAGCTGGGCATCGCCAACGTCTCGTCGCCGGGCATGTGGCATCCCGGCATCGGGCTCAGCACCGGCGGGCCCGCCATCGGCGATTATCGCGCGGCGTCCGGCGCGCCCGACGAGCCGATCCTCGTTCACCTCACCCGCACACCGAATCAGCCCGGACTGGCCTCCGCCCGGGAGCAGCACAAGGCCGGCCGCCGCGAACTGTTGCAGACGCCGTTTGCCACATTCGAGCGGAATATTCGCGATCAGTTCGCCCGCATTCTCGCCCCAGGTGGTTTCGATCCCGCGCTGGATATCGAGGCCATTACCGTGAACCGCTGGCCTCACGGGTACGCGTACGAATACAACCCCTTGTACGACCCCGACTGGCCGGCTGGAAGAGCGCCGCACGAGATCGGCCGCCGGCCGTTCGGGCGAATCACGATCGCCAACTCGGATTCGGGGGCCACGGCCTACTCGGATGTCGCCATCGATCAGGCCTATCGGGCCGTCACCGAGTTGTTCTGATGAGGCCCCGGCGCCGGGCCCACGTCCGTTCCCGAGAGAGGTTGACCATGCCTTCGTACCTCCGATGCTGTGCCCTGTGCCTCTTGTCGGTCGGCAGCCTACTCGCCGCCGCCGTCCCGGCCGCCGCCCAGGCCTCGACTGGCGGACTCCGCGGGACCGTCAGGGACGATTCCGGCGGCGTGCTGATTGGCGTGACCGTCGAGGCGTCGAGCCCCGCCCGAATCGGCGGCGCTGCCGTCGGCGTGACGGACTCGGCCGGGCTGTACCGGTTCGACAACCTGCCGATAGGCACCTACACCGTCAGCTTTTCGCTTCAGGGTTTTACGACCCTCAAGCGCGAGGGCATTCGGGTCGAGGTGGGGCGATCTTTGGAACTATCGGCGGTGCTCACGGTCGGTGCGGTGGGAGAATCCGTGACCGTCACCGGCGACGCCCCGGTCGTCGACACGGTCCACTCGGGCTACACGTCGAACTTCAACCAGCAACTGCTCGAGAACGTGCCGTCGACGAGGACCTCCTGGTTCGACGCCGTCACGGCGGCTCCAGCGGTCCGGTCGGATCCGGTGAGTGCCAACTCGGCGACGTTTCTTCTGTACGGATCGAGCGGCGATCAGAATTCCTATCAGAACGACGGCGTTGAAGTGGCGGCGCCCTCGGGCGGCACCGTATGGAGCTTCCCGAACCCCGACACCATCCAGGAGATCCAGGTCGTCGGCGTTGGTGCGTCCGCGGAGTTCTCCGGCTTCCAGGGTGGCGTCGTCAACATCGTCACCAAGTCCGGCAGCAACGCCGTCAAGGGCTCGGCCAGCTACTTCTACGGCGGCGACCAGTTGACCGGCAACAATACGCCCGATGAGGAATTCGCCTACAACATCGACTACCAGCGCGACGCGACGTTCTCGCTCGGCGGTCCCATCAGGAAGGATCGACTGTGGGCCATCGGCATGCTCGAGCTCACCAGCAACCGGAGCTCTGATATCGGCGTCGATCCCGAGTCCGCTCCCAGGAATTACAACTACAAGCCGTTCGGAAAGGTGACGTTCAAGTTCGGCCAGCACGATTTCGGCGAGGTGCAGTACAGCGACGAGTATTTCAACCTGCCCGAATCGCCGGACATCGAGAACCCTGTCGAGACCATTCAGGACGAGAACGGCCGGAACCCGATCATCGTGGCGCGCTGGAACCGGGTGATCGGCTCCCGAACGTTTTTCGAAGTGAAGGGCGGCGGCATCTACATCCGCGATCACTTCGATCCCCACTCCGGCGACTTCACCACGCCCGGCCGTACCGACAGCGGCACTGGCATCGCCAGCGTGAACACCAGCAGCACCATCACGAAGCAGACGCAGAACCAGACGTCCATTTCCGCCACCCTGTCTCACGTCAAGGACCATTTCGTGTCCGGGTCGCACGAACTGAAGACCGGATTTCAGTACTCGAGCGGCACCAACCTGGTGAACGGCGCACTGGCTGGCGGCGCCTCGTACTCCGACTTCAACGGCGAGCCCGACCGCGCGACGTTCCGGGAGACCAGCGCAACGATTGGGCGCGTCAAGACAGCCGGGATCTTCGTGCAGGACAACTGGACCATCGTGCCGCGCCTCACCCTGAATCTCGGGCTCCGGTTCGATCGCTCGGTCGGTGATATCCCGGAGACCGACAAGCTCGACTCCTCGTTCACCGACAAGCTCGGCACCTATCCCGGCATCAGCGACGTCATCACCTATGACAACTGGTCGCCGCGGGTTGGCGCGGCCTTCAAGCTGGACGACGCCGGCAAGACGGTCGTGAAGACGAGCTACGGTCGCTACTTTGCCAGGCTCAATACGGGGCTGTTCACGTCGATCGCGCCGGGCGGCGCCGTGAGCAGCACCTACGGTTACAACCCGGCCACCGGGGAGTACGACATCCTGCAGAGCACGACCAACCCGAAGCTGACCGCCACGATCGATCCAGGCCTCGAAAACGAACTGGTCGATCAGTTTTTCATCGGCATCGAGCGCCAACTGCTGCCCGACCTCGGCGTCAACGCCTCATTCATCGTCAAGCGGGAGCGAAACTTCATCCGCGGGCGCGACTTCGGCAGCGCATACGTGCCCCGCGACATCACGGAGACATTCGCCGACGTCTCGCAGACGCTGACGATCTTCAACCGGATCAGTCCGGCTGGCGATGCCCGAATCGGACCCACCAACCGCGACGACTTCCGCCAGAAGTACAACAGCCTGGTGCTGCAGGCCTACAAGCGCCTGTCGAATCGGTGGCAGCTCCAGGGCTCCTATCAATGGGAGGTGTCGGAGGGCTTCAGTACGGCGTCGGTGTCATCGTCGCAGTCGGGCCCCGGCACGTTCGGCGCCGATCCGAACCAGTTGGTGAACGCCTACGGGCGCTTTCCAACCGACAGCACGCACTCGTTCCGTGTGTCGAGCACGGTGGAGCTGCCCTGGAACCTGTCGTTCGCCGTCCGCGAGGTGTTCGAAAGCGGTCGCCCGTACGGACGTACGATCACGGTTCGCGGTCTGTCCCAGGGCAACGCGACCGTCATCGCCCAGCCGCGCGGGTCCTTCGAGCTGCCGTCCAGAAACGATCTGGGCATTCGAGTCGGCCGGGACGTGCCGATGCCGGCGGGGCGCCTGCTTCGATTGTCGCTCGACGTCCAGAACCTGTTCAACAACGCCACTCCCCTCAGCGTCGCCATCAACAGTTCGCAGTCGACCTACGGACAGACGACGAACATCTCGCTGCCGCGCCGGGCGCTGCTCGGCATTCGATTCAGCTTCTGACGCCGGGGCACGATTTCACGACTGAAGGAGCGCCACTCATGCAGGACCATGAACGGAGTCGCCGTCGCGATCGTGAGCTGGGCATGGATCGCCCCATCACGCGCCGCGACTTCCTGAACGGCGTCGCGCTGGGCATCGGCGCGACGATGGTCGGCCCGGGCCTCGGTCCGCCGGGCATCGCCGCCGCCGCGGCAGCGTTCGCTCAAGACGCGCCAGGCTACTACCCGCCGGCCTTGACGGGCATGCGAGGCAGCCACGACGGGTCCTTCGATGTGTCTCACGCGCTCAGGGACGGCGCGTTCTGGCGCAGCGCCGGTACGCCAGAGAACACCAACGAGATCTACGACCTCGTCGTCGTCGGCGGCGGCATCAGCGGTCTGGCGGCCGCCTACTTCTATCGCGCCCGCACGAGCCGGTCGGCGAAGATCCTCATCCTCGACAATCACGACGATTTCGGCGGGCACGCCAAGCGCAATGAGTTCCGTCCCGGCGGCCGTCTGCTCATCGCCAACGGTGGCACCGCGGGCATTTCATCGCCGTTTGCCTACAGCGCCGAGGCGCTCGGGCTGATGAAGGCGGTCGGCATTGACGTACCGGCCTTGGCGGCCGCGGCGAGGCGGTCGACGGGCCACGAGGTGTTCCAGGGCCTGCAGCAGGCGTACTTCTTCGACAAGGAAACCTTCGGGAGCGATCGGCTGGTCCTCGGCTCGCCGGGCGGCCGCGGGCGCGCCGGCTCCGACGGGTCGGCGTGGGCCGCCTGGCTGGCGAAGACGCCGCTCTCGCCGATGGCGCAGAAGGACATTGCCCGACTGCAGGAGGAGAAAGCCGACTACATGCCGGGGCTCACCTCCGATCAGAAGAAGGACAAGCTCTCGCGAATCAGCTACAAGACCTTCCTGCTCGACTTCGTCAAGGTCCATCCCGACGTCATCCCGTTCTATCAGACGCGCACCCACGGTCTGTACGGCATCGGTATCGACGCGGTTGGCGCGCTCGAATGCTGGGCCTATCACTATCCGGGGTTCGAAGGCATGAACCTCGATCCGGCGGCGACCGGTCGCATGAGTTTCACGGCCCGCGGCGACGCGACGCCGAAGGAACCGTACAGCTTCCACTTCCCGGACGGAAATGCGACGGTGGCCCGGCTGCTCATGCGCGCCCTGATCCCCGGAGTGCTTCCCGGCCGCACTGCGGAAGACAGCGTGACGGCGACAGCCGACTACAGCCGGCTCGATCGCGCCGGCGCGTCCATTCGCATGCGCCTCGGCAGTACCGCCGCTCGCGTGCGCCACGTCGGCCCCCAGGCGTCGGCCAGGGAAGTCGAGGTGACGTACGGCCGCGAGGGGAAGACCTACGCGGTGCGCGCCCGAGGCGTGGTGCTGGCCTGCTGGAACATGATGATCCCGTTCATCTGCGAGGACCTGCCGGCGGCCCAGAAGGAAGCGTTGCACTACGGCGTGAAGGTGCCGCTCGTCTACACCACGGTCTCGCTGAAGAACTGGCAGTCATTCAAGAAGCTCGGCATCTCCGGCGTCAGCTCGCCCGGGATGTACCACACCGGCCTGCGGATGGAACTGCCGAACCAGATTGGCGAGTATCGCGCCGTGCCGGGCGGGCCCGACGATCCGGTCCTCGTGCGCATGACGCGCACACCGTGCCAGCCAGGCCTGCCGTCGCGGGATCAGCATCGCGCCGGGCATGCCGACCTGTACACGACGAGCTTCGAAACCTTCGAGCGCAGTATCAGGGACCAGTTCGTGCGGGCGCTGGGTCCGGGCGGTTTCGATCCATCTCGGGATATCGACGCCATCACGGTCAACCGCTGGCCGCATGGTTACGCCTACGAGTACAACCCCCTCTGGGATCCGGACTGGCCGGCCGGCCAGTCGCCCTGCGAGATCGGACGGAAGAGGTTCGGTCGAATCACCATCGCCAACTCCGATGCCGCGGCGGCAGCCTACACCGACCAGGCCATCGATCAGGCCTATCGCGCGGTACAGGAACTCGCCGCCGACGACGCGATCTGACAGGCGGCGGCAGCGACGTCGAGGGGCGGTCAGCGAGGAGTCGCCTTGTGCAGCGTCCCCCTCAACGAGAGCCTGGTCGGAAAGCTCTGCGCCAGCGCGCTGCTGACGATGACGACGAGGTTCGCTCCGCGGGCGACCGCTGCTTCGCGCAACTGCTGATGGGCGGCTCGCGTGCAATCCTCCGCCGCACTGTCGGCGCACGGCGCGCCGGCCGTAACCTCGCCGAGCGGCTCGGAGATCTCGTAGTCATCCCTGATGTCGTTCAGGCGTGACCGATCGACAATCATCACGTCCTCGGCTGTGGCAACCGCGGTGGTCGGGCTCGGCGCCGCCACCGCCGACTGGTGCGCCGCGCCCTGCTGGGAGCAGCCCAGGGTGATCACGGCGGCCAGGCCCACCGCGGCCGTGGTTCTCATCATCTGCATCATGGTCGTGCCTCGCAGTCATCGGTCGATACGTCAAAGCCCCAGTCTCTCACGTACTCGACATCGGACCTATCGAACACCCCCAGGTCGTGCGCCCTGAAGCGTCCAATGGAATCGGGCACGCGCACCGACGCCAGGGCGGCCGCCTCGGTGTTCGAGTCGGCTGTTGCACCAATGAAGTCCATCAGCACCCCAAGCTGATCCGCAGGGGTGCGGCAGAACGCGTCGTAGGACAGCATCAGGAACCGGCCCGGCATCTGCTCACCGATCCGGGCAATCCGGCGCTGAACTTCGCACCAGTAC
>JADZBZ010000072.1 GCA_020851835.1 Acidobacteriota bacterium
ACCCGCCGGTGACGCCCGTCGATGCGGAATGCCAGGTCGTATCGCTTGGTGCTCGACACCACGTGCGGCCCATCCTGCAACGCGACGCGGTCCAGGTGCGCGGTGCCCCAGGCGGTACCCAACTGGGCGCTCCAGTACTTGCCGTAGCGCTCGCGGTTCAGTCCGTCGTTCCAGAGCGGAAAGGTGTCGTCGAGCACGCGCTCGAGCACGGGCCCGACGGCCGGCACCACGCTCAGCGACACGGACTGGTCCGTCCGCGACTGGTGTCGTCCTCGAACGGGCACCAGACGCCACCAACCCGGTTAAACCCAGCGCGGGCCGTCGCGGTCATATCGATCAGCAGAGGTTACCCCATGTCGCATGTCCCCGCGAGATCCGCCGCCGCGCTGACGGCCCTGATGATGGCCCTGGTCGTCCAGGGCCCCGGGCTCCAGGCGTCTGTACCGGCCGGCGACGCCGCCACCCGGCTCGCCCAGCGGCCCGGATCACCCACCCTCGCGGCATCGTCCACCTCGGTGGCACACGTCCTCAATCGCCTGACCTATGGCCCGCGACCCGGCGACCTCGCGCGCGTCCAGCGGATGGGGATCGAGACCTGGCTCGACGAGCAGCTCCATCCCGAGCGCATCGCCAACCGCGCGCTCGAGGCTCGGCTTGCCGGGTTCGTCACCCTGACGCTCGATGCCGACACACTCTTTCGCGAGTACCACGAGCCGGCGCAGCTCGAGCGCCGGGCGCGGCAGCGAGAGACCGCGGCGCAGCCGGCCGATTCCGCGCCGGCACCGGTTGCGGCCGCCGCCGTGGCCGGCGGCCCGCTCCGGCGGGAACTGAGCCCGGCCCAGCAGAAGGACCGGCAGGTCATCGCGGAGATGGAACAAGCCCGACTCCTCCGCGCCGTCTACAGCGAGCGCCAGCTCGAGGAAGTGCTCGTGGACTTCTGGTTCAACCACTTCAACGTGTTCGCCGGCAAGGGCCCGACTCGCGCCTACGTCACCGCCTTCGAGCGCGACGCCATCCGGCCCTACGTCCTCGGCAGCTTCCGCCAGATGCTCGAAGAGGTCGCCCGGAGCCCGGCGATGCTCTTCTATCTCGACAACTGGATGAACACCGACCCCGACACGGATGGACGGCGGATGAGGCTGGCGCGGAACGTGCCGCAGAGGTCCCAGAGGGCAGGTGTGCGGCAGACGCAGACGCGCGGTCTCAACGAGAACTTTGCACGCGAGTTGCTCGAACTGCACACGCTGGGCGTGGACGGCGGCTACACCCAGGAGGACATCGTCAACGTCGCGCGCGCGTTCACGGGCTGGACGTTCCGCCCGCGCCAAGACGCCAGGTTCCAGTTCGTGCCGGTCCTGCACGACGAAGGGACCAAGACGGTGCTCGGCCACACGATGGCGGGGGGCGGCGGCATCGACGACGGTCGGCGCGTGCTCGACATCCTGGTCGCGCATCCGTCCACGGCCCGCTTCATCGCGACCAAGCTGGCGCAGAAGTTCGTCAGCGACACGCCGCCGGTGGCGCTGGTCGAGCGCGCCGCGGCCACTTTCACCCGGACCCGCGGCGACCTGCGCGAGGTGACACGCGTCATCGTGACCTCACCCGAGTTCCTCGCGCCCGAGGCCTGGCGCGCCAAGGTGAAGACGCCGCTGGAGTTCGTGGCCAGCGCCGTCCGCGCTACCGGTGCAAACGTGCGGACGGCCCTGTCGCTGGTCCGGACGCTCGGGAACCTCGGCATGCCTCTCTACTTCTGCCAGCCGCCGACCGGTTACGACGAAACGGGCGAGGCCTGGGTGTCACCCGGCGCCCTGGTGGTGCGGATGAACTTTGCCCTCGAGCTGGGCGGTAATCGGCTGCGGGGTGTGTCGCTGCCGGCCGCGCGGGCGACGGATGTCGGGGACCTGCGCGAGCAGTTGATCGACACCGCGCTCGAAGGCACGGCCTCCGACGCCACGCGCGCCACACTGGCCCGGGCGACGACACCCGATCGGGTGGTGGCCCTGGCGATTGGTTCGCCGGAGTTCCAGCGGCAGTGATGATGGAGGGCATCATGCAGTCACGACGAGTCTTTCTGAAGTCGGGAGCGATGGCGCTGGTCACGCTCGGGTTCGCGCCGTCGTTCCTGGCACGCACCGCGCAGGCGGCGGGCACGCGCCGGAAACTGCTTATCGCCGTCTTCCAGCGCGGCGCCGTGGACGGGCTCAACATGGTCGTGCCCTTCGGCGATGCCGGCTACTATGCGGCGCGTCCCACCATCGCCATCCCGAAGCCGGGGCGCGAGGGCGGCGCGCTCGACCTGGACGGGTTCTTCGGTCTCCACCCGCGCATGGCGCCTCTCAAGCCCTTCTGGGACGACCGGCACCTGGCGGTCGTCCATGCCTCGGGCTCGCCCGACGCCACGCGCTCGCACTTCGACGCGCAGGACTACATGGAGTCGGCGACCCCCGGGGTGAAGAGCACGCGCGATGGATGGCTCAACCGCTATCTGCAGGAAGTGGACGAGCCGCCTAACCCACTGCGCGGCGTGGCCCTGACGCGCCAGATGCCGCGCGCGCTGCAGGGACCGGCGTCCGTGGTGGCCATGGGCAGCGTCGCCAGCTTCGACGTGCACGGCGACCTCGCGGCGAAGTCGTCGTTCGAGTCGGCCTACGCCTCCGCGACCGATCAGGTGCTCAACGGCACGGCCAAGGAAGCCTTCGACGCCATGCGCACACTATCGCGGCAGGCCTCGGGTTCGCGCTACCGCCCGGCCAGCGGCGTCGAGTATCCGCGCTCGCCCTTCGGGCAGGCCCTCCAGGAGATTGCGTCACTGGCCAAGGCCGACGTCGGCCTCGAGGTGGCGTTTGCCGAGAGCACCAACTGGGATCACCACGTCAACCAGGGCGCGGCGACGGGACAGATGGCCAACCGCCTCGATGACTTCTCGCGCGGCGTCGCCGCGCTCGCCCGCGATCTCGGCGACCGCCTGGCCGACACCGTCATCCTGACAATGTCGGAGTTCGGCCGGGCCGTGGCCGAAAACGGCAGCCGCGGCACCGACCACGGGCACGGCAACGCCATGCTCCTGAT
>JADZBZ010000073.1 GCA_020851835.1 Acidobacteriota bacterium
CTGCCGGCTCTTGTCCAGTTCCCGCAGCAGCACGTCGCGCACGCGGGCCGTCTGATCCGTGGTGATCGGCGTGTCCTTCATGCCCGCAATCTCTTCGAACACCCGCTTGACGAGCGCATCGACGCGCGCCGGGTCGCACGTCCAGTCGATCCGCACGCGATATTCCGGCTTCGGGAACCGTACGGCATTCGAGTCGGCCGTGATGCTGTAGGTCGCGCCCAGCTCTTCCCGGATGGCATCGTTCAGGCGCGACTGGAGCAGCATCACGGCCGTCCGCAGCGCCAGCCTGTTCGCGTCGTCGTAGTCGAAGGGTCCGGAAAACACAATCGCCACCTCGCTCCTGGGCGCGATGCCCTTCCGGACCGTCTGCCGAATCACGCCGGTGGGAAGCGCAATGCCGAGGTCTCGCCACGTCTCGCGCGCGCCGGTGGCGGGCAGGCTCGCCAGATAGGTCTCGGCCAGCGGCTTCAGCGACTCCGGCGTGAAACTGCCGACGAAGATGAACGTGAAGTTGCTCGCATCGGCGAAGCGCGCCTGGTAGAACGCCAGGGCCGTGTCGAGGTTCCATTTCTCCACGGTCTCCGGCGTCTCGGGCTGGCGCCTCGGCTGGTTCCGGCCGAATGCGGAGTCGAGCGCCCGGCCGAACACCGCGTCGGGACTTGCCATCTGGTTGGCCAGCAGGGCCATCGTCTGCGCCTTCATCGCCGCAAACGCCGCCGGGTCGGCGCGCGGCTCGGTGAACCGCAGGTAGATGAGCTGAAACAACGTCTCGAGATCCTGCGGCGCGCTGCCGCCTTCCATCCCCTGGCGGATTTCGGTGATGAACGGCCGCACTCCGACGGCCTTGCCGGAAAGCAGCTTGTCGAGCACGCCGGCCGTCACTTTCCCCACACCACCTGCCGGAATCACGTCGGCGGCAACCCGCGCAGACAGGAACTGGCTGTCGTCTGCCAGGGAGGTTCCGCCCGGCGCCACCGCGCGAAACAGGATCTGGTCGGCTCGGAGAGAGGTGGGCCTGAGCAGGACCGTGGCGCCGTTTGACAGCTTCCATTCGGTGATCCCGGCGCCTTCGATGACGCGGCTCTCGACAATGCTGCCGCGCGCGGGCGGCGCCTCCATCAGCTTCTGCCCGGCACCGGCGTCCACGTACGCCTCGAGCCGCTTCGTCGAGGCCGCGGCGACGACGGCGGCAAGCTGCGTCTCGGTGGGCAAGGCCCCGCCAGCGCCCTCCGGCGCCGTCACGACGACCAGCCGGTTCCGCTCGGGGAACCAGTCCGCGGCCAGCGCGTTCACGTCGCGCAGCGTCATCTCGGGGATGAACCGCCGGTGGAAGGCCAGCTCCTGCCAGATCGTGGGCAGGGCTTCGTTCTGGAGGAAGTTCCGCGTGTACTCGTCGCCACGGCTCGCCGACTCACGGTCGGGGCTCTCCTGCACCACGCGTTCGGAGCCGGCCATGTTCGCCCGCTTCGCCCGATCGAGTTCGGTGGCGGTGAAGCCAAATCGGGCCACCCGCTGGAGTTCGGTGACCAGGGCGTCGAGGCCGCGCGAGACTCCGTCGTTGGCGACGAGCGCCTGGACAATCGCGAGGTCGCGTGTGCGCGGCGCCGGGAACAGGCCCCGCCCGGTGGCAGCGCCCAGGAACGGCGGGCTCGCGCTCCGGCCAAGGTCGTCGAGCCGGTCGCCCAGCATCTGCGCGAAGAGCTGATCGAGCATGATGGCGCGATAGCCGCCGACAGAACCCTGGTTGCGCGCGGGGCGTAGGTCGGTGAGCTGCACGACCGTGGCGGTGGTCTCCTTGTCGGTGATCACTGCATAGCGCGTGCCCGCATGTTCGGGCACGTCGAAGTTGGGCCGCGGCCGCTCGGGCTCCGGGTTGGTGAGCGACGAGAAGTGCTGTCGGATCATCGCGGCCGCGGCGTTGCGGTCCACATCGCCGACGACGATGACGGCCATCAGATCGGGCCGATACCAGTCTCGATAGAACCGCACCAGCTGCTCACGCTGCGCAGACTCAATCACCTCGGGCGTGCCGATGGGCGCACGGTCCGCGTAGCGCGACCCTTCGAGCTGCACACGGCGCACCTTGTCGTCGGTCCGCTCGTCAGCGCCCAGGTTCCGGCGCCACTCGGCCAGCACGATGGGCCGCTGGCGTTCGATGCCGCTCGGGTCGAACGTCGCGCCTCCGGCCCAGTCCTCCAGCACCGTCAGCGCGGCGTCCAGGACGCCCGGCACGTCGGTCGGCACCCGCAGGGTGTACTGCGTGTCGTCGAAGCTGGTCACCGCGTTGGCATCGGCACCGATACTCAGCCCCAGCGAGCCCAGGAAGTCGTTGATGCTGCGCTCCGGGAAGTGGCGGGAACCCTCGAATTGCATGTGCTCGACGAAGTGCGCCAAGCCCCGCTGATCCTCGTCTTCCAGCACCGACCCGGCCTTGACGACCAGCCGCAGCTCGGCCTGACGAGCGGGCTTCGCATTCCGGCGCACGTAAAAGCGCAGGCCATTCGGCAGGGCGCCGACCAGCACTTCCGGATCGACGGGCATCCCGTCCGAGAGATCGTAGGAGGCGACCGACGCCGCGGAGGTCTCCCGTCCGGTGGGTATCTGGGCCTGGGCCTGCGCCTCGGCATACGGGACCGCAACCGCAAGCAGCACGGCCAACACACCGAATGCGTTTCGCCCGAAGATCTGGGACATCATCGCTCACTCGTTCTTGGCGGATTACTTCAGCTCGAACAGCATCGTCCGCGGCGAGCCGCTCACCATCTCGATGGTCTCTTCCGAGCCGCGGGGCAGGTGCCGCATCGTGCCCGCCTTCACCTCGATCGGGGTCGCCGGCCCCCGCCCCGGCGTGACGCGTATGGTCCCCACGCCCAGCCAGACGATGACCGTCTCGCGCGCCGCGCGGAATCGAAGCCCGTCGGCGCCGCCAACCCAGACGAAATCCCACGCCGTCACGCGATCGTTGTCGAGCGCCCGGGTAGCGTCCGCGGGCGGAAACGCCGGCAGGCCGCCCCCGTCCGCCGCCGGCAGGCCGGTAGCGGCGTCCGCCTTCAGCTCGATGAACACGGCCCGCAGCGGCGGATCGGTCGTCCCTTCTTCGACATGGGTCGTCCCCTTGCGCGTGTTGGACAGGGCGCCCACTGGCGTATCAATCGTCCGCGCCGCGCCGTCCGGCGTCGTGATGACCCGTCCTCCGGGCGCGTAGTAGGTGCCGACCTGATCGTACACGTGCCGGTGCAGCGCGGTGGGCTGGCCCTTCGGCCAGACCACGTCCCAGACGTTGATGCGGTCGGTGTCGAGCAGCTTGGTGGCGTTCTGGCGGGGAAACGGCGGCGGCAACACCGTCTGGGCACCCAGCGCGGCGACACAGGCGGTCAGCAACAAGACGATGGCGGTCTGCTTCACGGCATCTCCCGGAAATCGGTGCAATCGCCATCTTACCGTGCCCTAACTCGCCCACCCTGGCGAGACGCACCGGCTTACGGCGTATACCCTTCGGCGCGAAACACCTCCCGGCCCTCGAGCAACGTCCAGAGCACCTTCGCCTGGTGGATACGCTCCACCGGAATCGCGAACAGGTTCTGGTCGAGCACGATGAGGTCGGCGAACTTACCCGGCTCGAGCGACCCGCTGTCGTGTTCTTCGAAGTTCACGAAGGCGCCACCCATCGTGTAGGCCGCCAGTGCGGCCGGCAGGTCGACACGCTCGTCGGGAAGCCAGGCCGGCGCACCGGCAGGCGCCGTGAGCGGGCGCCGGGTCACCGCGACCTGAATGGCGTGGAGCGGGTTGGCGGTGGTCACCGACCAGTCGCTGCCGCCGGCCAGCATCGCGCCCGAGCGCTCGAGCGACCCGAATGGATACAGCCATCGCGACCGGGCCGGGCCGAGCCGCGGTTCGGTCAATTCGCGAATGTAGCTGTCCTCATTGGCCCAGAGCGGCTGCACGTTGGCCACGACGCCAAGCTCGCGAAACCGCGGGATGTCGGCCGGGTCGAATAGCTGGATGTGGGCGATGTGCGGCCGCCGATCGCGCGGCCCGTTGGCTCGGCTCGCTGCGGCTACCGCGTCGAGGCCCTGGCGGATGGCCGCGTCGCCGATGGCGTGCATGTGCACCTGGAAGCCTTCCTTGTCGAGTCGCGCGACGATGGCCTGGAGGCGGGCATCGGTGTAGTTGGGCAGCCCTCGAGAGGGCGGACCGATCCTGCCTTCCTTCGGCAGCGGGAGGTAGGGCTCGATCAGGGACGCCGTTGCGGCCTCGATCACCCCATCCACGAAAATTTTCGCCGAGCCTGCGACCACGCCGGGCTCCGTCGTGGCGGCCCGCACCCTCACCAGGTGGTCCACCTGCGATTCGTCCAGCTTGTGATCGACGTAGAGCGACAGCCGCGCGCGAAGCCCGAGCTTGCCCTGCCGGGCCACCGCCCGGTACGCCTCGACGGCGTCGTCGCGGGCGCTGGCCTCCTGCACCGACACAATCCCGAAGCCGTTGAGCACCGCCACGGCGCGGACCAAGCCGGCTTCCCGATCGGTGGCCGAGTCCGGGGGCACGATGCCGTTGACGAGATCGGCGGCAGCCTCCCGGAGTACACCGGTGGGCTCGCCCTGTGTATCACGCTCGATGCGTCCGGCCTCGGGGTCGGGCGTCGCCGGCGTAATGCCCGCCGCGGCCAGCGCCGCGGAGTTGACCCACAGCGTGTGCCCATCGGCCGAGCTCAGCGCCGTGGGCTGCGCGCCGGTAACGCCGTCCAGCAGAGCCTTGTTCGGCTGCCCCGGGGGAAGCGACGGCAGGTCCCACCCTCCGCCAATGAGCCAGGGGCGCCCGCCCGCCGTCGCCGCGCACGCCTCGACCTCCGCCAGCACGGCCGTGGCGCCCTCGATATCGTTCAGGTTGCACTGTCCCAGCTCGACACCCGCGCTCAACGGATGCACGTGCGCGTCGTGGAAGGCCGGCATCACGAAGCGGCCGCCGAGGTCCACGATGCGGGTGGCCGGTCCGGCCAGTGGCATCACGTCGCGCTCGCTGCCTGCGGCAACGATGCGGCCGTCGCGAACGGCGAGCGTGACGGCTGGCATCCACGGTGTAGATGGCGCCACCCTTGAGAAGCAGGTCTGGAGGGGCGGTGGCGGGCGCGGCACGCTCGCCGCCACACGACGCGCTCAGCGCGACCGGCGCGGCCAGGATGCCAACGACGACGACGCCCGCCGGCCGCTGCCGCTCATCGAGCCCAGCCGGAGCCGTGCACGACCTTACGGCGATCATCGTCGTCGGGCCGCGGCCGTCATTCCTAGTCTGCTCACTCATGGCGCGCGGTTTCTACACCACCGCTCCGAGCGAGGCGCGTGCGCAGACTACAATGGCCGCAGGAACGTCGAGCGCGCCCCCGAGCTCTCTTCACCCTGGAACCGCCATGCCGGATGCGCCCGAAATCCACTCGCTCAACGCCGACGCGGCCCGTGCCGCCGCGGAGGGCGATTTCAACGCCGCCACCGCGCTGCTGAGGCAGGTGCTCCACCTGCAGCACGAGGCGCTGGGGGCCGGCCATCCCGACATCGCGACCACGCTCAACAACCTGGCGCTCATGCGCGAGCGGGCCGGGGATCTGGCCGAAGCCGGCGTGTGCTACCGGCGGGCCCACGCCGTCGCGGCCAAGGCGCTGCCACCCGGCCATCCGCTCGTCCGCCTGAGCGACGAGAACCTGAACGCGTTCTACGCCGCATACGGCGGGCCCGGCGTCCCGCCGCAGGCCGGCCATCCCACGCAGGACGGGACGGCCGGCCTCATGGATTTCCAGACGGGAGACGAAGCACTCCC
>JADZBZ010000074.1 GCA_020851835.1 Acidobacteriota bacterium
GACGGACGCCGATTTCGGCTGCGTCGCGCGTAAGGGGTTGATGGAGCCCGTCCCCGTGCCCGGCTACGCGTTCATCGTCGCGGTGGGCGAACGCCGGTTCGAGTACCACAGCGACCGGCTGGGCCACATCAAGCGCTGCCCGCCGGCCAAGAAGCCCCGCACACCGCCCTTGCGCTGACGCCGGGTGGCGCATCCCAGTGGGCAGAAGGCGTGTGGCCTTCTGCCCGCTGATGCGATGTGCTGGCCTACTGCAACGGATACCGGATGTAGCAGCCGTCCTTCGGGTGATGACGGTCGGGGCGCAGTTGACGGGCCGAGGTCAACCTAGGCGTGGGCGCTCCTATGGAGCCCGCCGCCGCCAGCGCCAGGCTGTACGCCAGCCGTGCGCTGGCCGCCGCGGTCAGGTAGTCCCAGCGGCGGAAGGCCGCCACCGAGGAGGTCGCTGCCCAGTCGGCCGCCGTCAGCAGCAGACCCACGCGAGAGGCGCCGCCGTAGGCCAGCAGGTCTCCGACAATGGCATTGGTCCAGTTCAGGTAACCAGCCGTCTCCCACCGGTAAGCGTTGTCCCGATCGAACTGGCCGAAGCCGTTGGTCAACGACAGGTAGTGCATCACCGTCTGGCTCTCGTCGCCCGCCCATGCGAACTCGAAGAAGCCAGACGCACCGTAGTCGATGCCGAACTCGGAATCGTAGCCATCGTGCGGGTGCGACATGCCGACGTGATGGCCGAACTCGTGCACCACAGTGGACGTGAACCCGAACCCGAGGGCGCGGTAATCCGGCGAGCCAAACGTGAAGACGTAGCTCTGCGTCCCGTCCAGCCAGTTGTCGTCTGTGAACCCCAACAGTCCGAATTGCGTGCCGAGACCGGCGGCGGTGGTGTTGTAGGCGAAGACCTCGCCCACGTAGTCGCGGCGCCCGTAGTCGGGCACGTAGTTCGACAGGTTCGCGTCGAAGTAGCAGAACAGTTGCGCGAACGGCGTGCCGAAGCCGGTCCAGCAATCGCTTTCGAAGATGTTCTCCGAAAAGATGTCGAGCGCCCGCTTGGCTCCGGCGTCGATGGGGTTCGTGTCGGTAACGCCGGTCTTCCACGGATAGTACGGCTGGAAGCGCCACAGCTCGCGCCGGGTGAATGCGGAGTTGTAGAAGTCGAGGCCGCTGGCGCTCGCATCGTCTTCGAGCATCGCCACGTGCGCCACCTTGGCGCCGCCCAGATCCGGCGCGGTGACCAGCGGATCGTAGAGTGGCGAGGTGGTGAACAGCAGGTTGATGGCGACGAACCGGGCCACGTATCCCAGGTCGGCGCTGAGCTGTGCCGCCGGCCGGTACCCGCCCGCCGTGTATTCCCACACCGGCGGCATGTGGTACTCGGACTGGTCGTCGTCCACGATCCAGTTGTTCGTCCAGGATTCCGGGCCCGCCGACAGGTCGTAGAACCACGCTCGGGAGTGCGACCCGCCCCACGCGATCACCTTGCGCGAGCCGCGCTCGACGCCGAAGTTGTAGCCGGTGTCCGGGTCCACCTCGTCGGTCTTCGTATAGACGTGGAACTGGAAGTCGGGTCGGCTGTGCCAGTTGATCAAGTAGATGGTGTAGCCGCGAGGGTTGGCACCGCCGCGAATCGCCAGGTATCGCTCGACCTTCGGCGCGTCGATGTAGAGCACCGGCCCGACGACGTCCAGGACGTTACGCGTCTGGTCGTTGTAGAGCGTTTGAAACGGGGTGACCGGGCCCGGGATACCGGTGCGCGTCAGGTAGGCGAAGAACTCGTTCTCGAACCGCCGTTCCGCCCGCACGATGCGATACCGGAAGTCGAAGGCCAGGCCGACCTCGCGACCGGCGAGGCCGTAGAACTGAGGATACCGAACCACGGGGCTGTAGGTGGCCGGCAGCAGACTCAGCAGCGTCGCCGTGTCGACCTGACTGTCGCCGTACCCGATTAGTACGACGTCCACCGGCACCGTCTGGTCCTGGACGACGAACTCGCCGGGGCGGATGGTGCGGAACCCGTTCGCCCACGCGGGGGCGGCCCACATCACGGCCACCAGCAGGCACAGACGAGTGGTCACTCGCCGGGGAAGAGCAGGCATATGGCACTCCTCTTTTCTCCGGAGGGCGTGCGGCCGATGGTGCGCGACTGGCACGCGCCTGCCGGAACGGGTGGATGGAACCGACGCGGCCAAAGCTTGGGACAACGCGCCCGGCGTGTCAAGCACAACGCCGGAAGCGCGCGGCCGCTCACCACCTACGGATGAGGAGCCATGGCGATGCCCGCCATCGCCTCGGCGTCACCCTTGAGTTCGTCGGAGCCGGCCGGGTACTTGTTGAGCTGCAGGAAAAACGCGACGACGTCCCCGTACTCCTGCGCCTTGAGGCTTCCGGGATTGTCTTCGGGCATGGTTTGCACCGCCTCGAAGAGCTCGGCCAGCGGCTTGCCCGTCCACGCCGACAGGAAGTCCTCGCCGGTGAAGCGCCCGGTGTCGTGACAGGCCGTGCAGTTGGTGTCGAACACCTTCGCCCCGCGGGCCGCCTGCGGTTCCGTGTAGACGCCGTCGTTCACCGAGCGGGACGCCGGCCCCGCCGTCCACGCCCCGGCGACGGCGGCCGACCACACCGCCACGCATGCCGCTATTGCGGCGACCAACGCCTTTCGTCCAGCCATCTCGATCATCACCGTGTCACCTCCCAGCATTCACCCTCGTCGTATGTTGGGGCCCGTCGCGCCGGCCCACCAATCATCCTATGCCGTTCCGCGCTCATTGTTCGCACCTTTCCCTGTCTTGACTCGCCGGCGGGTTTCGCTCGAGCCGCATGCGTGTGCGACATCGTGCCGCATCGACACGTCTGAACGAGCATTCTAGAGTGAACCCCTGGTCTCCGGGGAGGTTCTCATGTTGCGCGTTCGGTCGATGCTGGTGGCCCTGACGGCCGTCGGCGCCCTGATCCCGGGCTCCGGGTTCGCCCAGGCGCCAACCGCCTCGGTTGCCGGCACCATTGCCTCGCACGATGGCGCGCGGATTCCCTTCGCGACGCTGACCCTCGTCGACCCGGCATCGGGACAGACCCTCCGCCGTGCCAGCGACAATCGCGGGGCGTTCCTGTTCGAGAATCTGCCCGCCGGCACGTACGACCTCGTCATCGACGCCCCGGGGTTCGAGCAGCGCCTCGTCGCGGGCCTGGCCGTGCCCGCAGGCGCCACCCACCGCATCAGCATCGATCTCGCGCCGGCGTCGGTCGGCGAGCACGTAACGGTGTCGGCCGCGATGCCGCGCGACAGCATGGAATCCACCGTGGTGCGCGAGAGTGCCGCGCGAGACGTGGGTGAAGCGCTCGCCGACACCGCCGGCGTCTGGCGCCTGCGCAAGGGCGCCATCGCCAGCGACGTCGTGCTGCGCGGGCTGCAGAGCCGCGACCTCAACGTGCTGATCGACGGACAGCGCGTCTACGGAGCGTGTCCCAACAAGATGGACCCGCCCGCCTTCCACGTGGACCTCTCGGAGGTCGAGCGGGTCGAGGTCGGCAAGGGCCCCTTCGACGTCCGCTATCAGGGCAGCCTCGGCGGGCTCGTGAACATCGTCACCAAGCGGCCGCCCGACGGCTGGCACGCCGCGCCGTCACTGTCGATGGGCTCGTACGGATTCGTCAACCCGTCCGGCTCGGCCTCCTATGCCGGACCGCGTGTCGCCGTGCTCGGCGGCTACTCGTTCCGGCGCTCCGATCCCTACACCGATGGCCGCGGCCAGTTGTTCACGGCCGTGGCGAACTACCAGCCCGGCGAGGTGGGCTCCGAGGCGTTTCGGGCGTCCACGGCCTGGGGCCGCGCCGCCTGGCGCCCGGCGGCTGGCGGCCAGCTCGAGGCCAGCTACAGCCGGCAGATGGCCGACCACATGCTCTACCCGTACCTGCAGATGGACGCGGCCTACGACAACGCCGACCGCGCCGCACTGCGGTTCGAGCGGCCGCGCGACAGCGCGCGGGTGTCAGCCATCCGCGCCGACGCGTACTGGTCACGCGTCGATCACTGGATGACCGACCAACTCCGCCAGTCGTCCGTCGGGGCACCGCGCGCCTACTCGATGGCCACCGACGCGCTCTCGCAGACGATCGGCGCCCGGGCCGAGGCACAGATCGGGCTCGGCACCACGATGGGCGGCGAGGCGTATCGCCGCAGCTGGGACACCTCGACGCTGATGGCGGGAATGGGCTACGCCCCACAGTTCTCCATTCCTGACGTCAACATCGACACGGTGGGCCTGTTCGTGGAGCACACCCGCGGACTCGGCGCGAAGACGTCGCTCGACGTGGGCGGCCGCCTCGATCGGATTCGGTCCACGGCCGACCCGCAGAAGGCCAACAC
>JADZBZ010000075.1 GCA_020851835.1 Acidobacteriota bacterium
ACACACGGTCTCCCATCACCGGGTGCCCGATGGACCCCAGGTGGATGCGGATCTGGTGCTGGCGCCCGGTGTCGAGCGTCACCTCGAGCAAGGCCGCCCGCTGGCCGAAGCGCTCGCGCACCCGGTAATGGGTCCGGGCCGGGAGCGCGGCATCACGGCCGCTGGCGAGGCGGCGGCGCCCGTCCCGGTACTCCGACGTGATGGGCGCGTCGATGGATCCCTCGTCGGCGGCGGGCGAACCCGTCACCACCGCCAGGTAGACGCGCTCGAAGGCGTGGTGCTTGAAGAGCAGGCGTCCCGCGGCGTGCACCTCGGGGCTGAGCGCGATGGCCAGCGCGCCCGAGGTGCCGCGGTCGAGACGGTGCAGAAGACCGGCGTAGGCGCGCCGGCCCCGCTTGTGTCGGGCGTAGGTCCGGGCACGCGCGAGCAGCGAGTCTTCGTGCTCGGCCCGGCCCGGCGCCGAGGGCAGGGTGAGCAGCCCCGCCGGCTTGTTCACGACGACGATGTCGGGTTCGGCGTGGAGCAGATCCAGGCGGCCGCGCCTCCCATCCGGCCGCGCGCGCGTCACGGAGCGAGTCGCTGGCGAACTTGCTTCAACGTTTCGATCACGCGCGCCTCGTTCTGTGGGCCCATGCGCAACAGTTGCTTCTGTGCGGGCGACAGGGCTTCGAGTGCCGGATCGGCGTACGCCCACGTTGCGCCGCGCCCCTCCACCACACGGATGGGCTCTTCTGGAATCGGCGTGGAAATCAGCAGGTCCAGTGCCTGTTGCACCGCGATGTCTACGCCGGACTCGGTGCGCCCGAGGTTGCGGTAGGCCTCGTTCAGCCGGGGCTGGATGGTGCGGTACGCCACGGCGACCGCGGCCGGGTCGGTCGTGGCGAGCGTCTCGGCCAGTCCGTCATAGCGGCGGAAGCTGGCGGGGTTGATCTCGCGGAGGCGGCCCCGGCGGTCGACCTGGATGTCGGCTCCGGGCGCCAGAGCGCCCAACTGGCGCGCGGGCGTGGCGCCGCGCGACACGCGGTCGATGACCAGCGCCATCTGCTGAATCAGTCCGTCGGTAGCCAGCCAACGTGCCAGTTCGGGCCGAGCCGAGAGGGCGCCGAGCAGGGTGCGGAGAAAGGGGTCCATCTGCTCGAGCGGCGGCAGGGCCACCTCCGGCTCGATCGCCATGTCGGTCGGCGCGGGCGTCACCGCCTCCGGCGCCGGTACGGGCGTCGTCGTACGGTCCATTGTCCACCAGCGCGCGACGCCGCCTGCGACCAGCGCCAGGACTACGGCCGCGCCAATCAGCCAGCGGCGGGACGAGCTCTCGCTCACCGGCGGAGGCGCCGCGGGCGGCGCGCCGTTTTGCGAGAGCGGGATATCGTCGCGATTGAGATCGAGGTCGTCTGGGGCCATGACCACCAGCCTACACCCGGCAAGGGCCTTCGGCATCCCGGGCAAACACGCCGGGACTGAAGTCCTGCCCGCCGGGACTGAAGTCCCGGCGCTCCAGGTTGGCCGGCCCCGATAACTCGCGGCGCGAGCGTGACGGCTTCCGCTCAGCGCGCGGAGCCGGCCGGCGCGACCAGGGACTTGATGATCGGCTCGAGCTCCGCCTTGGTCATCTGTCCCGGGTGATACAGCTTCACCGTGCCGTCCCTGTTGATGAAGACGAGGGTGGGCGTGGTGGACACGCCGTAGCGCGTGAACACCTCGCCGCTCACCGGCACCATCGCGTCGGCCAGCCACGGGTAGTACTCCTGGCGGACGCTCTTGATGTAGGCCAGCTCCTCGGCCGGCGACGCTGGTGCGCGCCTGGCTACGTAGCCGTAGCGCTGCGTGGGCGCCACCATGGTGAGCCCGGTCGACGCGTAGGTCTTGCGCAGTTCGTCGAGGACGGGGCTCATCGCCTTGCAGTCGGGGCACCAGTGCGCCCAGAGAAACAGCACGACCGGTTTGCCCTTGAGGCTGGCGAGCGTCGGGGCGGTGCCGCCGAGGGCCTCGCTCGAGGCGATCTCGAACGCCGGTTCGCCCTCGAGGCTGATCAGATTGATGTTCTTGTTGATGCGCTGGATGATCGACGTCTTGCCGTAGGTGTCGGCCTCGCGACGCAGGAAGTACACGGCCTCTGAGCGGTTGCCGCGCGCGGCCTGTACCTGCGCGCGCACCTCGATGGCGGCGCCAATCGCAATCGGCAGCCTCGGCTCATCGTCCATCTGGCGCGTCTTGAGTGCGTCGAGGCACAGGTCGTACGCCTGCAGGGCGTACTGCTCGGCCTGGTCCAGCTTCTTCTGCGCGAGCGCCCCGCGGCCGAGCCACGAGAAGGCCTCGAGGTACTCGGGCGTGATGCCCTTCTCGGTGCGGGAAGCCGCGGCAACGGCCTCGGCCTTGGCGAGGTCGCCCGTGTCGATGACGGCCCTGACCTGTTGAATGAGGTTGGGCGGCGGTGTGGCGGCCGGCGCCGGCGCCTGAGCGCCCAGGACGGCCGCGGTGAGGATGAGCGTGCCGACGGCGATGCAGACGCTTCGCATCGTGCGAGGATATCTCACTCCGAGGGCGCTGTCTGTTCCCGCGGGGCCGAATGCCGCGTCAGGGCCTGCAGCAGCGTCCCGGCGGTGACGAGCACGATGGGACCGAGAATGAGCCCGACGAAGCCGAACGCCCCGACGCCGCCCAGCAGGCCGATGAAGACCACCAGGCCGTTCACCGACGCCCGGCCGCTCAGAATGAGGGGCCGCAGCACATTGTCGGCCATGCCGATGACGCCCACGCCGACCGAGGCCAGGATGAGCGCCCGGACGAGGTCGCCCGACAGGGCCCACCAGATGGAGACCGGGGCCCACACCAGCGTGGTGCCCACCACGGGGATGAGCGCGCACACGGCCGTGGCGACGCCCCAGGCCGCCGGCGCGGGTACGCCCAGCCCCCAGAAGGCGACCCCGCCGACCAGGCCCTGGACGGCAGCGACCGTCAACCCGGCGCCGACAGAGGCGACGACCAGGTTGTGGGTATCGCGGATGAGCCGGTCGCGCTCATCTTCGGGGAACGGCAGCATGCGGTGGACGATGTCGAGGACGTGGTCGCGATCGCGCAACAGGAAGAACAGCGCGAAGAGCATCACGAAGAGGCTGCCGAGCATCGACGCGATGTTGGCAAGCGCGCCGCCCAGGCGCGGCGCCAGGAAGGCCACCGCGGCCTGTGCGCTCTGGCTCAGCAGTTGCGTGGGGTCGTCGGGGAGTGCGACTGGAGCCCGTGCGCGGAGGCCGTCCCAGACCAGTTGCACCTGCTCGGGCGTCGTCTGCTCGGGCAGCCGCTGCGCCAGGGCCACCACCTGGGGGACTTCCCGCGCGAGGACCGACACGAGCGCGGCCAGGGGGCCGACGATGAGCAGGCCGGCCAACAGTGTGGCGATGAGCGCCGCGCGAGTGGGCGACGTGCGGGCTGTCAGCCACGAGCGCAGCGGGTCCAGCGACAGGGCGAAGATGCCCGCCCACGCCAGCGATTCGAGAAACGGCTGGGCCACCGTGAAGGCAAGGTACGCCATCAGAATCACGACGGCGTAGAACAGCAGTTCGCCGAAACGGTCCGTACCTGTGGGTGTCATGCGCCTTGCGCCATGCTACCCCGTTCATCACGGATTGCCAGCGCCGGGGCCGCGAGACGCGCCGGCGCCGACGGCCGCCGACCGACACCGGCCGTGCCGGAAGCCGCCCCGCCCTCCGCGTCGTGTTATAGTTTCGGTTTGCCGTCCCCGGCTGGGGAGCGGCGGTGAATACGGCGATGGTCTACTACCTGATTCTGACGGTCTACGTGCTGGTCTGCCTCGTGCTGATCGGGGTGATTCTGCTCCAGCAGGGCAAGGGCGGCGATATGGCCAGCGCGTTTGGCG
>JADZBZ010000076.1 GCA_020851835.1 Acidobacteriota bacterium
ACACGGCTCGATGTCCCGTCGACCGTCAACTGCACGATATACGACCCCGGATCGATACGCTCCCCGAGCCGCGGCGTCGGCTCCGCAAGGCCCGCCGGGCGATTGGCGGGTGGCGCCGGCGCCAGCTTCCGTAGGTCCCACGTCACGCGATGGATGCCTGCCGCGCGCGGACCCTCGAACTCGCGCACCAGCGTGCCGTCCTGATCGATCACCTCGATCTTCGCCGGCGATCCGGCAGCGGACTTCAGGTAATAGGAGAGGATCGCGTCCGGCGGGTTCTTCGCGCGGTACTTCTCGTCCGCACCGCCGTGCCACGCCGTCTTGTCTTCCTTCCACAGCACCGCGGGCCGCGGCCGAAACAGGTGTGACGGCTCGGCGAGCACCGCATCGGTCAACTGCTGCAGCGGCGTGATGTCATCCAGGACCAGGAAGCTGCGGCCGTGCGTCGCGAGCACGAGATCCTGCTCGCGCGGGTGGACGACGATCGCGTCCATGCGGGTGGCCGGCAGGTTGTTCATGAACGGCGTCCAGCTCTTCGCGCCGTCGATCGAGATGTACAGCCCGAACTCCGTCCCCGCGAACAGGAGGTTGTGGTTGAAGCGGTCCTCGTAAAGCGTGTTCACGTTGCCGCGCGGCGGCAGACTGGCCGCGACGTCCGTCCAGGTCTTGCCGAAGTCGGTGGTCCTGAACACGTACGGCTTGAAGTCGCCAATCAGATGGCCGTCGAAGGCGATGTACGCCGTGCCCGCGTCGAAATGCGACGGTGCGAGCGCCGATGCGTACACCGGCTGCGGAAACTTCATCGCGTTGTCGCCGACGTTGTCCCACGTCGTGCCGCCGTCGCGCGACACCTGCACGTTGCCATCGTCGGTCCCGATCCAGATGACGCCAGGCGTGACCGGCGATTCCGCGATTTCGACGATCGTGCCCCACCCGGCGACACCGTCGTTCTTTGCCGTCATCGGCTCGGAGCCGGGCACGCCCATGATCGACAATGTGTCGCGATCGATCTGCTTGCTCAGATCTTTCGTCGCGACCCAGCTGTCGCCGCGGTCGTGCGAGATGTACAGACGGTTCGAGCCCATGTAGATGGTGCGTGGATCGTGCGGCGACATCGCGAAGCCCGGCACCCAGTTGTAGCGCGCCACTTCGTTCGGCGGCAATTGGGTGGCGATGTTGCCGCCGGACGGGAGCGCTGGATACGGGCGCGGATCGTCGACCCGCTTCGGCGGCGTCGGGCGGATGTACTTCTGCTCGCCGGTCTTCAGGTTGAAGCGCCAGATGTGCTGTCCGCCGTTGCCCGACACCGATCCGTAGACGATGTCCGGATCGGTCGGATCGACCAGCGTGTGATAGCCATCGCCCGCCGCCAGCTCGAACCAGTGCGCGTTGGTGATGCCGCCGTTGTTACGCACGCGGCTCGGGCCGCCCCACCAGCCGTTGTCCTGCGCGCCGCCGTAGACGTTGTACGGCTGCCGCATATCCACGGCGACGCCGTAGAACTGGCCCATCGGCATCCAGTCCTGGAACTGCCAGGTGCGGCCGCCGTCGTACGAGAAGTCGACGCCGCCGTCGTGCCCGAGCACGATGTGCCGCGTGTTCGACGGATCGATCCACATCCCATGGTGATCCGGGTGGCTGGCCGGCAGCGGGCCGTCGTAGTCGCGTGTGAACGGCGGAACGATGGTGGCCGACGAAATCGGATCCTGTAAACGCGCGAGCACCGACTCGGTCATGACCGTGAACGTCCTGCCGCCGTCAGTGGACTTCTCGAGGCTCCGCTGCAGCGTGAAGATCGTGTTCGGATCCCGCGGGTCGACCCGGACCTGCGAGAAGTACATCGCGCGGCCGTTGTTGTTGCTGACGAGCGTCCACGTAACGCCGCGATCGTTCGAGCGCCAGATGCCGGCGCGATTCGGATCGAGCGACTGGTACTCCGTGCCGCGGCCGGCGCCGAAGCCCTGGGGGCCCGGCTCGATCATCGCGTAAACGACATTTGGACTGCTGTGGGAGAAGCCGAGGCCGACGCGGCCCCATTTCCCGTACGCGGGCAGCCCGCCGCCTTCGATCTTCTTCCACGTCCTGCCCGCGTCGGTCGTCTTCCAGAGCGCGCTGCCCGGACCGCCGCCGTTGAAGCCCCACGTCGCCCGCCGCCGCTGATACGACGCCGCGATCAGCACCTGGTTGTTCGACGGATCCATCTGCACGTCACCGAACCCCGTGTCGTCGTCGATGAACTTCGACTTCGTCCAGGTCTTCCCGCCGTCAGTCGTCTTGTAGAGGCCGCGTTCGGCGCTGGCCTTGAACAGGTCTCCGGCCACGGCCACGTAGACGATGTCGGGGTTCTTCGGGTCGATGACGATGCGCGGGATGGCGCCGCTGTCGGCGAGGCCCATCGCCGTCCACGTCTGGCCGGCGTCGGTCGATTTGAAGATGCCGCCCCCGTACGACGTGCTCTGGCGGTTGTTCGCTTCGCCGGTGCCGACCCACACGACGCTCGAATTCGACGGCGCGATGGCCAGGTCGCCGATCGAAAGGTTCGGCTCCGCGTCGAACACCGGAAGCCAGGTGGTGCCGTTGTTCTCGGTCTTCCAGACGCCGCTCGTCGCGGCGCCGACGTAGATGATGGCGGGATTCGATTCGACGGCTTCGACGTCGTCCACGCGGCCGCCCATGTTGGCGGGACCGATCGGACGCCAGGCGAACTCGGCGAGGAGAGGCGAGGGAACGGCGTCCTGCGCGCGCGCCACGGGCATCAGCAGGAAAGCGGCCGTTGCGAGGGCGAGCGCGTACTGCAAGCGTCTCGACACGAACATATGAGGCTCCATACAGGATGAGCGAGTAGTGCGTTACAGCCGGCCGCGTGACAGCGGCCTTACCGGGCGGTCGACGGATTCTCCGCGCCCGTCCCGTCGAGCAGCACCTCCATCGGGAACA
>JADZBZ010000077.1 GCA_020851835.1 Acidobacteriota bacterium
GGAGATTGGGGTTGCTCGGCGCCAGCGCCAGGTTCGCCTGAATGACGTTGGGCAGCCCCTCGGACAGTGGTGCCCACGTGGTTCCGCCATCGCTGGACTTGAAGATGCCCGTGCCGATGCCGCCGAAAGCGCCGCCTTCCCTGAAGCTCTGCTGCTGCGGCCAGAGCGTGGCGTAGACGGTGTTGGGATCCGACGGGTCCATGATGATGTCGTTGCCGCTCGTGTACTCGTCGCGGTAGAGCACCTTCTCGAAGGACCCACCGCCGTCCAGGGACCGGAAGATCCCCCGCTCGGCGCTCGGTCCATAGGGGTGCCCCAACACCGCCACGAACAGGCGGTCCGGGTTGGTGGGATCCACCACCACGTCGGCAATCATCTGGCTGTCGCCGAGACCCAGGTGCATCCAGGTCGCCCCGGCATCCGTGGACTTGTACATCCCGTCACCCGTGGACAGGTCGGGACGAATGATCCCTCCGCCGGTGCCGACGTAGATGATGTCGGGGTTCGACGGCGCCACGGCGATGGCGCCGATGGAGGTGGTGGCCTGGCCATCGAACAGCGGCTCCCAGTTGGAGCCGTAGTCGGTGGAGCGCCAGACGCCGCCGTTGTCGAACCCGATGTAGAAGACGTTGGGTTGGCTGGCCACCCCGTCCAGCGCGCGCGTGCGTCCGGCCCGCGTAGGCCCGATGGCCCGCCACCGCATGTCGCCGTACAGATCCGGCGACTGGGCCGCGGCAACCCCGGTCCAGGCCGCGAGAAGGACCACCGCGATGACGGCGTGGGTGATGGTGGTGCGCATGGTAACCGCCTCCTTGGGTACCCGGCGCTCCCTCGAGCCGCGACCTTGCGCGGAAGACGCGCGCCAGCGAGGCCTAGTGTATGACAGGCGGCCGGCTGAACTGCGATCGCCGCCCGTCACATCAGCAGCTGGTAGCCGCTTCCGTGCACCGTGATGATATAGCGGGGCTCGTGCGGGCGCGGTTCGATGTGCACGCGGAGCTTGGCGATGTAGTTGTCGACGGTGCGCGTCACGGCCAGATGGTGATAACCCCACACGTCGCGCAGCAGTTGCTCGCGTCCGACCACTTCGTTGCGATGGGCGAACAGGTAACGCAGCAGCTCGAACTCCCGTGCCGACAGCGCGAGCCGGCGACCCTTCTTGAGCACGAGCCGCTGACGCGGTCGGACGACGACATCGCCCAGCGAGAACTCGTCGCTGGCCGGGGCACGCCAGTCATCGCGCCGCACCTGTGCACGCACGCGCGCCAGCAACTCGCTTACGCTGAAGGGCTTGGGCACGTAGTCGTCCGCGCCCAGGTCCAGACCCCGGACGCGGTCCCGTTCGTGGGTGCGAGCCGTCAGCACCACGATAGGCACGAGCAGGCCGCGTGCCCGCACCTGCTGGCACACGTCGAACCCGCTGATGCCCGGCAGCAGGACGTCCACGAGCAGCAGCGCGAACTGCTGGTGCGCGCAGGCCTGAAGCCCCTCTTCTCCCGAGGCCACCGCGGTCACCCGGTAGCCCTCGAACTCCAGGTTGTCCACCAGCATCGAGCGCATCTGCGGCTCGTCCTCGATAACCAGGACATGCCGCGGGAGCCCGGTCCCCAGGCCCGGCGTGCTCATGACACGGCCTCGGGGCAGCGCGATGTCTGGGCGTCGGGGCCGGCGGGCACCGGCAGGCAGGGCAGCGTGACGCGAAACGTGCTGCCCAGGCCCGGCGCACTCGTCACCTCGACCCGCCCGTGATGGGCGTGCACGAGCAACCGGACGATGGACAGGCCCAGCCCGAAACCGGGTCGGTGCGAGGCGCCGGGCGCGCGGTAGAACCGCTCGAAGATCCGGGTCTGATCGGCCGCCGCAATGCCGACGCCGCGGTCCACCACCTCCACGATGGCCGACTGCCGCTCTTGACACAGGTTCACCGTTACCGGCGATCCAGGCGCGGAGTACTTCACGGCGTTGTCGAGCAGATTGGCCACGACCTGTTCGAGGGCGGCCGGGTCTGCGTGCACGGAGGGCCCGATGCCGCGCTGCCGCACCTCGAAGGTCACCTGCCGGCTGGCGAGGCCGTGCGCGAAGGCGTCCACCGTTTCGCGTACGAGGGCGCCCAGATCCACCTGTTCGAACTCGTAGGTGCGATCCTGCTGCAGGCGCGAGAACTCGAGCACGTGCTGCACCAGCACCGACAGACGCCGGGCCTCCGCGCCAATCGTGTCGAGGTAGTCGGCCAGCTTCTCAGGCGAGCGAATGCGATCCATCTGCAGCGTCTCGGTCGCCGCGCTCAGCAGCGACAGGGGCGTCTTCAACTGGTGCGACACGTGGGCCACGAAGTCAGTCTGCATCCGGGCCAGTTCCGACGAACGGCGATGCGCCTGTGCGGCCAGGCCGAGAGCCACCAGCATGAGCAGCATCGAGAAGACCGTCGGCAGATACCCCTGCCCTCCGCCGGACAGGGCGCCGAGCGCCGGCGCACCCACCTCGATCACCCAGGGGCGTGGCGCCACCTCGGCGGCCAGGCGCGACCGGATGTCGTCGGCGGGATAGAAGAGCATCGGGAAGGTGAGCCGCGCGCCGTCCACGCCGGCCGGAAGGCCGCCGAAAACCGTCGCACCCCGTTCGTCGGTCACCCTGAGCTGCAGCGGAAGCTCGCCGGCTCGACGCGCCAGCAGCGCCTGGAAGGCCGCGCCGTGGCGCCCGGCGAACAACTGCCCCGGCATGCGCACCGGGTCGATGACGAACCCGAGCACGGCGAAGTACTCCACACGCCGCGCGTCGCTCCAGAACAGGCGCAGAAACATCTGACGAGCGTCGGCGCCCACGCCCTCGGCCGCTACGTAGATCTGTTGCGACTTGGCATGCTGGCGGGCCAGCGTCAGCACGTCGGTCGCCATCGCCGGATCGCGGGCAAATCCGCCCGTGCGGCCGTAGAACAATACTTCGCCCTTGCGCGCGGCGCCCGGGTCGGCGCTCCAGGCGAAAAAGCGCTCCACGTGCGGGTAGGTATCGAGCCCCTCCGCGAACTTCCGCGCCACGAGATCCAGGCGGCCGGCGCGCAGGTCCGGGTGGTTGACGGCGGCCAGGGTGTCGAAGATGGGGCCATCGAGGATGCGCCGCAGCTCGCGGCTTACGTCATCGGCGGCCTGTTCCGAGAACTGGCGCACGATGACCTTGGTTTGTGACTGCAGCGTGGTGATGGCCCGGTGCTGCAGGTAGAACACCAGAACAGCCGCCCCGATGGTCGCGATGATCGCGAACACGAGCGGATGAGAGCGCCAGGATCGACGGTCGAGCTGCATGGCCACGTTCGGTCCGGGGCACAGTACGCCGGCACCGCAGGGGTGTCAAGACGCCTCGACACCCGCCTCGACACCCGCTTCCGGCTAGCTCGACGGCTGCGCCAACCGCACTTCCTGCCCCATCACCTTGGCCGGATCCGCATTGGGCTTCGGCCTGAACTTCTGCACACGACCGCCGAATACCTCGGCGGTGTACACGTTCCCCTCCTGATCGACGGTGAGCGAGTGCGGGCCGTTGAACTGACCCAGCTGCCCGCCCGGCCCGCCCCACCCGTACAGGTAGCGGCCATTCAAGTCGTACTTGAGCATGCGCATCGTGCCGCCGTCAGCCACCCAGAGGAACTGGTCGGTCGAGATGAAGTGGGCGTACGGTGACGAGCGCACCCCGGTGGTCCACATGTCCAGGAACTTGCCGTCCTCGTCGAAGACCTGCATGCGCCGGTGGCCGCGGTCCACCACGAACAACCGGCGGTCGCGGCTGATGGCGATGCTGTGCACGGTGTTCCACTCGTTGGGACCCGGGTTGGCGGGATCCTTCGGCGCCGCGCCCCAGTCCAACAGGAACGCGCCGTCCCGATCGAACTTCGCCACACGCGTGCCGCCGTAGCCGTCGGTGACGAAGAAGGTGCCGTCGGGTAGCCACGCGATATCGGTCGGCCGGTCGAACAGCCGTCCCCCGTCGCGACCGCGCTGCCCCTTGGTGCCGAGCGTCATTACGAGTTGGCCGTCATAGGTGAACTTGTAGATCACGTGCAGCTGGTCGTCGAACACCCAGACGTGTTTCTCGGGGTCGTAGGGGCTCATCTTGATCTTGTGCGGTCCGCGGCCGCACGTCATGTCGAAGAGACGATCGTGCTGCGGCCAGCTCTGGACCATCCGGCCGTCGCGGTCCACGACGAAGATCACGTGATGGTACCGGCGCTGCCAGCCACGCCTGGGTACGGTCTCGCACGTGGCGCTCAGCCCATCGTCGTTGCCGGTAGCGTTTCCGCGCGACGGGCTGAGCATCGCATAGGGAGTCCAGGGGGCCGCGCCGGGCGGCAGCGGCAGCTCTCCCCGCTGCGCGATCCAGATGCGGTCCGGCGTTTCGGCGTACACCGCGCCAACCGACCCCCAGGTCCATCCGTCGTGGCTCAGGCCGTCGGGCCCGTCTGGCAACGGCTGCGGCCAGTTGGGCACGGGCTCGTACGGGCCGAATTCCTCCTGGCCGCCTCTCTCCTGCGACACGGCCAGGTCGGCGGGCGCCGCCAGGTCGGCGTCGCGCCCACTCGACGGGGGCGCGGGCGCGCACCGCGCCACCACGAGCAGCGCCATGGCGATCGGCGCGAGCGGCCACCAGTATCTGTCCATTGTGAGCCTCCCGAGGCCGCCGGCTCGACGCGGCGGCTAGTTCGTGCCTCTCATGTACACGCCGGCCACGTGCGCCGGGTGGCGCCGATACCGTTCATCACCGTGGTCCACCTTGACGCGGCTCCTTGCGGAGTTCCTCGATGAACGTCTCGGCCTGCTTCGCTTCGGGCGTCCCGGGATGATTGGCCACGACCTGCTCGAAGAGCGCGAGTGCCCCGTCCACGTCGTTCCGGCTGAAATGAATCTTCGCCAGGCCGAGGGTGGCGCCCGCGGCGCCGGGCCTGGCGGCCAGCACGCGCTGAAACTGCTTCTCGGCATCAGCGGTCCTGCCCTGCGCGAAGTAGACGGCCCCCAGCGTCGAGGCCGCCTCCACCGCCAGCGGGTCGGTGGCCAGGTTCGGGTTGGTCGCCAGGCCCTTCTCGAGGGCCGCCACCGCCTTGTCGTACTCCTGCCTGTCGACGTAGGCGCTCCCGAGCTGGTACTGAACGGCCGCATCCTCCGGGCCGAGCGCGGCAGCCTTCTCGAGACTCGCTACGGCGTCGCCCGGACGATTCAGGCGAAAGTAGGCCAGCGCCAGATTCACGTGCAGCGCCGGTACGGCCGGCGCCTGCGCGATGGCAGCCTCGAAGCGCTGGGCCGCCTGCGCGAAGTTACCGCTGTTGAAGGCGGCCACCCCCTCCTGGAACTCCTTCGAACCGCCGGCGGCCGTCTTCACCAGCGTGAAGTCGAAGTTCCGGTCGGTGCCGGCCACCAGCTTCACCGTGTCGCTGATCGGCTGATAGCCCTGGCGCTCGACGGTCATCTCGTACTCGACCGCTTGCAGCCCCCGCCGGTAGAAGCGGCCGTCCTTGCCACTCGTGATGACGATCTCGCGCCCGCGGTCGATGTTGACGAGGCGGATGGTGACGCCCTCGATCGGCTTGCCGGTCTCGTCGAGGACTTGCCCCTTGATGACCCCCAGCTCCATCTGCGCGGCGACGGGGACGGGGACGGCGCCGCTCAGCAGCGCCGCCGTCACCACGCCGATTCCCAGCCATTGCATCGGAAGGCCCTCTCTTAGAAGCGGAGCCGCACGCCCACCTGCATCTGGCGCGCGAACTGGGCCGAGGTCGACACCAGGAAGTTCGGCGACTGCCGGTTGCCGGTCGGTGCCACGAGGTTCAACCGGTTGAAGACGTTGAACACGTCCAGGAAGAGGTCGAGGCTGTCGAGCCGGCTGCCCAGCGACAGCTGATAGCGGGCCGAGAAGTCGACCAGGAACGAGCCGGGACCGCGGATGCCGTAGGGCACCGCGCGGCCCTGCGAGTCGAAGGCCGACTCGATGGGCTTGGTCAGGTCGTCGATCCCGCGAATCGGGCGGTCGTTGTTGTCCAGGTCGCCGTTCACATCGCGGCCCACGGTCTCGTTGATCGGCGCGCCGCTGATGGCGCTGATCACGGTCGCGAAGGTCAGCGTCCGCCAGGGGTTGACACTGGCGCTCCCGGCGAACACGTGCGTGCGGTTGGACGCGAACTCGCCGTAGTCGGCGCGGATGTCGTTGTCGAGCCACACGCGACGGGCGTCGGGGTTGCCGATGCCCACGTAGTTGCTGCGCTGGAGCGTGTAGGCCAGGCGGCCGCTCCAGCGGTTGGCCATGCGCTTGACGAGCGACACCTGGAGGGACTTGTAGTCGCCGTCGAAGTCCGGGTTGGTCTGCGACTGCAGCACCCGCAGGAAGTTGACCCCGCGCGCCTCGGCCGGAATGAGCGTGCCGGCGGGGTCGAACGAGGTGACGCCGGGCCGCACGCCGTTCACCGGCTCGTTGATGTCCACGACGCCGAGCTGGTGGCGTGACGCGTTGGCAACGTAGTCTACCGACAGCGCCGTCGCGCGGAACAGCTCCTGACTGAGACCGAAGCTCCACGACCAGGTGTAAGGCATCTTCCGGTCGGGGCTGTCGATGCGCGGGTTCCGGTTGAAGGCGGTGCCGGCGATCACCTGGTCTCGCAGGGCGTTGAGGGCCGCCTGCCCGGCGGGCGACAGCGTGGCGACGCCAGGGTTGCCCTGCCCGTCGGCGATCATGTCGGGCGTGAGGACCACGCCGGCCAGCGGATTGGCCGCGTTGATTGAAATGGACGGGAACAGCGTCCGCACACCGCTCTGCTGCAGCGTGAGATCGTGCACGACTGGCACGTAGGCGTAGAACTTGCCGACGCCGCCGCGAACCACGGTGCGTCCCGTCCCGAACGCGTCCCACGCGAACCCGGCGCGCGGCGCGATGGCGGCGTTGTCATTCGGGGTCTGCTTGTGGTTGTCCCAGCGCAGGCCGAGGGTGAGCGTGAAGTTGCCGGTCACGCCCCACTTGTCCTCGACGAAGGCGTAGCGGCGGACATCCTTCGAAAAGACGGCGTAGCCGTAGGGGTCTGGGGGACCGACGGTCACGTCGAACTGGAACGGGTAGGTCGTGGAATCCGCCGGGTTGTAGGGCGCGTCCGTCCGGAACTGGAAGGTCCCGGAGTCGAACGTCGACCGGGGCACCATGTGGTTCAGGCTGGCGCCGCCGCCGGCCTTCCACGTGTGCTCGCCACCGAACAGGTTCGGCACGAAGTAGCTGAAGGCCTGGTCGAGCACCCACGTCCTGATGACGGTGGTGGGCCCGGAGCCGCCCTTGCCGGTGATGTAACTGGGATGCACGTTCCGCTGGCCGATCGAGAACGGGTCGCGTCCGTCGAAGCCCACCGCTTTGCCGCTGGAGTCGAAGAACCCCTCCGGCGCGGTCGTCAGTTCCTCGCCAATGCGACCGAAGCGTGTGACACTCGAGAGCCGGTCCGTCAGGACGCTGGTGTAGGTGCCGCTGGCCAGCTGATCCCAGTCGCTTTCCCGCACCCGGGCATCGAGGGCTTCATTGTTCGTGTTGAAGCCCTCGCCCTTGGAGGCCGCCGTTTCGAGCAGCCACCGCACGTTGACGAAGTTGCGATCGTTCAGCTGCAGGTCGCCGCGCGCGAAGTAGTTGTTCGCGCGCACGGTGAAGGCACCGACGAAGTCGCGGACCAGGGGCGCGGCCTGAGCGGGGAACCGCTTCTGACCCGCGATGTCCTCATTGTCGCGCTCGTAGGTGAAGTAGAAGTGGGCGCGGTTGCGGACGATTGGCCCGCCCAGGCCGAATCCGGCCTGCAGCGTGCGCTCCGGCGGTTTCGGCTGCCCGTCCGGCAGGAACTTGCCGCGCGCGTTCAGGGTTTCGTCGCGGAAGTACGAATAGACCCGGCCACGGATGTCGTTGGTGCCGCCGCGGGTCACCATGTTGATGATGGCGCCGGCACCGCCGCCGTATTCCGAGCTGTACTGGTTGGCCAGCACCTGGTACTCCTCGATGTTGTCGAGCACCACGCGCACCTGCGTCCCCTGGCTGCCGCCCAGGCGGTCGTCGTTGTTGTACATGCCGTCGAGCAGGTAGACATTCTGCTGCGAAGGCGAGCCGTTGGCCACTACCTGTCCGCCCTCGAACGTGGACTGCGCGGGGTTCGGCGTCATGCCGGGAATGAGCTGGGTGAGGCCCGTGAAGTTCCGGAAGTTCGACGGCACTTCCTCGATTTCGCGTCTCGACAGGCTGCCGCCGATCTGGTTGCTCGTGCGCTCAACGAGGGGCGACTCGGCGGTGACCACCAGGCTCTCTTCGACGCCCGCCACCTGCAGTTTCAGCTCGAGGGTGACGGTCGCACCCGGCGACAGGAGCAACCCCTTACGGACCGCCTGGCCGAAGCCCGCCATCGTGACGGATACATCGTAGGTGCCCGGCTCGAGATTGGGCACCGAGTAGGCGCCGGTCTCGGCGGTCGTCGCCTCTCGCGTGAATCCGGTTCCTGCGTTGGTCACAACCACCGTGGCGCCCGGCATTGCCAAGCCATCCGGGTCGATCACCTTGCCGGCGATCGAACCCCGCTGCTGGGCGAATGCCAGCGAAGCCGTTGATGAAACGAGGCAGCACACGAGAAGCGAGAACCGCAGACACACCATCTGAACCTCTCCTTCCGGGAGTCCTTCTCAGGAGCCGAGCGTAACCGTCAAGGCGCCATAACGGTGTCAAACGATGTCTCGCCTATGTCTGCGACTTGTCTACCGGGACGGGCGCCGACGCGTTCGGGGCGGCCGACGCGAGGCGGAGCCATGGCCCCGCCTCGCCCGCGGGATGAGGCCTACTTGCGATACGAGCTGACGGCCGGGAGGCGTGAGCCGGTGCCGGGCGGCGGCGCCGGTTCGGCGACCACGGGAAGCGTCAGCGTGCCGATCCCGTCGATGGTGGCCACCATCTTCTCCCCCGGCTTCAGGAACCGCTCCTCGCCGCGGTAGGCCTGGCCCATGCCCGTGCCGCCCGACGTGCCGTTGTTGATGACGTCCCCCGGAAAGAGGGTGATGATCGACGATCCGTACTCGATGAGCTCGTAGATCGAGTGGATCATGTCCGCCGCGCCGCCCTCCTGCATCAGTTTGCCGTCCACGCTGAGCGTCTGGCGCAGGCGCGTCATCGGATCCCCATAAAACTCCTTCGGCACGATCCAAGGCCCCATGGGCGCAAAGGTGTCGTGTCCCTTGCCCACGAACCAGTCGGAGCCGCTGCCGAATCCACCGGGGGGGCGGCCGCCGCGGTCCGACACGTCGATGGTCACCATGTACCCGAAGATGTGCTCGGCCGCCTCGGTGGCCGGCACGTATTTCGCGGTGCGGCCGATGACGATGCCCAGCTCGACCTCCCAGTCGATCCGATCGCGGCCGCTCGGAATCACCACCTCGTCGCCGTCGCCCACGATGGCGCCACGCGTGGGCTTGAGGAACAGGTAAGGCACACCCCGCTTGGCCCGACGTTCGGCCTCGGCCTTCTTCTGCTCCTCGGCCGTGCCCGTCTCGCCGACGTGGGTGTAGAAGTTCACCGCGGCGTTGAGCATCTTGCCCGGCATCAACGGGGCCAGCGTATCGACCTCGCCCAGCGGGTGCACCCACGAGGGCCGCTGCGGTCCGGTCAGACGGTTGGCCCCGACGAGATGGTTGACCAACTCGTAGAGGCGGGTCCTCATCCCGTACTCGTAGCGGCCAATGAGATCCACCATGGTGCCTGGCATGGGAATCGGGGGATACGCGGGATCGCGCTCGAGCGCGCGGTTCGCAGCGGCGAGATCGATGACTAGCGCGTCGCGCAGGACGACGCCGATGCGCTGGTCGCCCGCGATGTCGAACGTGCCGAGCTTGAACGGCTCGACGCTGGTGACGGACGGATCGCCCTGCGCCGATGCCGGCGCGGGCGCGCCCAGAACGACGAGCGCCAACAGGACCGCGATACCTCTCATGTGCTCCTCCACGCCTCAGACACGTCGCACGAACGCGCCGCCGGACCTGGCTTCTGTTGTAGCAGCCGAGGCGAACGGCGCTTCGTAAATTGATGTCTGAGAGATGTCTCCGACCTGTCTCGGCTCGGAGCGAGCGGGCACGGCGCCACTCGCATCCGCTGACGACTAGCCGAGCACCGTGCCGCAGCGATGACAGTAGCGCGCCTCGGCCGCATGCACCTCGTTGCCGCACGATCCGCATCGTCGCGACGGCCCTCCCCATAAGCGGCGGCTGGTCATCTCGGCGGTGACGATTCCCGTCGGCACGGCCAGGATGCCCCAACCGAGCAGCATGACGATGCTCGACACCGCGCGGCCAAGATTGGTCTTCGGCGTGATGTCACCGAAGCCGACCGTCGTCATGGTGGTGATCGCCCAGTAGATCGCCACCGGGATACTGGTGAATCCGTTCCCTGGCCCTTCCACCACGTACATCACGGTGCCGAGGACGACCACGAGCATGGCGACCGCCGACAGGAACACGAGGATCTTCCGACGGCTCGCGTAGAGCGCGCCGCCGAGATGCCCGTACTCGTGCATGTACTCAGTGAGCTTGAGAATCCGGAAGGCGCGCAGCATCCGGAGCACGCGGATGTCGATGAGCACGTGCAGGCCGGGCACGAGCGTGGCCAGATACATCGGCACGACCGCCGCGAGATCCACCAGGCCGAAGAAGCTGCCGGCATAGCGGAGCGGTCGCTGTACGCAGGTGAGGCGCGCCACGTACTCGGCGGTGAAGAGCAGCGTGAACACCCACTCGAGTGCCAGGAACAGGCCGGCGTACGGCTGGGCAAGCCCCTGCACGGTCTCCAGCAGCACGACCAGGACGCTGGCCGACACGAGCAGCAGCAGCACGATATCGAAGAGACGGCCCGCCGTGGTGTCCGCCTCGAACATCACGACGAACCACCGGCGGCGCCATCCATGGTCGGGACGGCCGAAGGCGAGAGCTTCGAGGGAGTCGGGCGATTCCATCCAGACCATCTTACGGTTGCCGGGCGAAGGATGATTTCGTCGATGGGCCCCGTGCAGAGCATAATGGGCGGGAAAGGGAGACCGCCTAATGCCCGACTCCACCTCGGATCCGCAAGTCACTCAGAAGTGCGCGCACCCGAGCTGCGTGTGCATGGTTCCCGCCGGCACGAAGTACTGCAGCGACTACTGCAAGA
>JADZBZ010000078.1 GCA_020851835.1 Acidobacteriota bacterium
GATGCTCGCGTACGCGCAGGCCGCGGCGACAGGCGACGCCTGAGAGCAGTACGTTCGGGACGAGCGTGCCCGGAGGGAGCCATTCCCAGACATCGCGGAACGCGGTGCCGCGCATCAGGCGGTACGGGGCGTTCACGTCCCGTACCCCGGCACCGAACCGAGCCCGCACGGTGGCGCGCGCCAGATGCGTCAACCCGCGCCGCAGGCTGGACCGATGCGGATCGCGCCGGGAGGCCAGCATGAGGTCGTAGTTCGCTCGGCCGGGCCACCAGCGTTCGAACAACCCGGGGCCGATCACGTCGTCGGCATCGATCTGCAGGATCCACTCGGAGCCGGCCAGCTCGGCATACGCCCGCGCCAGCGTCGGGCCGTGGCCGCGGTTGGCGTGGCGGTGAACGATCACGCGCGGCTCGACGCGCGCAGCCTCCGCCAGCACGGCGGGTGTGCCGTCGGACGATCCGTCGTCGTAGGCGTGCATCGAGAAATCGATCTGCGCGAGGCGCAATGCGTCGAGCCAGCGGGATACCAGCCACGCAATACGATCTGCTTCGTTGAACACGGGCACGACAACGGAGAGTTCACTGGCCGGCGACATGCGACAACGGCGCGTATGATACATTGCGTGGCGCCGGCGTCGGCGCCCACGACGACCGGTGCGTTTCCCGATAGAGTCGACGTAGGTGAAGCTGCTCGCTGCCGGATCCGTCGCCGCGGCCCTGGTGGCGATCGAAGGCATCGGCACCTGGCCTGCGCTCAACCTCACCGTATCCTTCATCGCGGCCGCGGCTGCGCTGCTCTGGACGTCCGGTCGTGCGTTCGGCACGCGACCGCCGGCTGCTGGCTTCGACTGGCTCTGCCTCGCGGTCACGGGACTGAGCGCTACGTTCCCGTTCGTCATCGCAGCCGCGGTCACCGGCAGCGGCTGGGATCTCGCGCTGCTGGCCGGCGTCGCCGCGCTCGGCCTCGCCGCGCTCTGGCGCCGCAACGCCGCAGTGCACGACGAGGCCCAGGGGCCGGCGTTGGCGGTGCCGGCGGGCGTGTACGCCCTGGCGGCCATCTACGTCCTCTGGAGCATCGCGGCGCCCTTCGGCCATTTCAACGACCATTCGCTCGTGCGCGAGATGTACACCGACGGATTTCAGCGCTTCGGCGTCATCTACGCCCTCGGCGAGCACGTCCCGCCATCGAACCCGTTCGTCGCCGGACTGCCGCTGCGCTACTACTGGTTCTCGCTCGCGCCGATCGCGGCCCTCGCGCAGGCCGCTGGGGTGACGGCATTCGACGCCTGGAAGGCCGTGCTCACCTGGCAGGCCTTCGCCTTCGTGGTGACCCTCTGGTGGGTCACGGCAACGATCTGGGGCGGACGCGCGGCGGCGTGGGCCGCCTGCGTGCTGACGTTCGTGACGCCGTCGGCCGAAATGCTGTGGCACCCGTCGCTGGGACAGGCCCTGTCTCTCGCTGGCACCTCGCTCGACGGCGCGCGGCGCGCCCTGACCACGCTCGCCGGGATTGATCCCGATCACGTCGTCGGCGTCCTGGTGCCCCACAGCGATCAGATCCTGATGGAGGACTTCCTCTACATCCCGCAGAACGCCGCGGCACTCGGCCTCTTCGTCGTGGTCGTCTGGCTGGCCGCTCGGCGCTACTGGCTGGCCGCGGCGTGGGTCACCGCGCTCTACGTCGGGACCAACACATTCTTCGTCATTCCGGGGTCGCTGGCGCTGGCCGCGACCATTGCGGCCGAGGCTGGTGTCCGCCGCGCCGCCGCCGCTGGCCTCTGGATGGCGGGGTGGGCCATCGTGTGGGCCGTGCTCTGCCGCGTGCTGTCGCCGCCGGGCGCGTCCGGACCACTCGCGGGCCTGGCCATCGCCGGCCTCGCCGGATGGGCATGGCTGCGCCTCGACAGGACGCGAGAGCCATCCGCAGATCTCGGCCACGCCGGACGCCTCGCTGCAGCCGCCCTGCTGGCGGCATGGGGCTACCTGGTGTGGATGCGGCCCGCCGAGGTGGTCGTCGGCCTGGTCGCCAACTACAGCCCCGCCATTCTCCTGGCCTTCGTCGTCGTCGTCGGACGCCTGGCGGGGCGAGGCCGCACCGGCGCCGCCGGGCGGGCGGAGCTGACGATCCTCTGGTTTGCGGCGACGTTCTGCCTGGTGACGGCGGCGCTCGTGGCGCCGTTCTGGGGGCAGATGCCGGCCTGGGGAACGGAGGCGGCGTTCAGGCTGGGAGACGTGGTGAATCCGTTCAACTTCTACCACAAGGTCGCCAAGGGTGTGCGCATTGGCTGGTGCCTCCTCGCCGCAGTCGCGGCCGCGCCCGCGATTGGGTGGCTGGGCGCACGCCAGGGTCGCGCGGCGGTGGCAATCGCCGCGGCCATCGTGCTGGTGCCCGTCTTGGCCGCCACGACGATCGTGCGACCTCTGACCTACCTGAGGGACGAGCCTGGGCGGGAAGCACCGGCCGCCGACCTCCTGCGCCGCATCGGCGCATCGCTCGATACGGTGGTGCTGCTCGAGGATTTTCGGACGTCGCAGATCAACCAGCTGGCGCCGGTGTCCACGTTCTTCATCTCGAGTTGGTCGGGCGGCGCGCGGTCGCTGTCCAACGCCGCGGGTACGTGGGCCGATCAGTACGTCCCGACGACGCTGGCCCCCGAGGTGGCTGAACGTGAACGGCTGAACCAGGAGGTCTTTGCGTCCCCGGACTCAGCTGCCGCCATCCTGCGCCTGCGCGGGCACTACCGGATCGACTACGTCCTGACACGCGAGCGCCGGGACTGGGGCCACCCCTTCGTCCTGCTCGTGGACTGGCCGGGAGGCTACCTGTACGCGATTCGCCCGGGGAGGACGACCCGGAGCCCCGGTTCAGCGGGCTCGAGTGAGACGCCGGACCGGTAAACCGGTTGCGTCAACCCATCGCCCAGCCCCGCCAGCCCCCGCCAAGGCTGGACCGCCTCGAAGCGCCGGAGTACAATCGTTGAGCGGTCGTTTACGTCGCCGGCCCCGAAAGGCAGATCCACTACCATGTCGCTTCGCGTCACCGTCGCGCTCGTCGCGGTTCTTCTCGTGCCGGTTCGATGGACAGACGCCCAGGATCTTGGTGGGTTGGCGGCGGCCGTCACCCCGGCCACGCCATCATCCACGGTGTGGCCGGACGCTGACCTCGTCAACAGCGCCGATCAGCGGCCCGTGATTCTCCCGGCGACGATTGCCCCCGGCCGCGTGACCTTCGGGGCGCCTGCGCCGCTCAATCCCTTCACCTCAATCGGTCACGACCTCCGGCGCTTCTTCTCGAGAGATACGGCCGACGTCCTCACGATCCTCGCACCCGCAATCATCATCGGATCCACGTGGGACAAGGCCGGCATCGAGGAATCACAGGAACACTTGTCGAAGCGCGTGTTCCAGCCCGGGAACATCGGCGGCGGCTTTCTGGTTCAGACGGGGGCGGCCGTGGGCACGTGGGCGGTCGGCAAGCTGACTGGGAGCACGACGACCACGGCGATGGGCGGCGACCTGATCCGCGCGCAGTTGGTTTCGCAGACCATCGTGCAGGGCATCAAGTTCTCGACGCGCCGCTCGCGGCCCGACAACAGCAACCGCCACTCGTTCCCGTCGGGCCACACCGCCAGCGCCTTCGCGACGGCCAGCGTGCTCGAGCGCCACCTGGGCCCGAGGGTTGGTATCCCGGCCTACACGTTTGCCAGCTTCGTCGGGCTGGCCCGGATGTCGGCCAACAAGCATCACATCAGCGATGTCATCATGGGCGCAGGCATTGGCATCGCGGCCGGGCGCAGCGTGACCATGAGCGTCGGCGGCGCGAAGTTCGACCTCGGCGTAGCGCCCACGCAGGGCGGCGCCGCGGTGATGTTCACCAAGAAGTAGACGTCGCCTCCGCGGCTGGGGGACGCCGGGACTGAAGTCCCGGCGGTTCGAATCTGAAGTCCCGGCGCTCCGGATCTGAAGTCCCGGCGGTTCGGACCTGAAGTCCCGGCGCTCCGAATCTGAAGTCCCGGCGGTTCGGATCTGAAGTCCCGGCGGTCCGGGTCGTCCGCGCGATCCGGGTGCGATCGCGGGAACCCGGTACGGAGCGCCGGGGCTTCAGCCCCGGCGTCCCCCTGCATCCCCACCGACTAATCATCGCTACGGCGGAGGCTTGCGCTCGTAGACTGCCACGAGCTCGCCCTTGCCGACAATGTGTCCGTCGATGGCCTCGAGCAGTTCGGCCTTCGTGAGACCGGGCCGCAGGTCGAGGATGGCGTCGATGGCGTACACCGTGAAGTGATAGTGGTGGGGCTTGCCGGGGGGCGGAGCGGGCCCGCGATGGACGGGCCGACGGAACCCGGACGTCCCCTGGACGGCGCCGGCAATCTCAACCGGCATGGGGGTGGCGGCATCGATTGGCACATTCTCGGGAAGGCCCGGGGCCGTCCCGGGAATCTTGTAGATGACCCAGTGCACGAAGGGCTGCGGCATCGGTACGTCGGGGTCGTCACAGATGACGGCAAATTCCTTCGTCGAGGCCGGCGCACCCGACCAGCGCAGCGGCGGCGACACGTTCTTCCC
>JADZBZ010000079.1 GCA_020851835.1 Acidobacteriota bacterium
AGGCCATCGTCGGCGTCGACCTGGACCAGCCGGCGGGGCCGTCCGTGCTCGCCGTCGTGGTCGAGGGTTTCGGCCGGTCCGAGCGCACCCTCGACGTCGAGACGCGGCAGTTCCCCACGCGGCGGCTACGCGTAGCCCCCGCCTTCGTTAATCCGCCCGCCGCCGTGCAGGCACGTATTGCGGGCGACTCACGTCTGCTCGAGCGCGTCTATGCAGCGCCTGCGGTCCAGCGGTTGTGGAGTCGCGGGTTCCGCCGTCCGGTTCCACACCCGGCCAACAGCCGCTTCGGCACCCGCAGCGTGTTCAACGGCGAGCCCCGGAATCCCCACACTGGCACCGACTTCCTCAGCCCGGCCGGCACGCCGATTCGAGCGCCGCAGGCCGGCCGCGCCGTCGTGGCACGCGATCTCTACTTCAGCGGCCGGACCGTCATTCTCGACCACGGCCTGGGCGTCTTCTCTCAATTGGCGCACATGTCCCGGATCGACGTGGAGGAGGGCGCGATGGTGGAATCGGGCCAGGTGGTCGGGCTGGTGGGCGCAACCGGCCGCGTGACGGGCGCGCATCTACACTGGGGGATGCGCGTCAATGGCGCTCGCGTCGACCCGCTGTCGCTCGTCGAGCTTCTCCCAATGGACCACACACCATGACAGAGAGACCTGACCTGGAGTTCACCGCCGCCCAGATGCACGCGATGGTCGACGCGGTGGCAGGGCGGTGCATCGACCACATCGTGAACCTCCCCCCCCAGCCGATTCTCGGCGACGTCGGTGCCGAGGACTTCTGCCGCCGGATGCGCGAGGACGCACCGGAGCAGGGAAGTCCGCTCGAGCCGCTCCTCGACCAGCTCTTTCGAGACTACGTGCCGCGCTCGTTCACGACGCCGGGACCCGGTTACCTGGCGTACATCCCCGGCGGCGGTGTGTTTCCCGCCGCGCTGGCCGATTTCATCGCCGACGCGACGAACCGGTACACCGGCATCTGGCAGGCGGCGCCGGCCCTGGTGCAGCTCGAAGCCAATGCTCTGGACTGGCTGCGCGACTGGATGGGGTTTCCGCCCACCTCGCGTGGGCTGTTCACCACCGGCGGGTCGATGGCCACCTTCAACGCCATCCTCTGCGCCCGCGAGCGGCATCTCGGGCCCGATCTACGGCCCGGCGTGCTCTACACCTCGGACCAGGCGCACCACAGCGTGCTGAAGGCCGCCAAACTGGCGGGCATCATGCCCGATCGCGTGCGGGCCATCCCGTGCGACGACGCGTATCGCCTGCCGGTCGCGGGGCTCGGCGACGCGATCGCCCGCGACCGCGCAGCCGGCCTGGTGCCGTTCTGCGTGGTGTCCACGGCTGGTACGACCAACACGGGGGCCGTGGATCCGCTGGCCGCCATCGCCGATCTGACGGCATCGGAAGGGCTGTGGCACCACGTGGACGGGGCCTACGGTGCGTTCTTCCAGCTGTGCGACGACACGAAGCCGATTCTGCGCGGCCTGTCGCGCGCCGACTCGCTGACGCTCGATCCGCACAAGGGCATGTTCCTGCCCTACGGCACCGGCGCACTGCTCGTGCGCGACGGCGCGGCGCTGCGCGCGGCCCATGAGGCGACGGCTGGCTATCTGCCAGCCATGCCGCACCCTGAGGAGTTCTACGATCCGAGCCAGCATGGCCCCGACCTTTCACGCGGCTTCCCGGGCCTGCGAGTGTGGCTCACGGTGAAAATGTACGGCGCGGCGGTCTTCCGGGCGGCGGTGGCCGAGAAGCGGGCGCTGGCGCTGGAGGCCTTCCGTCGGGTGGCGGCGCTGCCCGGTATCGTCATCGACGCGCCGCCGGATCTGTCGCTCTTCGCGTTCCACGTGACGTGGCCGGGCGCGACACTCTCCGACGAGGACGTGGCGACGCGCGCGCTCATGGATCGCACGACCCGGCGCGGGCGGATCATGGTGAGCGGCGCGGCCGCGCGTGGCCGCTACCTGGGACGGGTGTGCGTGCTGAACTTCCGTACGCACACCGCCGAGATCGACGCGTTGCTCGAGGATATGGGCGCCGCGCTGGCGGACATCAGGGAGGAGTCGGCCGCCGGACTCGAATCGCAAGGGGAGAGCCGGGAAGCGGCACGATGACCTCGGCGTCGCCGCCTCTGGCCCTGTTGTCCGCTTCCCGTGGTGACTAGCGGTGCTTCGCGTAGACGGTCTTCTTGCCGTCCTTCGTGAATGCGATGGTGTCGAACGGCTCCTGGTAGCCACCCTGCTCCATGCCGGGTGAGCCGACGGGCATGCCCGGCACGGCGATGCCGGCAATGGCCGGCTTCTCCCGCAGCAGGCGCTGGATGTCTGCGGCGGGCACGTGGCCCTCGACGGCATAGCCGCCCACGATGGCGGTGTGGCACGAGGCCAGGTCGTTGGTCACGCCCGCCTGCGCGGAGACGGCCTGCAACTGCGCGTCAGAGACGTCCTTGGCTTCCACCTGGAAGCCGTGCGCCTGGAGATGGGTAATCCAGGCGCCACAGCACCCTCACGTCGGGGATTTGTAGACGGTGACGGTCTGGCCGGCGCTTGCGGGCCTCTGCCCGGCGGTGGCCGCGTAGCCGAAGCCGGCGGCCAGCAGCGCGGCGCAGCCGAGTAACGAAAGTCGTGTCATCCATCCTCCAAGCGTCCTACTCGTGCGGCTGTTGCACGATCCGCAAGCAGGGCCGCACCGCGTTCCAGCCATCAGGATACTTCTCCTTGCCCTCGGCGTCCGAGACGGCCGGCAAGATGATCGCGTCCTCCGCCGGCTTACCGATGCTCACCGCCCGGTGGGCGTGGCACGGCAGTGCGCCCGCCGCCGCCGTGGCTGCTGCCGCCAGACGCCCCGCCGCCGCTCGAGTAGCCGCCTGAAGTGACGCCGCCTGAACCGCCTGAACCGCCCGAACCCGAATCGCCGCTACGGCCGCTCGACCCGCCCGAACGATCCACGCCGCCGCCGGCCACCCGCGCTGGTTCGGGATCCCTGGGTCGCACGCGCGTGTATCCTGCGCCGTTGACCACCCGGCCCTCCTCCGACTCGGCGGCGCCGTTCTCAGCCGGCCGGTTCAGGGCGGCCCATCCCCAGCCCGGCCCGTAGCGCGGGTCGTAGAGGCCGTAATACTGGTAGCCGAACGGCGAATACAAGGACAGCCAGCCGTACTGGCTGGCGGTCACCCACGGGTCCATGGTGCCGACCATCGGGCCGCCACCCCAGCCCCAAGGCGCGCCGCCGCCGTAGCTCCCGTACGACGGGCTCGGGCGATCGATGACGAACTTCTCCGGGAAGCTGAGCGCCACCATCACGTCCACGACCGTTCCCGGCACGCCGGCCTCGTCCAGTGCGATGAGCCGCTCACGGTTGAGAGGCACCTTCGTGCCGACCTCGACCAGGGCGGCCTGCACGACCTCGGCGGCGGTCTTCTGCGCCGCCTCGGTCACCTCGGCGATGGTCCAGCGCGCGAGGGGCGCGGGACTGGCCGGCGAGAGCGCGGCGCGGTTGGCCCGCGCCTGCTCGCGCGAGAGGCCGTAGCGGCGGACGCGCACACTGCGGCGGCCGCCGACGTCGGCCATCTGGACGTCCACCCACGCGGGCCCGGGCATCATGAAGCTCATCCCGGCCAGTTGGCGGTCTGGCTGGTCCACGCACGAAACCGTGCCCCGCGTGAACAACTGGCGTCCGCTGCTCGACCACTCCGCCCGCCGCGTGGCCCGGCAGTTCGCCTCTTCGGACACTTGCTCGGCGCCATCGGCGGCGATCACTTCGTCCAGCACGGTCGCGCCGTTCAACACCGTCTGCTGGGACACCGCGCCCGGCCGTTCCGTCGGCGTGACGCAGATGAGCACGTCGTCGCGGCGGTCGTTGGCCCGGGCCTGGCGCGCGGCGATGGCAAACAGGTCGGCCACCCCGTCGAGCGTGTTCTCCTGGCCGAGTTCCCAACAGCCGAGGTACGGGGACCACCTCGGGTCGACGGTCGGCGTCTGCGCGGCCGAGACCAGAGGCAGGGCGAACAACAGGACGGCGGCGGCGACCAAAGGCGTGCGTCGTGTCATGGTGTGCGGCTCCTGCTAGAACACGAGGTTGATGCCGGCCGAGACCCGGAACCCCGACAGGTCGAGGGGATCGAAGTCGATGAAGTCGCCGCCGAGAGTCCCGTGCGCCCAGAGGTAACGCCCCTCGAGCGTGAACATAAGTCTCTTGTACACCTGAATGTCCACCCCGCCAAGCACATGCGCGCTCGGCGAGACGCCATCGGCGGAGAACGTGTCGGTGAAAACACCGAAATCCTGGAAGTCCACGAAGTCACCCGACTGCTCGAACTTCCAGAACACGACCCCACCACCGGCGCCGACAAACGGCTGCACCCGCGCGGGAATCCACACGAAGCGCCCGACGCTTCGACCGCGCGGCAGGAGCAGGAGTTTCAGGCTGCCGGTGATGGCGTTCTGGCGCAGCAGAGACTGCTGTTGAATGGGGAGCAATTCGTCGTCCACGAAGTCGCGATACTCAGATGCCACCGCCTTGCTGGCCAGCTCGACGCCTCCGACGATGTCGAGACGAGGCGACAGCGTGATGGCCACGTCGGCCGCGAAGGCGGCGCCGCGAAAATCCCCCTTGTCGATGGTCAGCTGCCGCCGGACGAAGTCGAACAGGTCACTGCTCTCCGAGGGCAGGAACAGGCCGCCTCGCAGGCCAATCGCGCCTCGAGGCGGGCCGAACAGAAAATCCGCCTCCGGCAGATCCTGAGACAGGATCGGGGCACCGGGCGATACCTGCGCGTGCGCCACAGCCGGGTGCGCGGCGACAAGCATTCCCAGCAGGGCGGCCATCGCGAACCTCGCGCGGCCGGCGTGCATCCTGATGGACATGGAGCTCTCGTATGGATGCGGCAGGCCTCTCAATTATGCACCCGGTGTGCGCCCCGGGGCGAAACAATGCCGGCGCGCCGCCCGTCCAATGCGCCATGGATCGCTTTCGGCAGGACCTCCGCGTGGCACTCCGGGGCCTCTCGAGAGACCGCGCGTTCAGCGTCACCACCATCGCGACGCTGGCCTTGTGCCTGGGCGCCAATATCGCCATCTTCGCCGTGGTGGACGGCGTGCTGCTCAAGCCCCTGCCTTTCGACGAATCGGATCGGCTCGTCGCCATCTACAACCAATACCCGGGCGCCGGCGTCGAGATCGCCGCCAACGGCGTGCCCGACTATTACGACCGGCTCGAGGCCTTGACCGCCCTCGACGGCCTGGCCATGTATCGGCAGACCGGCCTCACGCTGGGCGGGGACCGAGGTGCACCCGAGCGCTTGATCGG
>JADZBZ010000080.1 GCA_020851835.1 Acidobacteriota bacterium
CGGGGCATGCGGCCTTCCCACGGCGGCGCATCCCACGAACCGCCCTGTTCGGGCGTGGCGATGAAGATGTGGCGGCGCTCCGGCTCGACGGGCACGTCCACGCCGCAGAGCCGGCCGACCGACTTGGCCCAGGGACCGGCGGCATTGACCACGGTCGGTGTGGCGATGGTACCGTTCGAGGTCCGGACCTCGGACACACGGTTACCCCGCAGGCCAATTCCCGTCACTTCCGTGTCGCGGACGATCTCGACGCCCTTGGCCTGCGCTCCCTTCGCAAACCCCATCGTCACGCCGTTGGGATCGGCCACGCCGTCGGCCGCGCACCAGGCGGCGCCCCTGAGGCCGGACAGGTCGATGCCCGGCGCGATGACGGCCGCTTCGCCCGGGGAAATCCACTGCACGTCCACGCCCATGCCCTTCTGCACGGCGATGTTCTGCAGGAACGTCGCTACGTTGGCCGTCTTCGAGACGAGGAACAGGTAGCCGTCCTGATGGAAGTCGATGGGCGCCCCGACGCGCCCCTCGAAGTCGCGCATCATCTGGATCGATTCAATCGACAGGCTGATGTTGGCGGGATGCGAGAACTGATGGCGTACGCCGCCCGCGTTCCGACCCGTCGATCCGGCGGCCAGCTGCGGCTCTCGCTCGACGAGGACCACGTTGGTGACGCCGCGCTCGGCGAGGTGCCAGGCGAGGCTGCAGCCCATGCAGCCTCCGCCCACGATGACGACATCCGCCGTGGTTCGCATGGTCTTCATTCTAGTGCCACGAGGCCGTGGGGACAGGCGCCGCGGTGGGCCTGCGTCGCGAGTCGCGGCCATCCCTTCAGCGTTTCATCACGCTCTCCGCCCGGAACAGTTCGTCGGCGGACTGCAGCGTGATGTTCTTCAGGCGCTCGGGATAGTCGGGCGGCAGCGATTGCAGGAACCTCCGCACGATGCCGGCGACCTCGGGCGAGTTGTAGCCGCCCAGCGTCGCGTCCAGCCAGCGCTTCGGGAAGAAGATGTCGCCGGTCCTCTGGATCTCCCGCAACATGTCGAGGCTGGGCGCCACATAACCGGCTGACGCGCGGGCGCGCAGCGGGTGGTGCAGGTAGGTGAGGCCCTCCAGCACCCACGGCTCACGACGCCGGTTGTTGACGTCGGCGAGCGACCGGAACCAGCGGTCGCGCTCGGCCGGGTCGGCCGAGAGCGCCGGCATCACGAACTGGAACCGGGCCTGGCGGTCGGGGTTCTCTGTCCGCGCCAACTGCGCGGTCAGGATGTTTCGCCAGCCGTCCACCTCGCGGACGGCGAGCTCGAGGGCCAGGTTGATGTAGTCGGCCTCGGCCAGCGGCAGGCCGGGCACGGTCTCCTGCTTCGCCCACACCCGCCGCAGCCAGCCCACCGTATCGGGTGTCAACGCAACGCTCCGGATCGCGCCAAACCACGCCGACTTCTGGCTCGGCGTGCCCGCGCGCTCCAGGCTCTGCCGCAGCAGATGCTCGAACGCTGGCGCGCGCGACAGGCGATCCGGCGCCGACAGGAAACGCCACCAGGTGTTTCCTGCGTAGCCCAGCACGCGTGAGGTCAGCTGCTCATCGGTCTCCACGGGCAGAGCGGCGCTGGCGAGATCCATGATGGCAGCCGGTGCGAGCCGGCCGTCGAGCAGCGAATCCCACAGCGTCACCCACGCGCTTCCGCGCGTCAGCGGATCGGACAACGATGGCACCGACCGGGAAAGATACGCGAGCGAGGCGGAATCGAGCACCATGTCGCCGTACGCCCACCCCTCCCCATTCGGCAGGATATAGACGGGTGTGGCGATGCCGGCCGCCTCCTTCAGCTCCACGCCCTCTCCGTCGAGAGTGGCCGCAATTGTCGTGGCGCCCTCGGTGCGACCCAGGACGATGCGCAGCTGCTGCGGCCACAGCAGCCCTCTCTTCCACGGATCCTGCTGGCGGAAGGCCAGCCGCGTGATGCGCCCGTCGGCGACCGTCAGATCGGTGGCGATTGTCGGACGCCCCGGCTGCTCGACCCACACCCGGCTCCAGGCGTGCAGGTCCATGGGCGTCCGCCTGTCGAGCACGTCGATGAGATCGTTCCACGTCGCATTGCCGAACTTGTGCGCCTCGAGGTACTCGCGCAGGCCGTCGCGGAACGACTCCTCGCCGAGCAGCGCCTCGAGATGGCGCATGACGATGGGGGCCTTCTGGTAGATGATGGCGCCGTACAGGCTGCCCGCCTCGTTGAGGTTGTCGAGCACCTGCCGGATGGGGTTCGACCCGGGCGTGCGGTCCACCTCGTAGGCCGCGGGGTAGTGGGCCAGCAGGAAGCGGAGCTCGTGGTTCACCTGTGGGAACGACGGGTTGACGATTTTCGCCGCCATGAAGTTGGCGAAGACTTCCTTCATCCACACGTCGTTGAACCACCGCATCGTCACGAGGTCGCCGAACCACATGTGCGCGGTTTCGTGCGAGATGACCGACGCGCGGCCCAGCATCTGATTCTGCGTGGCCGACTCGTCCAGCATCAGCCCCGACGCGTTGTAGAGGATCTTGCCGGCATGCTCCATGCCGCCGAACTGGAAGGCGGGGATGAGGACGAAGTCGAACTTGCCGAACGCGTACGGGATGCCCGTGTAGCGCTCCATGTAGGCGATGGC
>JADZBZ010000081.1 GCA_020851835.1 Acidobacteriota bacterium
CCGGAGGTCGCATCATGCACGCATACGTCAAGGTGGTTCCGAACGATCGCAGCGTTCCCGCCGGCAAGCTCGCCGACGTGGAGCTCCATTTCGCGGGTGGCGAACTCGATGGCCTGAAGCTGATCGGGTTCGCCGTCTGGGCGCGGAAGGACGGTGGCGGGAAGAACGTCACGTTCCCGGCGCGCCAGTTCACCGTCCACGGTGAGCGACGCCACTACAGCCTGCTCCGGTCCGTGGAGGACGTGCAGGCCGAGAAGCGGCTCAAGGATGTCCTGCTCCAGGCGTTCTTGGCGCACGAGGCCGGCAGCGCCGAGGGCGCAACGGTGTAGGTGACTGGCTGCCCGGGTGCCTCGAGGCACCCGGGCGCCGGCTCAGCGCCAGGCCGACTGTCATGCAGACTCAGGAAACCACGTTCGAACGCCACTACTCGATCGACGAGCTGGCCTCGATCTGGGGCGTAAGCGATGACTTCGTCCGCCGTCTGTTCCTGCATGAGCCCGGCGTGGTGGTGTTCTTCAAGCACCGGCCGGGGAAGCGCACGTATCGGACGGTGCGAATCCCCGAATCCGTCGCCCGTCGCGTGCACCTGAGAATGGAGAAAGCCCGCCGCGGGGACTAGCGCCGTGATGGTGTGGAACTCATCCCAGGGGGAGAGTCACGGTGAACGTCGACCCCGTGCCCACCTGGCTGTCGGCCTGGATCGTGCCCCGATGCACGTCGACGATTCTCCGGGCGATCGCAAGCCCGAGTCCCGTGCCATCGGCATGACGGCGTCCGACATCCGCGCGGAACAACCGATCGAAGATCCTCGGTAGGTCTTGTTCGGGAATCCCGACGCCCGTGTCGCTCACACGCAGGACAGCGCGATCGGCCACGACGTTGAGATCGATCGCGACGTGCCCTCCCGCCGGGGTGTACCTCACCGCGTTGTCCCCAAGGTTCAACACCACCTGCTTCAGGCGGGTGGCGTCACCTCGTACGACAACCGGCATGTCGGCCCGGCATTGCACGTCGACGTCGCGCAATTCGCCCAGCGCCGCAACGATGTCGCCGGCCTCCCGTACCAATTCGGTGAAGTTCACCTCCGCGGCTTCCGACAGCGGCGCGTCGGCTAGAGCCAGGGACCGCAGATCGACGACGATCGTGCGCATGTCTTCGATCTCATCGGCGAGTCCGCTCAGCCATGCCTCGTCGCGGGGCCGGTCGGGATGCTCCAGGGCGGAATCAAGCTCACCTTTGAGAATGGTCAGCGGCGTCTGTATCTGATGCGACACGTCGCCGGCGAACTGGCGCAGTGAATCGAACGAACGCTGCAGGCGGTCGAGCAACCCGTTGAGCGTACTGACCAGGGCCCCGAGTTCGGCGTCCGTCGGATGCACCTCGACCCGACGGGACAAGTCGGTGGCCTGGATGTGCTGCAGGGTCGCGGTGACGGTCCGGACCGGCGACAATGCTCGTTTCACGATGACCCATCCCCCGAAGCCAGAGAAGAGCAACACGGTTGGCAGGATGGGGAGGCAGGCGATGGCCGTCGCGCGCAACATGGTGCGGACATCGCCCAGGGGATCACCGATCTGTAAATAGTGGCCGGGCTCGCTGAGTGGAATGCAGATGAAGCGCACCTCCGCCGATCGCTCCAGATCGACCGTGAAGAACGTGGCGGCCTGTGGCGCGGTCGCCGCGGAGTGAACCAGCGCTTCCTGCTGCCCGATGTTCGGCTCGCTGGTCGCCAGGACGGGGTCCCGATACAGGAGTTCGCCGCGGTTGTTCCGGATCATGACGAACCGGGATCCGATAGGTGTGCCTGCCAGAGCAGTGCGGATCTCGGCCGACTCCAGCGGAACGGCGCGTAGGGCTCGAATCAGTTCGTCGGCCTGGTGGGCCAGCTCGTCGTCATGGTGACGGTAGAGGTTCTGTGACAGAACGGCGTAACACATGGCGGCGAAGACCGTCAGCGATACGGCAAGGACCGCCAGGTGCCACAGGGTGAGCCGGCCGCGGAGTGTTCTAGTCATCGCTGTTGGTTTCTCGAATGACATATCCGACCCCTCGGACGGCATGAATCAGCCGGGACTCGCCCGGAAGCTCCACCTTCTTGCGCAGGTGGTTCACGAAGACGTCGATGACATTGGTCAGACGGTTCCAGGTGATGCCCCACACGTGCTCGGCGATCATCTGCCGTGTGACGGTCTGGCCGCCGTGCCTCATCAGGTAGTCCAGCAGCTCGAACTCCTTGCTGGTGAGGTCGATGCGACGGTCGCCGCGCATCACCACACGCGTCACCGGATCCAAGGTCAAGTCGCTGACGGACAGCGGTACCAATGTCGGCTCTCGATGCCGACGCAGCAGCGCGCGCACGCGCGCGCCCAGCTCCGCGATGTCGAAGGGCTTCGTCAGGTAGTCGTCGGCTCCGGTATCCAGACCTTTGACGCGATCGTCGACGAGACTGCGCGCGGACAGCATCAGAATAGGTGTGGTGAAACCGAGCGCGCGGACGCGACGGCACACGTCGAAGCCATCGACATCCGGGAGCATGATGTCGAGGATGAGCAGGTCGTAGCCGCTGCTCTCGACCTGACGGAGGGCCGAGGCGCCATCGGTGGCGACGTCGACGGCAAACTGTTGATCGGTCAAGCCGTCCTGAATGAATCGCGCCACCTTCGGTTCGTCTTCCACCACCAGGATACGCACGCGTAGTGATCCCCTCTCGGCAAGTCCGCCCGTACTGCCTATTGTTCACGATACATTGAGGGCCCGTCTGGATGCGCCGCTTCGAATCACCACCGACGTCGATTAACGGGTTTTAATCGTGCCTCTCTCGCTGTCGGCACGCGCTGATCGCGATCGGCCCACGGGTCGCACTGACCGCAACTGTCTGTGTTCAGACAGTTGGCCCCAGAGAGGGGAGGAAATCACGCAGACTCGTCCAGGGGACGGAACCGTCGTGCCAGCGCCAGTCCGTGGTCTGTTCTCCTTCCGGATGGTAGGCCAGCGCTGGATTCGCACGATATGCCCATACAACGCATCCCAGAATCGTGGGAAGTGCAAACGTGAAGCGTTGCTGGCACGATCGCTGCTTCACACATAACAGCCAGACGTCCAAACCGGTTGGGAGTCCCTGGGGAGGTGGAGCGCGATGTCGGACAAGATTCGAGTCGGTGTCAACGGGTACGGGGTGATCGGCAAGCGCGTGGCCGACGCGGTGCGCGTGCAGCCGGACATGGAGCTCGCGGGTGTCAGTGACGTCACGACCGACTATCGCATCAAGACAGCCGCCGTCCTGGACCTGCCGATCTTCGCCTCGCTTCCGGAGAAGGCTGCCGAAATGCAGGCAGCGGGCGTGCCGGTCCTGGGCACGTTGGACGACCTGCTCGGGCGGATCGATGTCGTGGTCGACTGCACACCCAAGGGCATCGGTGCGAAGAACCTCGCGCGCTATCGGGCGGCGGGCGTCAAGGCCATCCTCCAAGGCGGTGAGAAGCATGATGTCGCCGGCCACTCATTCGTGGCGCAGGCCAATTACGCGTCGGCTCTGGGTCGGGACGCGACACGAGTTGTCTCCTGCAATACCACCAGTACCGTCCGCACGCTCGGCGCCCTGAAGGACGCCGGGCTGCTACGCAAAGCGCGCGGGGTCCTGATCCGACGCGCCACCGATCCGTGGGAAGCCGATCACTCCGGCATCATGAACACGGTTGTACCGGAGGCGCACATCCCAAGCCATCAGGGGCCCGACGCGCAGACGGTGTTGCCCGATCTCGATGTGTTGACGGTCGCCGCCAAAGCCTGCCATACGCAGTGCCACCTGCACTACTGGATTGTCGAGCTGACGCGGACCGCGAGCCGCGACGAGGTGCTCGGGGCGTTCCGCCAGGCGCCCAGGATTGCGATGGTGCGAGCGAGCGACGGCATCGTCGCGCTCAACAGCACTGTCGAGCTGATGCGGGACCTCGGTCGGCCCCGCGGCGATCTGTGGGAAGTAGCGCTGTGGGAGGACGTGCTGGCGGTGCACGGCCACGAGGCCATCTACACCTACCAGGTCTTCAACGAGGCCATCGTCGTGCCGGAGACGATCGACGCGATTCGAGCACTGGCCGGACGCATGACAGACGGCGCGGAGTCCATTGCTCTGACCGATCGGGCGCTGGGCATGCGGCGCGATTTCCTGATCGGGAGGGAGACGGCTGACGACGGAGCCGACGAGAGGAGCGCCGGTGCTTGAGCTCGTCGACGTGGGCCCGCGATCGCTCGACGCCTATCGAGGCGTGGCGCCGGACGCCGTGCTGGACGACCTCCGCCGGGTTGCAACCGACCTCCGCGGGGCTCGCGTGCTTCATGTCAACGCGACACCGTACGGCGGCGGCGTGTCGGAACTGCTGCGCTCGGGCCTGCCCATCCTGAATGACCTCGGGCTCGTGGCCCATTGGAGGATCATCCGTGGCGATGACCGATTCTTTCAGGTCACCAAGAAGATTCACAACGGTCTGCAGGGCGCGGCCGACGACCTCACCGAAGCCGAACGCGAGGCCTACCTGGGCACGTCGCGGCGGAACGCCGAGCTGTTCGCGGAGGACTACGATTTCGTCTTCCTCCACGACCCGCAACCGGCGGGCATGCTGTCGCTCCGCGACCGAGGAACCGGCCGGTGGATCTGGCGCTGCCACATCGATACTGCGCAACCAAACCCTGCCGTCTGGGCGTTCCTGCGCCCCTACCTCGAACCGTTCGATGCGGCAGTGTTCACGATGGCCGAGTTCGTACCGCCAGACTTCCCCGTGGCCCGGGTCGAGATCATGCCGCCGGCCATCGATCCGTTGAGCCCGAAGAACATGCCCCTCGCCGAGGACACGGCCCGCGGCGTCCTGCAATGGATTGGGGTGGATCTGAATCGTCCTCTGGTGAGTCAGATCTCGCGCTTCGACCCCTGGAAGGATCCGCTCGGCGTCATCGAGGCGTTTCGGCTCGCGCGCGACCAGGTGCCAAACCTGCAGCTTGCGCTGGTAGGTTCGATGGCCCTGGACGACCCGGAAGGATGGGATGTCTATCGGCAGGTGACCGAGGCTGCGCGGGCCGCTTCGGGTGTCCACGTCTTCACCAACCTGACGGGCGTGGGCAACATCGAAGTCAACGCGTTCCAACGCCTCTCGCAGGTGGCCATTCAGAAGTCGATCCGCGAGGGATTCGGTCTTGTCGTCTCGGAGGCGCTCTGGAAAGGCACCCCGGTGGTCGCTGGAAACGCGGGCGGTATCCCTTTGCAGATGGCGGACGGCGTGGGTGGCGTGCTGGTGGAGTCCAGCGACGAGTGCGCGAAGGCGCTCGTGGCCCTCTTGAGGGACCCTGACCACGCCCGAGAACTGGGCCGTCAGGGCCGAGCGCGCGTTCGTGAGCACTTTCTCCTCCCGCGTCTGCTGCTCAACGAGCTGGAGCTGATGCAGGAGTTGGCAGCGGGGCGACCCGTGGTGCCGGCCGAGGATCGCGACCCCGTGTGCGGGATGGCCGTGAGCCGGGACGCCCGGACGCCAGAGGCGAGTTTCGAGCACGTCGTCTATCGCTTCTGCTCGAACGCCTGCCGAGACCAGTTTCTCGAGGATCCCGCGCACTACACCGCTCACACGCGGGTGCCGGCGCGGGAAGGAGAGGTTCCTCGAAATGTGGACTGACTACGGAATGCACATGGGGTGGATGTGGCTGTGGTCGGTGATCGGCCTCGCCGTCGTCGTTGTGTTGGTCTGGGCGATGGTCCGGGCCGGCGGAGCGGCGGCCCGGCCGCACGCCGATGAGTCGCCTGAGGCGATCCTCAAGCGCCGGTATGCGCGTGGGGAGATCGAGCGCGAAGAGTACGAGCGGGCGTTGACGGACCTGCGGCGGTAAGCCGCGCGCAAGTCCCTGAAAGGACCGATGCCATGGAAGGTCTTGTCACCTTTCTCCTGTTTGCAGGGCTGTTCTACTTCATGATGCGGTTCGGTTGCGGCGCCCACGCTGTGCACGGGCACGGTGGCGGTGGTCACAGTGGACATGCCGGTCACGCTGGACAAGACAACGCCGCGAGCCACACAAGCGAGTCAACGGTTGACCCCGTATGTGGCATGGAGGTGGGTCGCGACCAGGGATACGTCGTCACGCATGCCAGCCGCGTCTACCACCTGTGCTCCCGCGCGTGCCTCGACAAGTTCGAATCGAACCCAGACAAGTATGCGGCGGTCCAGGGAGGTGTGCGATGAGATCCGGTCTGTCTCTGTCAGGGGTGGGCCACGCCACCAGCCTGTTCCTGAGCATCACGTTCGTGCTGTGCGTGGGATTCGACCTGGCCTTCCCGGATATGGCCATGTACAGGAGCTGGCAAGCGCTCCTTCCTGGCTTCACCTGGCTCAGCGGCTCGAGTTTCCTGCTGGGTCTCGTCGAGTGCTACGGGTACGGCTGGTATGTGGCGCTCATCTGGGTGCCGCTGTACAACGTCTTCAACGCCAGAAGCGCCCGGTAACCCGTATTCGGAAGGGACGCCCCGTCGTCATGGCCGAGTTCACCTGTCCGATGCACCCGGAGGTGCGCCAGGCGCATCCAGGAAGCTGTCCCAAGTGCGGCATGGCGCTCGAGCCGGCTTCGCCGGCAGCCGCGTCCGCTCGAATCGAGTGGACGTGTCCGATGCACCCGGAGATCGTGCGCGAACAGCCGGGATCGTGCCCCATCTGCGGCATGGCGCTCGAGCGCCGGGCGGTCGAGGGTGCGGCCGACGAAGACAACCCGGAGCTGCGCGACATGACGCGGCGCTTCTGGGTGGCGACGCTGTTCGCGATTCCCCTGGTGGTGCTGGCCATGGGCGATCTGCTGCCAGGCCGCCCCATGTCGTCATGGCTCTCGATGCGGGCGCGCACATGGTGGGAGTTCGCCCTGGCGACGCCTGTCTGCCTCTGGTCGGCGTGGCCGTTCTACGTCCGGGCGGTCCAGTCGGTGATTCATCGCAGCCTGAACATGTTCACGCTCATCGGGCTGGGCGTGAGCGTGGCCTACGTCTACAGCGTGGTGGCGACGCTGGCTCCCGGACTCTTTCCAGTCTCTTTCCGCGAGAACGGCGAGGTCGCCGTCTATTTCGAGGCCGCCGGCGTGATCGTGACGCTGATTCTCCTGGGGCAGGTGCTCGAGCTGCGGGCACGCAGCCAGACGAGCGCGGCGATCAAGAAGCTGCTTGGAATGGCGGCAACCTCGGCGCGGCGCCTGAAGGACGATGGCAGCGAGGAAGACGTGCCACTCGAATCGGTCGAAGCTGGCGACCGGCTTCGGGTCCGACCAGGAGAAAAGGTTCCCGTGGACGGTGTTGTGACCGACGGTCACAGCACGGTGGACGAATCGATGGTCACGGGAGAACCGATCCCGGTCGAGAAGCAGGCCGGCGACAGGATCATTGGCGCCACGATCAACGGGACGGGCAGCCTCGTCATGCGTGCGGAAAAGGTCGGGGCCGAGACGCTCTTGTCCCGCATTGTCGCGATGGTGTCCGAGGCTCAGCGGAGCCGAGCACCGATCCAGAAGCTGGCCGACATCGTCTCCGGCTACTTCGTGCCGATTGTCGTGGTGATCGCCATCGTCACCTTCGCCGTGTGGGCCAGCATCGGCCCGGAGCCGCGCTTTGCGCACGCCCTGATCAACGCCGTCGCGGTCCTGATCATCGCGTGTCCCTGTGCGCTCGGGCTCGCGACCCCGATGTCCATCATGGTCGCCACGGGCAAGGGCGCCACCATGGGCGTGCTGTTCAAGAACGCCGAGGCCATCGAGGTGCTCAGAAAGGTCGACACGCTCGTCGTAGACAAGACCGGGACGCTCACGGAAGGGAAACCGCAGCTCGTCAGCATCACGCCAGCGGATGGGATCGAAGAGGCCGACCTGCTCCGTCTGGCCGCGAGCCTGGAACGGGGCAGCGAGCATCCCCTGGCCGCGGCCATCGTCAGGGGGGCCGACGCCAGGGACATGGCGTTGTCGAATGCCGACGCATTCGAGTCACTGACGGGCAGGGGCGTCAAGGGCCGGGTGGAGGGCCGCGAGGTGGCGCTGGGCAACCGCGCGCTCCTGGAGAGCCTTGGCATCGAGACTGGCGGGCTGGCCGAGCGGGCCGAGGTGCTCCGCGGGGAAGCGCAGACCGTGATGTTCGTGGCGGTGGACGGCCAGGCGGCCGGCCTGCTTGGGGTGGCCGATCCGATCAAAGAGAGCACACCGGATGCGATCACGACGCTGCACCGGGAAGGCCTTCGCGTCGTCATGTTGACGGGCGACAGCCTGACGACGGCTCAGGCGGTTGCGCGCAGTCTGGGCATCGACGAGGTGATGGCCGAGGTGCTGCCGGATCAGAAGGCCGAAAAGGTCAAGCAACTTCAGGCCGAAGGGCGGGTCGTGGCTATGGCGGGCGACGGAATCAATGACGCGCCAGCGCTCGCACAGGCGCAAGTGGGCATCGCCATGGGGACAGGCACCGACGTCGCCATGGAGAGCGCCGGCGTCACACTCGTGAAGGGCGACCTCCGCGGCATTGCGCGGGCGCGCAGCCTCTCCAGGCAGACCATGCGGAACATCAAACAGAACCTGTTCTTTGCTTTCGTCTACAACGCGGCCGGCGTGCCGATTGCGGCCGGCGTCCTGTATCCGGTGTTTGGCCTGCTGCTGAGCCCGATCATCGCAGCCGCTGCGATGAGCTTCAGTTCCCTGTCGGTCGTCGGAAACGCGCTGCGCCTGCGCCATGCGGCAGTCTAGCCTCGCCGCGCAGGCCCTGCCCTCGAGATGCAGGCTGAGGACGCAACGACATGACGCACGTTGACCCGGTGTGCGGGATGCCTGTCGCCGAAAAAAAGGCCATCCAGCTCGAACGCGGCGACCGGCGACTGTGGTTCTGCTCGGAGTTCTGCAAGCAGGAGTTCTTGAAGCATCCGCTCGCCTATGAGGTGGCCGTACCGGCACACGGGCCGGAGTCCGTGGACTGGCCCGGTCGCCGCGTCGCGTACTTCTCGATGGAGGTGGCGCTCGCCAACGACATCCCGACGTACGCCGGCGGGCTCGGGGTACTGGCGGGCGACACGCTGCGCTCATGCGCCGACCTTGCCGTGCCGGTGGTCGCTGTGTCGCTGGTGCATCGACGCGGGTACTTCAAGCAGGAGATTCGCGACGACCGACAGTTCGAGCACGACGCGCCGTGGGCGCCCGAGGGGAGGCTGACCGCAGTGAGTCCGCAGGCCACCGTGGAAATCGAAGGTCGGAGCGTCAGTGTCCGCGGCTGGCGTTACGACATCAGCGGTTCAACTGGGTATACCGTGCCGGTGCTGCTGCTGGACACCGACGTGTCCGACAATCCCCCAGAGGACCGCCGGATCACAGACCAACTGTATGGCGGCGACGATCGAGTGCGCCTCATGCAAGAGGTGGTGCTCGGCGTGGGCGGCGTCCGCCTTCTGCAGGCGCTCGGCTGCACGGGGTTGGAGACGTTCCATCTCAATGAGGGCCACGCGGCCTTGGCGCCGTTGGAACTGCTGCGCTCGGTGCCCCAGGCCGACGGGTGGGAGTTCGCGTCGGTGAGAAACCGCACGGTATTCACAACGCACACCCCGGTCGCGGCCGGGCACGATCGATTCGATTCGGCACTGGTGTCCCAGGTGCTCGGCGATTTCGTCGGACGTGACGTACTCGGCATGCTCGGTGGCGCGGACCGGTTGAACATGACCCACCTGGCCCTCAACCTGAGCCACTACGTGAACGGCGTGGCGCTGCGACACCGGGAGGTGTCGAGCGAGATGTTTCCGGAGTACGAGATCCACCAGGTCACCAACGGCATACATGCCCGGACGTGGACGAGCGCGACGTTCATGGCGCTCTTCGACCGTCACATCCCGGGATGGCGAAGCGATCCGATGATGCTGCGCAACGCCATCGCCCTGCCCCCGGCAGACGTCTGGGACGCCCACGAGCGCGCCAAGGACGCGTTGGTCGAGCAGGTCACCCACCGGACCGGCCGTCGGCTGCGGCGGGACGTGCTCACGCTGGGGTTTGCGCGCCGCGCGACGGCCTACAAACGCGCGACGCTCGTCCTGAGCGACCTGGCCGCGCTGCGCGCGATCGCCCGAGAACACCCGCTCCAATTCGTATTCGCCGGAAAGGCGCACCCCAAGGACGAGAGCGGCAAGGAAGGCATCCGGTCCATTCTTCGTGCCGCCAGGGAACTTGGTGACGACGTGCCTGTCGTCTATCTGGCCGAGTACGACCTCGACTTGGCGCTCACGCTCGTGTCCGGCGTGGACGTGTGGCTCAACACCCCGCTGCGACCCCAGGAGGCGTCCGGGACGTCTGGCATGAAGGCGGCGCTCAACGGCGTGCCGAGCCTGAGCGTTCTCGACGGCTGGTGGCGCGAGGGCTGCGTCGAAGGCGCTACGGGGTGGGCCATTGGTGCGGCGAGCTCGGATTCGGCCGTTGACACCAGCCGGGCCGACGCTCTGGACCTCTACAGGAAGCTCGAGCAGATCGTGGCCCCACAGTTCTATCGGGACCGCGACGGCTGGGCGCGCATCATGCGTCAGGCGATTGGGGTGAACGCGTCGTTTTTCAACACCCACCGCATGGTGCGGCAGTACATGGCCCACGCATACTCGCGTGGTGTTGAGCGGTGACGTGCGAGTCACCGCCGCACGGCCCGACCGACGGCGACGTTCTCATCACAAGGCGAGTAGCCGAGAACGACTTCGAGCTGAGCAGGGTCCCGGGTCCTCCACAGATCCGAGAGCGCAGTCTCGACTCGGCGATGGAGGTCGCTCGGGCGGTCGCGGCTCGAGCGCGGGTCGACGTGTGGTATTCGGCCGACGCTCTGAGTTGTGTCCGGCGTGTCTGCGGCCGACCGGTAACGGCATCAGACGCCGGACCAGATGAGTTAGGACAGCCCAGTGACTGAGACCGACTGCCACCTCCCAGGCGAGCAGGGGGACCAAGGCCCGACGCGATGGGCGGCTCGAGAAGGAACACCGTCGCCGCTTGGCGTGACATGGGTCGCCGCGGAACAGGCGTACAACTTCGCGCTGTACTCGAAGCATGCCTGGAGCGTCACGCTGCTGCTCTATGGCGACGACGACCTCATCGCCCCCCTCTTCAGTCGATCGCTGAATCCCCTGGAGAACAAGTCCGGTCGCGTGTGGCACTGCAGGGTGTCAAAGACAGTAGCGGCCAATGCGCGATACTACGCCTATCGCGTGTCCGGCCCTCCGCCGACAGAGGCGGTGGACTGGCATCGATTCGACCCCGACAAGATCCTGCTGGACCCGTACGCCACCTCGGTCTTCTTTCCGCCGGGCTTCGACCGCACGGCCGCGGTCGAGCCCGGCAGCAATGCCAGCAAGGCGCCGCTGGGGTTTCTGTGCGCGTGCGAGACGCGCTTCGACTGGGCAGGTGACCGGCGGCCGCACCACGAGTCGGACGCGTTCATCTATGAGCTTCACGTCCGGGGGTTCACGCGGAGCCCGACTTCTGGCGTGGCCGAAGGCGACCGCGGCACCTACCGCGGCATCGTCGAGAAGATCCCTTATCTGAAGGACCTCGGCATCACCGTCGTGGAGCTGATGCCGGTATATCAGAACGATGTGCAGGAGGGCAGCCATTGGGGCTACATGCCCCTGAATTTCTTTGCGCCGGACCAGCAATACGCGGCGTCCGGCGCGCACTGCGGACAGCACGACGAGTTCCGCGAGATGGTGCGGGCGCTCCACGAGGCCCACATCGAAGTGGTCGTCGACGTCGTCTACAACCACACGGCCGAGGGAGACCACATAGGTCCCCTACAGTCGTTCAAGGGTATCGACAACAGTACCTACTACCTGATGTCGCGTGCTGCGCCGGGGTGCTACGAGAATCTGTCGGGCGCCGGCAATACCCTCAACTGCGCCAACCGGGCCGTGCGTCTGATGATCCTGGACAGCCTCCGGCACTGGGCGCGCGAGATGGGCGTCGACGGCTTCCGGTTCGACCTGGCGTCCGTCTTCACGCGCAACCTGGATGGCAGCGTCAACTACTCCGACCCGCTGCTGGCGGCTGACGTGATGGCCGACCCGGGTCTGGCTGGGCTGCGACTGATTGCCGAGCCATGGGACGCTGCTGGCGTGTATCAGCTGGGCCGAAGCTTCCCGGCCCAGACGTGGTTGCAGTGGAATGGACGCTTCCGGGACGACGTCCGGCGTTTCGTCCGCAGCGAACCCAGCCTGGTGCCGTCGCTGATGTACCGGCTGTACGGCAGCGACGACTTGTTCCCGGACGATCGCGAGCACGCCTATCATCCGTACCAGAGCGTCAACTACCTCACGAGCCACGACGGGTTCACGCTCTACGACCTGGTGGCCTACAACGAGAAGCGGAACTGGGCCAACGGGCATGAGAACACCGACGGGCCGGCCGAGAACTACAGCTGGAACTGCGGCTGGGAGGGCGACGACGGGGTGCCCGATGCGGTGGTGTCCCTGCGTAAGCGGCAGATCAGGAACCTCTTCTCATTGCTGTGCCTGTCGAACGGCACCCCGATGATGCGGGCCGGCGACGAGTTTCTGCAGACCCAATTCGGCAACAGCAACCCCTACAACCAGGACAACGAGACCACCTGGCTCGACTGGAGCCGACTGGAACGTCACCGTGACATGCACCGATTCTTCAAGCAGGCCATCGCGTTTCGAAAGGCCCATCGCTCCCTCGGTCGCAGCCGATTCTGGCGCGACGACGTCCAGTGGCACGGCGTCGGTCCGGCGCCGGACCTGTCGGAGGCGTCGCGCAGCCTGGCCTTCCACTTGCGCGGGGCCTCGGAGGGTGACCGCGACCTGTACGTCATGATCAACGCGTACTGGGAGCCGCTGTCGTTCACGATCCAGCGCGGCCCTTTCGAGAGATGGCGTAGAGTCATCGACACCAGCCTGGAGAGCCCGAACGACATCTGCGAGCCCGGCGAGGAAGTGCCCATCGTGTCGCCCATTTACGTCGTGGCGCCTCGCTCGGTGGTGGCCCTCGTCGAAAACCCGGAGCGCGGATGACGCCGGCGCCGCTGTCAGCCCGGGTGCTGGTCCTGAACGGCGGCTCGTCGACCATCAAGTTTGCCATCCACGAGGTGGGCAGTGCGACCGCGGCTCCGCTGACCGGCATGGTCGACCGGATCGGTTCGGGCCGCCCGACGGTGACGTGGCGCGATGGGGCCGGCCATGCGGGCGACGGCCGCCTGGGTGACGGGAGGGTCGAATCGGCAGCCGGCTCGCTTATCGATTGGCTCGAAGCGCGGCAGGAGTGGGCGTCTGTCAGCGCGATCGGACATCGCGTCGTCCACGGGATGTCCCACATTCACCCCGAACCGATCACGGGTGAGCTCGTTGACGAGCTGCATCGCCTGGTGTCGTATGCGCCGGACCATCTGCCAGGCGCGATCGAGCTGATTGAGTTGTTGCACGCGCGTCATCCGCAACTGCCACAGGTGGCCTGCTTTGACACCGCGTTTCACGCCTCGATGCCGCGCGTCGCCATGACGCTGCCGATTCCGAGACGCTACCAGGAGCGTGGCGTCCGACGGTACGGATTTCATGGGATCTCGTTCTCCTACCTCATCGAAGAGCTCGCCCGGCTCGCTGGTACGGACGCTGCCAGCCGACGCGTGATCCTGGCCCACCTTGGCAGTGGGGCCAGCATGGCCGCCGTGCATGGTGGCAAGAGCGTCGACACGAGTATGGGGTTCACGCCCGCAGCGGGACTGGTGATGAGCACGCGCACTGGTGACCTGGATCCCGGGTTGGTCTCGTTTCTGGGGCTCACCGAGCACATGACGACGCAGCAGTTCCGCGAGATGGTCAATCACGAGTCCGGTCTACTGGGCGTGTCTGGGCGTAGCGCTGACATGAGGGAGCTTCTGGCACGCGAAGCCGATGACGTGGCGGCCGCCGAGGCCGTGGCACTGTTCTGCTACCAGGCGAAGAAGTGGGTGGGCGCATACGCGGCCGCTCTTGGGGGATTGGACACGCTGGTGTTCTCGGCTGGCATCGGGGAACGGAGTGCTCCGATTCGCGCGCGCATCTGCGCGGGCCTGGGCTTCCTCGGCATCGATCTGGACGAGATCCGGAACGTCGCGCACGCCGCCGTGATCTCCACCGACGCCAGCCGAGTCGCGGTACGCGTCATTCCCACGAACGAAGAGCAGATGATTGCCCGCGCGGTGTTCCGAGTGCTGCGCCTGGGTACTGACACAACGGAGACGTGAACATGGCCGCACGATCGAAGCCGCTTTCGGCGGCACTCCTTCGCAAGATCGACGCCTATTGGAGAGCCGCGAACTATCTCTCGGTGGGGCAGATCTACCTGTACGACAACCCCCTGTTGAGGAAGCCGCTCACCCTGGCGCACATCAAGCCGCGCCTGCTGGGGCATTGGGGCACGACGCCGGGCCTGAACTTCGTCTATGTCCACCTGAATCGCGTCATCAAGGAACACGATCTCAGCGTGCTCTACGTCACGGGCCCCGGCCACGGAGGTCCCGGCCTGGTGGCCAATGCTTACCTGGAGCAGACCTACAGCGAAGTGTATCCACACATCGCACAGGACGAAGAGGGGATGAAGCGGCTCTTCACCCAGTTTTCGTTTCCGGGGGGAATCCCGAGCCATGTCGCGCCCGAGACGCCCGGCTCGATTCACGAGGGCGGAGAGCTGGGGTACTCGCTCTCACATGCGTTCGGGGCAGCGTTCGACAACCCCGATCTGCTCGTGGCGTGCGTCGTGGGCGACGGCGAGGCGGAAACCGGCCCGCTGGCCACCAGCTGGCATTCGAACAAGTTCCTCAATCCCGTACACGACGGCGCCGTGCTGCCGATCCTGCACGCGAACGGGTACAAGATCGCGGGCCCCAGCGTGCTGGCGCGGATACCCCCCGAGGAGCTGGAGTCTCTGGTCCGGGGCTACGGATACACTCCCTACGTTGTCGACGGTGAGGATCCCGTCGACATGCACCAACAGATGGCGGCCACGCTCGACACCGTCGTCGCCGAGATTCGTGCCATCCAACACGATGCCCGCGCCCATGGTTTCACGGCGCGTCCGCGCTGGCCGATGATCATCCTGCGCTCACCCAAGGGCTGGACCGGACCACGGAGCGTCGACGGGAAACAGACCGAGGGGACGTTCCGGTCGCACCAGGTCCCCATGGGCAACATGAGCCGGCCGGGACACATCAAGATCCTGGAAAAGTGGCTCAAGAGCTACCGCCCGCAGGAACTGTTCGACCGGACGGGCCGGCTCATCCCAGAGCTGTCGGCATTGGCGCCGACGGGAGAGCGGCGGATGAGTGCCAATCCTCATGCCAATGGCGGCCTGCTCCTGCGCGAGCTGCGGCTGCCCGAGTTCCGGGAGTACGCGGTGACGGTCCCACAGCCCGGAGCGGTGGACGCCGAAGCCACGCGCGTACAGGGCGAGTTCATCCGCGACGTGATCGCGCGTAACCCCGACAACTTCCGGGTCTTCAGCCCGGACGAAACGAACTCGAATCGCTGGAATGCCGTGTTCGAGGTGACGAATCGGTGTTCCACCGCTGAGATCCTGCCGTCCGACGACCGCGTCGCACCCGATGGCCGGGTGATGGAGATGCTCAGCGAGCACCAGTGCGAGGGCTGGCTCGAGGGCTACCTGCTCACGGGCCGTCACGGCTTCCTGTCCTGCTACGAGGCGTTCATTCACATCATCGATTCCATGTTCAACCAGCACGCCAAGTGGTTGAAGGTCTCGAACGAGATTCCGTGGCGTCGCCCCATTGCGTCGCTCAACTACCTGCTGACGTCGCACGTCTGGCGCCAGGATCACAACGGGTTCAGCCACCAGGACCCCGGCTTCATCGACCACGTGGTGAACAAGAAAGCCGACGTCATTCGTGTCTACCTTCCGCCCGACGCCAACACGCTGCTCTCGGTCACCGACCACTGCCTGAGAAGCCGCAACTACGTCAACGTCATCGTGGCGGGCAAGCAGCCGTCGCCTCAGTGGCTCGATATGGACGCCGCCGTCAAGCACTGCACGGCCGGCCTGGGCATCTGGCCCTGGGCCAGCAACGATCGCGGCGGCGAGCCGGACGTGGTCATGGCCTGCTGCGGCGATGTGCCGACGATAGAGACCCTCGCGGCGGTCGAACTGCTCCGGGGCCATTTCCCCGACCTGAAGATTCGGGTCATCAACGTCGTCAATCTCATGAAGCTCCAGCCGCAGAGCGAGCACCCACACGGTTTGAGCGACAAAGAATTCGACGGCCTCTTCACCACCGACAAGCCCATCATCTTCGCGTTCCATGGATATCCGCTGCTCATTCATCGACTGACCTACAGGCGGACCAATCACGTCAACCTGCACGTCCGGGGCTTCAAGGAAGAGGGCACCACGACGACGCCCTTCGACATGGTCGTGCTGAACGACCTCGATCGCTTTCACCTCGTCGGCGACGTGATCGACCGCGTGCCCAGCCTCGGCCGTCGGGGTGCCTATGTCCAGCAGGCGATCAGGGATCGGCTCATCGAGCACAGACAGTACATCGCCACGCACGGCCAGGACGAGCCAGAGATTCTCAACTGGAGATGGAGCCCTGGCGCCGCCGTGAAGCGTTCGCGACGTCGGCGACAGCCATGATTGGCAGACGCCTTTTCGTTCTGCTCGGTTGCTTGTTCGTCGTCATGATCGGCTTCGGGATCACCCTTCCGGTGCTGCCGTTCTACGTCGAGCGGCTGGCGCAGGCCGAAGGGGCAGTGCGACAGTCCATCGTCATGCACGTCACCCTGTTGACGGCCGTGTACCCGATGGGGCAACTCGTATTTGCCCCGATCTGGGGGCGCTGGTCCGACCGAGTTGGCCGAAGACCGCTGTTGCTGATGGGCCTGGCGGGCTACGTCGTCGCACAGATTCTCTTCGGTCTCGCCACCTCGCTGTGGCTGCTGTACGCCGCCCGCGTTCTGGGTGGCGTCCTGTCGTCAGCCACCCTGCCCGTCTCGGCCGCCTACGTCGCCGACGCGACCGCCGAAGACGAGCGGGGTCGCGGAATGGCATGGCTGGGCACGGCGTCGAGCCTGGGCTTCGTGGTCGGTCCTGCGCTCGGTGGGATGTTGGCCCGCCGCGACCTCCATGTCACGCGCTACGGGCACCTGCAGATCGATGGGTTCTCGCTTCCGTTCTTCGCGGCCGCGGCACTCGGGCTGTTGACGCTGGCCGCGGCGATGCGCTGGTTGCCTGAGTCGCTGCCGGCACAGGCGCTCCGGTCGACGAGCACGGAGCCGGACCGGCGAATGCTCCTGAAGAGCCTCATCCCGCTCCTCGCTCTGGCGCTTGTGGCGCAGTTCGCGCTCGCCATGTTCGAAGCGACCTTCGCCCTTCACGCGCAGGATGTTCTCAACTATGGTCCGGCACAGGTGGGAGCGGTCTTCGTCGTGTGCGGCATCGTGATGGCCGTCTTTCAGGCCGGGGCGAGCGGGGCCCTGGCCGGGCGCGTCGGCGAGATGACGCAGGTCGGGGCAGGCTTCGCTTTGATGGGACTCAGCCTTGCGCTCCTGATGGTGCCACGCGGGATGACTTCGGTGCTGAGCCTGGTCGGTGTGCTCGCCCTGGGGATGGCGCTCGTCACGCCGAACCTGTCGGCGCTGATCTCGATGCGTGGCGGGAGCCACCGCGCGGGCACGGCACTCGGGGCCCAGAATGCGGCGATCAGCCTCGGGCAGGCGATCGGCCCGCTGGTGGGAGGTGGCCTCTTCGTCTGGCAGATGAACGCGCCGTATGTGCTCACCGGAGGAGCACTGATCGCCATCGCTGGGGTGATAGGGTGGAACACGCTGGCCGGGCAGAGGTGAGCCCGGCGAGGCTATTCAACGCCGCCAGAGGAGCCACCGTCGCCCTGCTCGCGAGGCCAGCCCCCTGACGGCCGGTCGTCGTGAGGAGCGACTTGCTCGAGCGATGCGCAATGCTCATGGCAGGAGGCCAGGGACCTATGCCGTCACGCGAGCCACGCTCTTGCTCCACGTGAAGTGTTCGTAAACACCGGTCCAGTACCACCCGAAACTGAAGCCAAACAGCAGCTCTTCCGGTGGGATGCCGCCGATCAACCCCCCGTGCAACGCCGCCAGATTCCACACCTCCGGGATGTAGCCTGGCGCGAACCAGACGAGGCCCACCATGAAGATTGCGTAAAGGGCCATGAAGACAGCGCCGCCCACGAGACCTTTCACTTTCAGATCCGGCCGACAGGTCGCGGCGGTAATGGCCCCGACCGCCATGCAGAGCATCGCGGGATAGATCGGGTTCCAAGGCAGGAAGTACAGCCCCACGAACAGGACAAATGGAGACCACAGCGCCAGCGGGTGGAACCGGTGCAGCGGTCGCGACTTGTCGGCGGCCGTCAATGGAACGAAGCGTCGGTGGGTCAACGCATTGTACAGAACGGTGCCGATCCCCTCGGGGGACACTTCAAAACCGGCCATCGATCGACACCGCAAAACCGGCCACCACGGGCGTAGCGTTCGAGACAGGCTATTTATCTCACGGCGTCCTCTGGCCGCAAATCGGTCTGCACTTTCGTCCGCCAGCTGCGCGGCCCGCATTTGAGTACGTGCGCGTGATGGAGGAGTCGATCGAGCAAGGCCGTCACGGCGGCGGTGTCGCCCAGGAGCTTGCCCCAGTCATCGACGGGGCGGTTCGACGTCAGCAGCGTGGAGGCGCGCTCGTACCGGCGCATGATCACTTCGAGGAGGTCCTCGGCCGCGGTGTGCGCCAGCTTCCGCATCCCGAGGTCGTCGACGATGAGGAGGGGCACGGCCGCCAGGTCCGCGAGGTACGCCTTGCGGGTGCCGTCCAGCGTGGCGTCGGTGATCTCTTCGAGCAAGGTGTGGGCCTCGCGATAGATCACGCGATAGCCCTGCTGAATGGCCGCGCGGCCGAGGGCTTGGGCCAGGTGGCTTTTGCCCGTCCCCGGCGGTCCCAGCAGGAGCACGTCTTCACGCTGGCTGATGAAGCGGGCGGTGGCGAGTTCGTAGACCAGCGCCCGATTCATCTTCTTGTTGAAATCGAAATCAAAGGTGTCGAGGGCGCGCTCGGGGTCGCGAAAGCGCGCGTGCTTGTGGCGCCGCTCGAGCAGGCGGTCTTGACGCCGCCGGAGCTCGTCGGCGACGAGCGCAGCGACAAGGTCGAGCGGCGCCATCTTCTCGGCCTGGGCTTGTCGTAAGCGCGTGTCGAGGACGGCGGCCATCCCCGAGAGCCGGAGCTGACGCAGCGCGCGATCGAGTTCGACGAGGTTCATGACGGGTCTCCTGTGGTGCGATCGATGAGGTCGCGGTATAGCGTGAGCTGGCGAATGAGGGGATCGACCTGCCGCAGCGTCAGTGGCACCGGCGGCCGGCGCTCCAGATAGCGGCGCAGAAAGTGATAGGTCGGCACGCCCAGCTCGAGAGCGGCCGTGGCGGCATCCTCGACGACGGCCGGGCCGTGTTTCTTCGCCAGGGCCAGGACGCCGAGAATGCGGCGGACACCCGACGCGCCGTCGTGCCGGTGGATGTGATCGCAGACGGCACTGATCGAGACGCCCGCCTGCGAGGCGGCGGCGAGCAGCCCCAGCGTTTTGGGCGGCGTGCGGCGGGGCCGGTCGGCGTCTTCGATGCGATGCCAGCCCCGGGGCGCCCGGAGATGCTCACGCAGGAGCTGTCCGGTCTTCGGGTCCAGGAGCCGCACGTGCAGGTCGTTCCACTGCACATTCACCCGCCGGCTGATCCAGCCCGGCGGGGCGCCGTAGTACGCCGCCTCGACTTCGACACAGCCATCGAGATGCACCGTGCGGACGCCGAAGCGGTAATAGCGAAAGGGTTCGAGCGGCAGCGGACCGAGCGCCGGCTGCTCCTCGGCAAACATCGCGGCGACCTGTCGCTTCGTGGTCCCGTGGATCCGCGTGTCGGCCCAGCGTGTGTCCCAGCGATCCAGGTAGGCTTGCGCCGCCTCGATCGTGTCAAAGCGCAGGCCGCGCAGCGGGGTCCGCTGCGTGTGGCCGACGCCCGATTCCACCTTGCCTTTCCGATCGGGGTCCCCGACACGGCACGGCAGCGCGACCACGCCATAGTGGGCGAGGACATCGCGATAGAGCGGATTCAGCGTCGGGTCGTAGATGTCAGGCGTAAGGACGCCTTCTTTGAGATTGTCGAGGACGATCACGCGGACCGTGCCGCCCAGGCGCCGCAACGCGCGCTCGTGCAGCGCCGCCCAGACCTGCGCGCTCGACTGCCACACCAGCAGCCGCACCGACTTGCGCGAGTAGCCGAGGGTTAGGACGAAGAGGCGCACGCGCCGGTATTTGCCCGTGACCGGGTGCCGGACCATCGGGCCATCGCCGCCGTAATCGACTTGGGCTTCCTCCCCCGGCGCCGTGGTGATGACGACGCGGGCGTCAGTGGGCCGGCGGCCGCGCAGGGCGGCCACGAAGCGCCGGACGCTGGCATACCGCGCGACGAAGCCGTGATCGTCGACGAGGTCGTGCCAGATCGCCCTCGCATTGCGCCCGCGCCCCAGCGCCTCGGCGATCAGCTCCCGGTACGGCTCGCACGCGCTCGCACTCGGGGCCCGGCCGGGGCGAGGACCGCCGGCGACGTCGGTGGACACCGCCGGCGTGGTGGCCGGTTTTGACGGATCCGAGTCGGTGGACACCCCCACCGAAATTGCCGGTTTTGCCGGCAGGTCGGTGGACACCCCGGGCGTGGTGGCCGGTTTTGGCGGCCAGACCCGCGGCCGGCCACCCCGCCCGCGCACCGGGATCCCGGCCGCTTTCAGATAGTCGCTGGCCGTCTCCCGACGGACGCCCGTCGCTTCCTCGATGCGCCGCAGCGACCAGCCCAGTCGCCCCAGCCCGATGATTTGCTGCTGTCGGTGATCACCCAAGACGTTGCTCATGGCGGCGTAGGAGCATGCGCTCCCCGCTGCCGTCAACGTCTCGATCCGCTACATGTGGTGGCCGGTTTTCAGGTGTCCATCAATGGCCGCTTTTGGGTGTCCACCGAGGGCCGATCCCGCCGATGGCAAAGCTGAAGATCAGGCTTTCGAGATCGAAACCCGTGCGGCGGGCGAGTTCGAACAGACTCGGTGGATTCCAGTATTCGGGCACGAAGATGGGCTCGGTGAGGCCGAACAGCGCCGTCACGAGACTGACGCGCCACATCACCGGCCGGTAGTCCCTGTAGAGCGCGTACAGCGCCAGCCAGGGAAGAAGGAACGCGCTCGCCCATATCAGCCAAACGTAGTGGTAGGTCATAGTGTGCGCCGCGCAACTGGCTCGGTCCGAAGTCCAGGTCAGGCTGCGGGACTAGTGGTGGCCCGTCTACTGCCCGCCTTCGGTGTATCGACGCGGGTCCTGAAGGAACTTCGCCTTGCAAGTGTCGCTGCAGAACACGTAAGTCTTCCCTTCGTGAGTAGCCGTAGCGGCTGCCTTCGTCCCGGCGACTGTCATTCCGCACACCGGATCCTTGGTCATGTTCGATGCTCCTCATTCCGACGTCCCACTGAATCCTCCGAACACGTCAGCGAGCGTGTCGATCGGCCTCATCCGACGTGTTCGCACGGTTAACCAACTGTTTCCACTGGCCCCATCGTGGAACGAACATAGGAACCCGCTGCTGATAGCGGAGGTATGCGTCCCCGAACTCCGCCACCATCCTGCGCTCCTCCTTCCGCGCGAGGAACGCGTACGCCAGCACGATAACTGGGAACAAGCCCACCGAGAACAGTGTGGGCCAGTGGACGACGCCCTCGCCGAACAGCCCCAGGAACAGTCCCAGATACTGAGGATGCCTCACGAGGCCGTACAGGCCGTTGGTCGCCAGGCGCTTCTCCGCATGCGCACGATACAGCTCTCGCCAACCCTGCGCGAACAGCCCGATGCCGATGAACAGCAGGGCGTAGCCGAGGAGCATCGAGACCAGCATGCCGGTCTCGCCAATCCCGACCAGGGTGGACCAGAGGCTGGCGCTGACATAGGTCCTGTCCAGGCCGAACCACCGCACGAGTAGATAGATGGTGAGTGGGAATCCGTACATCTCCGCATACAGCGCGATGATGAACGCCTGCACCAGGCCAGCGCCGGCCCACTCGCGCCACGTCTTCGGCGCCAGGTATCGATAGAGCACCCACGACGCCACTACGATCATGATCAGCGCGAGCGCCCACGCTCCGGAATGACCAATCTGCTCGTTCATCGTTCAGCCTTCCACGTCATCGTGGTGCAAGCCTCGCGCCATCGGCTCACCGGGCCTCATGGGCGAGCTGCTCAGACCGATCACGGCCCCGAGCCCGCCAGCGCGCCTGGAGAGGATCTGATCGGGCCGTGGTCTTTCCCACCAAAGCGCATGGGTCCGTTCGAATCGTCTGTTGTGATCCACCCGATGTAGGAAATCGGACACCGGCATGCGCCGCCACCGACGCCTCACGGGATGCCAGGTGCCACCGCCCGCGCGGGCGGGCGCGGGCGCCGATCTTGCAACCAAGAGTTGCACGGGCCGGGTGCCGAGGCCATGCACGTGTTCGGCGACGAGCTGGACTGTCGTGGCGTGATCTCGGACGGCCCGTCCACTTGTGGAGGCCGGCATGCGTGCGGACCTGACAGCACTAGTCTCGGGCGATGATTGGAAACGGCTGCTCGGAGGTTGGCGGGACATCTCCGAGGACACGCGTCGCTTGGTGTCTGGCTTGCGCGCGCTGCCCGACGGCTGCCAATGTGGCGACGGGCAGGCCCACCTGGCCGGGAGGTGCCCATGCTGTCTGGCGAATGCGGCATCGCGCCCTCAGTGCCTTGACTGCGCAGTGCTCGTGCACACGGTGCAGTGGAAACTGGATGCGGTGGTGGATGATGCTCTTCGGTTCCTCGACCCGGCCGATCGGGTGATGACCAGCCACGTGGGCGACGCTGCGCACGCCGCCGCCGACCACCTTCGAGACAAACTCCTCAAGTTCGTCCATGTGTTCCAAGCGGTCCAGGGGGCGTCCGGCGAGTTCCGTGTGGGCTGTCATTCCCGTCACTTGACGCAGCTGAAGGAACTCGGTGAAGAGCTCGGTGCCAGTGCGCGCGACCTCGATACACTTCTTGACGGCACAAACCGCTCGCGCGTGCCGTGAGTGGTGACCGTGTGCCCCCTCAGAACCTGGCGCCGAAGCCGATGGTGGCGGTTCCCAGGGTCAGCGCACGCCCATTTCCAAGGACCACGAGGGCCCGGACATCCGGACGCACGTAGAAGCGCCTGGCGACGTCGAGCCGCACGCCGAACCCGAGGGTCATCGCCGGGTCGACGAACCTTCGAGTACCCCACCGACCGTCGAGAGGGACGGCCATCTGCCCAAGCCGAGACGCGTAGAACATCGGCATCTCACGGGTCTCGAAGGTCGAACCGGTGGCGGCATCCATCCAGGTGGTGCCGCCGGACATCGCACCACCCCCTATCATGTGGCCGCCAAATGCCTGAGCGGGTATGACCGACGTTCCCGTCGCAAACGGCATGCTCCCGCGTCCGAACAACTGCCGGCTGTCCATGTCGAATCGAGCGCGGTACAGCCCGCCTCCAAACGCGACGTAGGGCGATGCCGTCTTCCCGCTGAACACCGTGACGAGCATCGTGCCGCTCACCTCGAGACCGGTCGCGCTGGCGCCCCGCTGCAGCCAGAGTCCCCGTCCCTCGAGCGTGACACGATCGGTGAGATCGAAATCGAGGTGTCCACCGAGGGCACCTCCCGTTGTCATCGTGCCTGCCGAGATACCACCGGTGCCGCCAATCGAAACCGCTGACGTCGTCGGGCCGGACGATGGCGCCGCCTGCCCAAACCCGACACCGGGCGTCGCCAACGCGGCGAGGAGCGTGCCCAGCCACAAAGCTTGTGCGCTCATACTGCCTCCAGTGTGCCGTCCCAGGCCAAGCCCCGCCGGTCCCGGCGCCTGGCGCGCCTACCGCGCGAGTACCACCGCGCCCTTCGTGGTCCGGCGCAGCACGCCCTGCCGAACGAGTCCGTCGATCACCGCGCAACAGACGTCCGGGTGCAATCCCCAGAAACGGGCCGCCTGGGAGACGGTCAGACAGAGCCCGGGCATGTCCCGGTATTCGGCCGTGACGCGACGGCCGATGTCGACATCGACGAGCGTTTCAGGAGGTGACATAGTGGGCCTGTCCGCCTGCTGGGTTCGACGCACCCGAGCGAGCCAACCCATCAGTCGATGTCTGGCTCCTGGGGGTGCTGTGCGGGCCGTTCAGCCAACACTTCTTGCTCGGCCGCCAGCCAGTCGTCCGTGGCCGACCCTGGCGCACCTCCGCGCTCACAGTGCCGGTAGTAGGCTCTCAATGCGATCTCCTCCTGGAGGGCGCTCGAACCGGTGGCGGGTTTCTGGGGCTCGCTGTGTTGACCAGCTGACTTCGTATGCTGTTTCGCCATAACGTGTCCTCTCGACAGTCCTGGACACATTTACAGCAATCGTTGTACCCGCCACGGCTACGCAGCCGTGCCTCCTGGAGTGACTCGAATCAGCTGCTACCGCCGCGGGCACGGCTCGCACGCGCCCTTCGCCTCCGACGTCGACTGGCTGAACACGCGCACTTACGGCGGCCCAATCGTCTGTCTTCACGCAGCGGTCCGTGGGCGTGGGTCCGGATGGTGCGGGCTTGCCCCGCGCCATAGACAGGCACCGGCATGCCAGCCTCAAGAGGGTGCGGGCTGCGAGCAGCGTCTCAGCGAGACGGCGCGGTCGACTGCGACGAAAGCGACGGCTGCGACGACCGTGAAGACCGAGTGTTGCTCGAGACGTTACCGAACGGCGAGCCGCACCAGCTTGGCCTCGATCATCCCACGGTCGTTCTCGACTCCATCGACCTCGGCACGCAGACCGACCTTGATAGAGGACGGGGTGGCCTTCGTGGTCCCCATGTAGACTTCCGTCGCGGCGACGATAGCGAACGTCAGCCTCCCGCCGCTGTCTTCAACGTCGAACACCTGACCTCGGACTTTGGCGATCACGCCCTCGACGTGGTGCTCGTGGCCCGGGTGTGCGGATGCCGGCACTGCCAGGAATAGGATCGTCGTCAGTATCCATCGCCGTGTAGTCCGTCGGGCCATGTCAGTCTCCTCGACGGCTGCCGCGACTTGCGCGCGCAGCCGTCAGATTCGCAACCGCGTCCAGCAGTTCGTGGTGGTTCCCCAACGGCTTGGCGAGAAAGTCGTCGGCTCGCGAGGACGACAGAAACTGGTCCCGGTCGCCTGGCATCACGCGAGCGCTCGTCAGGACAACCGGCAGGTGGGCGGACTGCGCCTTTACCAGACGAGCCACCTCGACGCCATCGATTGGGCCGCCGTGGTACGGGAAGAAGCGGAGCGTGGCATCGACGATGACGGCCATGGTGCGGGGGTCCAGTGCCAGGCGCAATGTGTCTTCGCCCGTCGCCGGACGGTCAACCGAGAAGCCGCCCAATTTCTCGAGCACGTACGAGAAATATGCGGCCACCGAAGAATCGTCTTCGACCAGGACAATCCGCTTCACGGCACCTCCCGCGCGTCGGTCGCCCGCAGGGCACCGGGGAGAGTGGCACTACCGTGGAGGGGCAACGACACCGTCACAGTCGTTCCACGACCCTCGCCGTCCGACGCCAAAGCGATGTCGCCGCCCATCCGACGCACGAGGTCCCTTGCGATGGACAGGCCGAGCCCGACCCCAGCGCGTGGTTCGTTGGCCTTGGGGTCGAAGTGGTGGAAACGCTCAAACACGAACGGCTGGCGGCGTCGTGGCACCCCGACTCCCGTGTCACGCACCGTGATCAATGCCTGCCGGCTGGACCCATCCACCGTCGCCTCCAGGCGGATCTCCCCGGCATCCGTGAACTTGATGGCGTTTCCGACGACGTTGAGGAACACCTGCCTGAGGCGCCTGGCATCGGCTGAGACCGGCGGGATGCCATGGATCGCCGAACACAGCGAGAGTCCTCTGGCTCGCGCGGCAGGCTCGGTCAGCCCGCTCACCTCGGTGATCACCGAGGCCACATCCACTGCGGCCGACGTCAAGGTCAGGAGTCCCGCGTCCATTCGGGAGATGTCGACGAAATCGTCGAGCAAGTCCATGACCAGATCGCCAGCGCGATGGATTTCCCGGCTGACGTTCTCCCGGTCAGCTGCCGCAGCCACATGTCCATCGGCCTGCAGCTTCGCGAAGCCCAGCAGCGACGTGAGGGGCGTGCGGAGTTCGTGCGACACGATCGCCAGGAACTCCGTCTTCTCGCGGTTGGCTTGCTCGAGGCGGAGGTTCGCGTCGCGCAGCTGTGTGTTGGCGGCCCGTAAGGCGGCGAGGCTGCCTTCGAAATAGGACTCGCAGATCAAGCAGGTATCGATGCTGAGAATCCGGCTCAAACTGCCGAGCGCTTCGGCACGGCGCCCGTGTTCCGAGAGCGCCTCGGTCAAGACGTGGCGCAGAAACGTGTCGACGACATGAATCGCGCCGAGGACGTATCGCTGTGGAAGGCCAAGGGCGACATGACGCAGGCCCATCTTGAGGCGTTGGTCTGCATACGCCTCGTCGTAGACGCCGGCGAAAAGCCCCCGCGCCCAGTGCTGCAGGGACTGCCGGAGTCGCGCGATTTGTACCTCGCCTCCAGTGAACACCTCGGTGGCCTCGGGATGGGCAGGAATCTGCGAGTAGAAACGGTCGGTCAACGCGCCGAGGTGCGTGTCAACGACGGGGCCCAAGGCCCGCAGGGTGTCTGCATCGTCGGGCGTGAAGCCCACATAGCGCTTGAGCTCCTCGATCAGTGACTCGCGCATGGTAGAGGTGCCGGCGGCCAAGATTCTCAACGATACAGCCCGGTCTACATGCGCCAGATTAAAACTCGTTCATCGAGAGCCAGGCAGGAGGCGAGGCGGGCCAGGCTCACATCAGGGGTTCTGCCAGCGCCATCAGCCTCGTCTCGACGCGGCGCCAACGAGGTCTGTTGTGCCAGTCACGCAAGGAGAAACGCGCGCAGGAAGCCTGGTCGGCCTCGAACATCGCTGCCACCTGCTCGCCGACACTGGTTCCGTGAATCTCGACGTTGAGCTCGGCGTTACGGCGTAGGCTGAGACGGTCCAGGTTCGTGGAGCCCACGAGCGACCAGCACCGATCGACGACCACCGTCTTCGCATGCATCATCGCGCCGGTCCAGTGCCAGACTGCCACCCCGGACTCCAGCAACCGGCCGAGGCGATGCTCCGTGGCCAACCCGACGAAGAAGGGGCGGCTCGAGGGGGGCAGGATCATCCGGACGTCCACGCCGCGGCGGGCGGCAGCGATCAGGGCGTCTGACAGTGGCGGGGTGGGCAGACCGTACTGGTTCGTGATCAGCACTTCCCGCTGAGCAGCGTCAATCACGGCAGTCAGCACCTGCTCGCTGCAGCGGCGGCCGGGCTCGTCCGCCAGCACACGCACCGGCACGTCACCCGCCGGGCCCACCGGGCCGATCGGGTGACTCGTGACCTTCCGGCGACGCCACGTCAGCGCAAAGGCATCCTGCCAGAGGCGGTCGAATGCCTCCGCGGCCTGCGCGGCCGCGCCCCCTTCGACCAGCACGGCCGAGTCTCGCCATGTGCAGGACCGAACACAGTTGCCCAACCACACGTCGGCGACGCAGAGGCCACCCGCCACCAGCCGCGTCCGGTCCTGCACGACGAGCTTGCGATGGTCTCGCCATGCACGCAGGTATCGAAGTGTGGGTCGTGGCGGGTTGTAGATGCTGAGCCGCGCCGGCGACCGCCAGAACTGGAGATGGAGCGGCAGCAGGCTGAGGGGATCGCCGAACGGGTCGTGGAGGACACGCACGTCGACGCCCGATCGGGCCCGAGTCGTCAGTGCATCGGCGTAGGCCCGTCCCACGGAATCCGCCCGGATGATGTAGTTCTCGAGCAGGACCTCCGTCGAGGCCTCTTCGACGAGCGCCAGCATCGCCACGAAGGTGTCGGCACCGTCGCGTAGGAGCCGAACGCGGTTCGTGCGCGTGACGGGATGCCCGGAGAGCCTGGTCAGCTGGGTCTGGAGCGCTGAGCTCAGTGGGCCCTTGAGAGCGAGGTGTCCGGGAGACTCGACCGCCTCGAAGGGGGCGTCCGTCCGCCGCTCACATGCGTGCAGGTGGCCCGGACCGCACATCTGGCAGCACCGTGCCAGGAGCGCGCGGATGCGGCCGGTGCGATCCGTGGCCGGGTCAGGCGGGTGTGGCTCCATCGTCAGGGCTGGCATCGAGCCGGGTGCGCTTCAGGAGCAGCGCGTTGATGGCTACCAGCGCGGAACTGCCCGACATGGAGAGTGCCGCCACCTCGGGGCTGATGACGAGCGGGTAGAACACCCCCGCCGCCGCGGGAAACGCGACCACGTTGTAGGCGACGGCCCAGAACAGGTTCTGATGCATCTTGCGCAGCGTGGCCCGGGAGAGGCCGATCGCCACCAGCACATCGTAGGGGTCGCTCCGCATCAGCACGACGTCCGCACTGTCCATCGCGACATCGGTGCCCGCGCCGATTGCCAGGCCGACATCGGCCTGCACGAGGGCCGGCGCATCGTTGACGCCGTCGCCCACCATGCCCACGCGCTTCCCCTGCGCCTGGAGCGCCTTGATCCGTTCGGCCTTCTGACCTGGCAGGACGTCGGCGATCACCGTGTCGATCCCCAGTCCGCGCGCGATGCGTTCGGCCGTCGCCTGGTTGTCGCCGGTAAGCATCGCGACTTCGATGCCGCGTGCCTTCATCCCTTGGACCATCGCGGCCGACGTCGGTCGCGGCGCGTCGGCAATCGCAATCAGACCGAGCACGGTGCCGCCCGCGGCGACGTGCACGACGGTCTGTCCGGCGGCCTGCAACCGCTCGGCCTCCTCGAGCAGCGCCGCCAGGTCCACGCGCTCTTCGTCCATCAGCCGGCGGTTCCCGAGAAGAACAGTGCGTCCACCCACCTCCGCCCGAGCGCCCCTGCCCTCGAGATTGACGAATCCCGAGAGCGCCTCGAGCGTCAGCCCTTCGGCCCGGCGTTGGATGGCCTGCGCCAGGGGGTGGTCGGAGCCCTGCTCGACCGTCGCCGCAAGGGTCAGGACCTCGTCCTCATCGACGTCGGCCGCCGCCACGACCTCCACCACATCCGGCTGACCCATCGTCAGGGTCCCGGTCTTGTCGAACACCACGATATCGAGCCGGGTGGCGTCCTCGAGCGCCGACGCGTTCTTGAACAGGATGCCGCGCTGCGCGCCGAGCCCGGTTCCGACCATCACGGCCATCGGCGTCGCCAGTCCAATGCGTCCGGGCAGGCGATCACGAACACAGTGATGGTGAGCGTGATTGCGAACAGCAGGGTCTGGCCGATCCACCAGAACCACACGGAGAAGGTGACAACGCCGATGACGATGGCGATGAGCACGAGCCATTGGGCGGCCTTGTCGGCCAGCAGCTGCGCGGGGGCCTTCGAGTTCTGGGCTTCCTGCACCAGCTTGACGATCTGCGCCAGCGCCGTATCCGCGCCCACCTTGGTCGCACGGTACTTGAAGCTGCCGCTTTTGTTAATGGTGGCGCCGATCACCATGTCGCCCGGCTTCTTGGCGACGGGCATCGACTCGCCGGTGAGCATCGACTCGTCCACCTGCGAGTCCCCGTCCAGCACCTCGCCGTCCACCGGAATCTTGTTGCCGGGCCGAATCACGACGATGTCGCCCATCATGACCTGGGCCGTGGGGATCTCCACTTCACCGCCGTCCCTGACGACGGTTGCCATGGGTGGTGCGAGATCCATCAGCGAGCGAATAGCGTTCGACGCGCCCGCCCGGGCCCGCATCTCGAGCCAATGGCCCAGCAGGATGAACACGAGGAGTACGGCGACGGCCTCGTAGAACTGGACCCCGTCGAAGAAGAACGTCGCCCCCACGCTGAAGACATAGCCCGTGCCGACCGACAGCACGATCAGCACCGCCATGTTGAGGACGCCGTTCTGCAGGGCGCGCCACGCCGCCACGAAGAACGGCCAGCTCGGATAGATGATGGCGAGCGTGCCGAGGACGAACAGCCAGACGTCCAATGCGAGTCCGAATGGCGGCGCCGGCGGGGTGAAGAGCCCGCCCATCGGCGAATAGATGAACAGCGGCACGGTGAACGCCAGGCAGAGCCAGAAGCGGTTGCGCATGTCGCGCACCATCGCCTGCATGTCCGCTCCCGCGCCGTGGCCCATCTCGTGGGCCATCTCGTCTCTCTGGGCGGCGGGCGCAGCGGTCCGGGCGGCCGAAGCGGGGCCATGGCCGACATGGGCCGGAGCCGTCGCGGCAGCCGGCTCAGCCGGGGGATCGCCGGGCTCGCACACGTGACGCGGCAGCTGCCGGCCCGAGCAGTGATAGCCGCACTCCCGGACCTGCGCCTTGATGGCGTCGATCGTGGTCCGTGCCGGGTCGAACGTCACCGTGGCACTGCCGCCGACGTAGTTGACCTCGACGCGCTCGGCACCCGGCAATCTCGACAATTGCTTTTCCACTCCCGCAGCACTGAGTGCCGACACCAGCCCTCCGACGTCCACCGTGACGGTGTCCGTCGTGCGGTGTGCCGCGTTGTGTCCTTCGTGTCGTCCGCTCATGGGGCGATGGCTCCTCGCTTGACGCAGTCCGGGTGATAGGGAAAGACAGTGGCCGGATCTGCCCTGAGGACGGTCTCGTCCTTGTCGGCGTAGTGCAGGCGCGTCAACAGGTCCTGGATGAGATTGATCCTGGCGAGTCGCTTGTCGTCCGCGCGCACGAGCGTCCACGGCGCCACGGGGTTGTGGGTTCGAGCCAGCATCGCATTGCGCGCCTCGCTGTAGGCCTTCCACCGCTTCAGGGCCTTGTCGTCGATCGGGCTGACCTTCCACTGTTTCAACGGATCCTTCCGGCGCGAGCGCAGTCGCGCCCGCTGCTCGGGCCGGCTGATATCCAGGTAGTACTTGAGCAATCTGATGCCGGAGCGCACGAGCATCTGCTCGAACTCGGGTACCGACTGCATGAACTCCTGGTACTCATCGTCGGTGCAGAACCCCATCACGCGCTCGACGCCCGCCCGGTTGTACCAGGACCGGTTGAAGAGGACGAACTCCTGTGCCGCCGGCAGGTGCGGCACGTAGCGCTGGAAATACCACGCACTCCGGTCCCGGTCGGAGGGAGGACCAAGGGCGACTACGCGCGTCTCGCGAGGACTCAAGTGCTGCACAATGCGCTTGATCACGCCGTCCTTGCCCGCGGCGTCCCGTCCCTCGAGCACGACGAGAATCCTGTCGTCGCACCGGATGAAGTGCCGCTGGAGCTTGACGAGCTCTACCTGCAGCGCGTGGAGCTGCCGTTTGTAGTTGCTGCGGCGGGCCCGGGGCGACACATCTTCCGGCTTGCGGCGCTTCTTCTCGCTCACGAACGTTCCTCCCCCATGGGGTCGAGTCGTGTCTCCGATTCGTCCCGTGTCACGATAGCTGACAGGGCACGGAGCGGTTCGTCGACCTCGATTAATTGTCGCTAACAATGCGCCGAAGCCGCCGTGCAGCCGTGGCGACGCCACCCGTGCATGCGAAGATGCTGCCATGCGCGACGACGCCGGCGCTCGCCCCACAGTCGACCCGGTCACCGGTGTGCAGCTTCGCATCGGCGTGATGGGCTCCGCGGGCGGCGAATCTGTCCCAGGCATGGTCGACAGCTGCCGGCGACTCGGACGAGCGATCGCCTCGAGCGGATGCTGTCTGCTCACTGGTGCCTGTCCGGGTGTGCCGCACGAGGTCGTCCTCGGGGCGAAGTCCGCGAGCGGACATGTCGTCGGAATCTCGCCTGCCGTGTCCCTCAAGGAGCACGTCGAGCGGTACGGCTCTCCTTACAAGGAATACGATGTGCTCATCTTCACCGGGCTCGGGCTGATGGGCCGAGAGCTAGTGAACATTCACAGCAGCGACATCGTGATCGTGGCGGGTGGCCGTTCAGGAACGCTCGGGGAGTTTGCGATCGCGTATGAATACGGCAAGCTCATTGGCGTGCTGACCGGCACTGGTGGCATTGCCGATGCCCTGCCCGCGCTGCAAGCGAATCTGCACAAGCAGACGGGCGCGGAGGTCGTGTACGAAGCGGATCCTGTGACCCTGGTCCGGCGCCTCGTGCGCCGCTATACGGCGGACGACTACGTCTGCCCCTGTCGCCCGCCCCGCTGACTGGGTCTTCACCACACCGGCGGTGCCAGGGGCGCCGAGATTGGCGCTTTTCAACCGACTCCTGTCTGGATTCAGACAATGGATCCTGGCCTCCGGGGACGCTGGGACTGCGGGTGCTGGAAGTCACAGATTCCGTGACCCTTCTTCCTCGCGTCCGCCCGCAGTGTGTGGCGCGATCATTGAATGCGTCCAGCGCAGAGACGGTGTCCAGTGAGGCTCTCGGTAAGAGGCGCTGTGTGACTTCCATTGATGACGCGGCCGCAGCTGTGCGTCGCCGCTACGATCGAGGCGCGGCGCGCTACGACGTCGTGACCTGGCCGATGGAGCGACTCGCGATGGGCAGGTTCCGCGCTCGTCTCATGGCGCAGGTCCAAGGGCCGCGCGTGCTCGAGGTGGGTGTGGGGACTGGCCGGAACCTATCCCTCTATGAGGAGTCCGTGCAAGTCGATGCGATCGACTTCAGTCCTCGCATGCTGGAGCGAGCCCGCCGAAGGCCGCAACCGGTGAACATCCGCTTGGCCCTTATGGATGTCGAAAACCTCGACTGGCCTGCGGGAACCTTCGACACGGTGGTGGCGACATGTGTGTTCTGTTCAGTGCCAAACCCCGTCCGGGGTCTGGCGGAGGTCCGGCGCGTGCTTCGGGCGGGCGGTCATGCGGTCTTCCTCGAGCATGTCCGGCCCGGCACGCCATGGCTGGCGGCCCTGTTCGACCGGCTCGACCCGATTGTGGCGCGGAGTGGTCCGCACATCAATCGGCGAACGATCGAGAACATCAGGGCCGCAGGCCTTGTCGTGGAACGAGAGGACAATCTGCTGTCGGACGTGCTCAAGCTGGTCGTCGCTCGGCCCTAGCCGATTCGCGCGAGGTGGGCAGCCGGACTCGGGAAGGGTGAAGTCATGCCAACATCGATGGTGACGATCGCGGGTGCTGGGCTGTCTGGGCTGGCCGCGGCCTTGACGATCGTGCGCCGAGGGGGCCACGTCCGCGTACTCGAGCGGCGAGGCGATGTCGGAGCCCGCTTCCACGGGGACTTCCAGGGGCTGGAGAACTGGTCCACCGGGAGCGACGTGCTCGAGGAGCTGCGCTCCATTGGCATCGACGTCGCCTTCGAGCACACGCCGTTTCGAGAGTGCGCCTTCTTCGATCCAGACGGTCGCGAGTACGAGTGCCGCTCCCGCGAACCTCTGTGGTACCTCGTACGCCGTGGCACCGATGCCGGTTCGCTCGACCAGGCACTGAAGACCCAAGCGCTGGCAGAGGGAGTCGAAATCCAGTTCGGGCAGAACGTCGAGCGCCTGCCAGATGGCGGTATCGTGGCGCACGGGCCAAGGCGAGTCGACGCCATCGCCGTGGGCTACGTCTTTCCCACCGACAGGCGAGACGGGGCGTTTGGCGCGGTGTCCGACGACCTCGCGCCGGCCGGCTATGCGTACCTCCTGATCTGCCGGGGTCGCGCGACGCTCGCCACGTGCATGTTCGCCGACTTCCACAACGACAAGCAGTACCTCGCCCGGACTGTCGAGTTCTTCGAGCGCACCGTAGGTGTCAGGGTCCGCGACGCGACGCGATTCGGGGGATTCGGGGCCATGGCAGCGGACCCGACGGTGCGCCGCGGGCGCATCCTCATCGCGGGCGAAGCCGCCGGCCTTCAAGACGCGCTGTTCGGGTTCGGCATGCGCTACGCCCTGATGTCCGGGCACCTCGCCGGACGGGCTTGCGCCGACGGCCACCTGGCCGCATATGAGGAGGCGTATCGACGCCGATTGCGCCCATGGATAAGGGCCGCCGCCGTCAATCGGTACGCATACGGCCGCTTCGGTGATCGGGGCTATCGGGCGCTCGTTCGACGGGTGTGTCGCGCCTCGGATCCACGGGCGTGGCTGCGTCGACACTATGCCCCGCACTGGTGGACACCGCTCGTCTACCCGATCGCCCGCGCGCACGCCGCGCGACTCGAGGCCGCACCCGCGTTCCACGAATGTCGAGACGATTGTGATTGCACCTACTGCCGCTGCGTTCGTGAGATACACAGTCAAGAAGGCAGGGGTCCTGACGCCGAGGCTCTTCGGCAGATATCGGAAAGGCAGGCCGCATGCTGAACGTCAAGGTCTGGACGATGTCGCTGGGTTGCCTAGGGGCTGTGACTTTCGCTATCTGCGTGCTGAGCGGCATTCTGCTACCGGGGCTGCCGGTTGCGCACCAGGCACTCGAGGTGGTGCTGCCTGGCTTCGCGTGGATCTCGCCGGGCAGCGTCTTGCTCGGTCTGGTGGAGTCTTTTCTGTACGGCGCCTACCTGGGCGTCCTGTTTGTGCCCCTGCACAACTACTTCGCGCGACGCTGGGCCGCACCCCCGCCAGGCTTGCGATAGTCCGAGAGCCTGAGGCCACTTGTACGTCAACTAGCCCATGAAGGAGAAGGAACCATGACACGACTGAGCCTCGTTGCCACTCTCGCGATCGGCACCCTCGCGGCGCCGCAGTTCGCCGGCGTACCGACGAACGTATCGGCTGCGCCCGTGACCGTCCAGCAGGCCCATGAGGAGCATCACCCTGATGGCCAACAGCCAGCCGACATGCAGAAGCAGGAAACGCAGATGATGCAGATGCAGCAGAAGATGATGGCGGACATGAAGGGCATGGACGACAAACTGACTGCGTTGGTGACCAAGATGAACGCGGCCACAGGCGAGTCAAAGACTCAGGCCATCGCGGACCTGGTGACGGCAATGGTGCAGCAGCGCACGGCCATGCGCGACCAGATGATGCAGATGCAGGGTCAGATGATGGGTCACATGATGCAGCACATGGGAGGAGGACTGTCGCCAGAAATGAAGAAGATGATGTCGGAATGCCCGATGATGAAGATGATGAAGCAAGGCTCGGGAAACAGGTGACCGGGGCGCGACCCGACTGGAGAGCCCGCGCCCTCGATGTGGTGCGGATACTGACCGTGGCGTTCGTGTTGCACTGGATGTGGGAAGCCACGCATGCTGTGGCATTCGTGGAATCGAGTGGCACGCTGTGGTTTCGAGTCTGGCACTGCCTGCCGATGGCGGTGACTGACGCGGGCTGGACGGTGGTCCTGTGGTTGATCGTCGGTGGGCTGTCGACGTCGCCCCGACGCGCCGGCCTCTGGCAGTTGGCGGCGTTGGGAGTGGTCGGAGCACTGACGGCTGTCGTGCTCGAGGTTGTCGCTGTGTCCAGTGGTCGCTGGACGTACAACGACTTGATGCCGCTGCTGCCCGTCATTGACGTGGGTTTGTGGCCAGTACTGCAGATGGGCATTCTCCCGGTGCTGACGGTGCGCCTGAGCGACTGGTGGAAACCGCAGTTGGTGTAGATGACTCCGGCACACATGAGGGAGCGCCGCCACACTGGGATCACCGCCGATCGAGCCGATGCTGGCTACGCCGAACTATGCCTCCACCTCGAACCCATCCGGCCCGAGCGACGCGTGATGGCAGCGGATCCACTTCCGACCGGAGTCGTCGGGGGTCTGATCGGGTGGGTCTGTGTGAACGAACGCATAATGGATCCCGTGACGGGAGCCCGCCTGGCATCGATGGGAGCGGCAGGGACTGGCGCTGCATTCCTCCCTCATCGCAAGGGTACGGCAACCCAGCTGTTCGCAATGGCCGGCGCGCCCTCATGACCAATCCTGTGCTTCGTACGCCCGCATCGATGTTCGCCCCTGAAGTCGATCGCTGGCGGGACCTGCCTAGGCGTCATCACCTGGCGAGGGGAGCGGGCATCCTCGTGGGGACCGCCGGAATCGCCACGTTGCACTACGTCACCGATGCGTCCCACTTGGCGCTGCACGAGATCTACAACTACCTGTGCTACGTCCCGGTCATCTTTGCCGCCTACTGGTACGGTGCCTGGGGAGGGATCGTCGCCGCCACGCTGACGGCGGCGCTGTTCGTGCCCCATATCCGCTCGGCCTGGACGGGGAATGCGGCCTACTCAGCCAGCCTCTACGCGCAAGTCGTCGCTTTTCACGTGATTGGCGTGACCGTCGGCGTGCTGGTCGGCGCGCAACGCCGCCTTGCCGGACGGTATCGCGCGGCGGCCTCGTCCCTGGAACGGGCCAATCGCGAATTGCGCGAGTCGCAGGAGCACCTGCGCCGGGCCGACCGTCTGTCGGCCCTCGGCGAGATTGCCGCCGGGCTGGCCCATGAGATCAAGAACCCTCTCGCGAGTGTCAAGGGGGCGATCGAGATTATCACCTCTCGTGCGAAGCCCGAGTCCCCGGAGGCCGAGTTCGCGGGAATCGCGACGAAGGAGATCGCGCGCCTCGAAGGCCTCGTCGGCGAGTTCCTCAGCTATGCTGGACCTCACGCTCCGACGTTTCGGCTGCAGGATCTGCACAAGATCGTCACGCATGTGGCGGCATTGCTGCATGCTCAGGCGGAGCAGAAGGGGGTGACCGTCGTGTCAGACTGCACGGGAGACATCCCGCTCATCCCCCTTGATCAAGAGCGGATCACGCAGGTCGTCTTCAACGTCGTCCTCAATGCCATTCAGGCCACCGACGGACCAGGCGAGGTGCGCGTTTGCGAATCAGTCGAACGTCCGTGGGTTGTCATTGACGTCACGGACCAGGGCGCGGGCATTGCACCGGCCCATGCGGAGCGTATCTTCGACCCGTTCTTCACGACAAAACCAAAGGGGACTGGTCTCGGTCTTGCGATCTCCCAGCGCATCGTTGAAGCCCACCATGGAACGATCGAGGTGCGGCCCCACGTGCCCAGGGGCAGCACCTTCCGAATCCGCCTGCCCCTATCGGGCGAGGCCGCGGGAGGAGTATGACTGGCGAGCCAACGGGCCGAGTGCGCACGGCGAAGACCGTTCTCGTCGTGGACGACGACGAGAGTCTCCGCAGGGTCGTGGAGTTCAACCTTCAGGAGGAAGGGTACCGCGTGCTGACGGCCACCGATGGACCAGAAGGCTGGCGCCTGTTTCAGGCCGAACCCGTAGACCTGGTTCTGACAGACGTGCGGATGCCCGAGATGGATGGCATTGAGCTGCTCACGCGCGTCAAGACCATGCAGCCCGACCTGCCTGTCATCATGCTCACTGCACACGGCTCAATCGACTCTGCCGTCGGTGCGATGAAGCTCGGCGCGTCCGACTACCTGACGAAACCGTTCAATCGGGATCAGTTGCGAGCGGCGGTGAGGAAGGCGCTCGAAGTCGCTGCGTTGACGAGCGAGAATCGGTACCTGCGCGAGGTGATCGCCGACCGTCTCTCCTTCGCCAACATGATCGCCGGGTCGCGGGCCATGCGAGCGGTGACGGATACGGCCGGCCGCGTTGCTCAGAGTGACGCCACGGTGCTTCTGGAGGGAGAGAGCGGAACGGGCAAGGAACTGCTGGCGAAGGCGATCCATTTCCACGGCACTCGTGCGCGCGAGCCCTTCGTCACCATCAACTGCGGCGCCATTCCTGAGCAACTCCTCGAGTCGGAGTTGTTCGGGCATCGGCGCGGGTCGTTCACGGGTGCCGTGGGCGACAAGCGAGGCAAGTTCGAGGCCGCCGACGGCGGCACCATCTTCCTGGACGAGATTGGCGACCTGCCGGCTCAGCTGCAGGTGAAGATTCTGCGCGTGCTGCAGGAGCGCGAGATCGACAAGGTTGGCGACACGCGACCCCTGAAAGTCAACGTGCGCGTCGTGGCCGCCACCAATCGCGATCTGGAGAAGATGGTCTCGGACGGAACGTTCAGAGACGACCTCTACTATCGACTCGCGGTCGTGTCCATTCGCATGCCGCCCCTGCGAGAACGGGCCGACGACATTCCGCTGCTCGTCGATCACTTCCTGGAGAAGCACACGCAGCGTCTGGGTCGGGGGCGCCCGACCGTCGAGAAGGATGTGTATTCCGCGCTGAACCTCTACGGGTGGCCGGGCAACATCAGGGAACTGGAGAACGTGATCGAGCGGGCGCTCGCTCTCGATCGGGATGGCGTCATTGGTCTGGATGACCTCCCAGAGCGGCTACGGTCCCGCGAACATCGCGTGGCCAACCTCCGCATGGAATTGCCAGACGAGGGCGTGTCACTGGAAGAGGTCGAACGCGAGCTCCTGCTGGCGTCCCTGGAGAAGCACAACTGGAACCAGACCCGCGCAGCCGCGTTCCTCAACATCACGCGGAGCACGCTGCTGTACCGCATGCAGAAGTTCCATCTCGAGCGAGGCAAGACAGAGACGGGTGGGGCGGACCCTCAGTAGCCAGTGCCAACTCCATCCGAGGTTGACTCGCATGTGCGCCGTGGTCGCTGATACCGAGGCGGCCCCTCAAGGGCGAGGCGCCGGATTCCCAGTCGATCGGCTGTTGAGGTGCCGCCAGAGTAGGTCGTAGAACCCGGGCGGCGGGTCTTGCTTCAGCGTGAACAGGAAGGGCCGGACGTGTTCACGGTTGCCTTCAAAGGCAGCGACATAGAGCCGGTATCGGTCCTGTCGGAGCACGGCGTCAAGGTCGGAGAACCGCCAGTAGCGCGCAAAGCCATCTCGATCGGCCTCGAATGCCAGCCCATCGTCGTAGAGCGCCAGTGTCCCTGCGGTATCGGTGCCCTCGTGGTGGACGGCCACCGCCAGAGGAGCCAGCGTGGTCCTCCGCTGCGGCAGCACCGCGGTGACCACCGGCCGGGTGACGCGCGCCAGCAGAAATGCCACCAGTGCGTCAGGGATGTCGGTGCCTGTCGCGTACTCGTAGGTGCGGCTGCGACCCGCACCCTTCCACCCGCGTGAACGGTAGGTTTCGATCACGAGGCGGCGTGACGATTCGACACGAAACTGGCGCACGTCATCCAAGTGCCAGACCCGACGGTGCTTCGGGTCCGCAGTGTCGAACACCACGCCGTCGTCACCGATACGGAGCGTGCCGGGGCGGCTGCCGAATGCCCTGTCTTCCCGCGCCGTCAGGGCGAACGGCTGGGTATGTCCGGTCGTCGGGAGTCCGAGCAGGCTGCTTAGGGAGGCGACGATGACCAGGCGGCGAATCGACATGTCAGGCTCCTAGTACTACTTTGTCAGATTGATGAATTCCCGAGTGGTTCGGGAGTGATCACTTTTGAGGGCATTGTACAAATTGCGCGAGTTCGATACGCTGCGTCTCGGTGCTGGATCACACCGCCACGGCGTGGCTGCGACGGTTGGTGACGTGGCTGGAGCCGTTCGAAGGGGACTTCGGTCGCGCGAGTCAGCGAGGCGCGCTGCGTCGGTATGTGACCGGCGTGCTGAGCGACAGTCGTCGCAAATCGATGGAAGCGATGTGGGCGCGGCTCAGCGATCCCGGGGCGTATCAGGCCTTCCAGCACTTCATCACGCATGCGCCGTGGGCCGCCGAGTCGGTGTGGAAGCGGTTGCGCGAGCGGGTGCCGGAACGTACGGGCGTCCTGATTCTCGACGGGACGAGCTTTCCCAAACAGGGCACGGCCTCGGTCGGCGTCGCGCGGCAGTACTGCGGCGCGCGCGGCAAGGTCGCGAATTGTCAGACGGCGGTGACGGTCGCGCTGTGGACCGGGGTGCGGGCGTGGGTGCTGGGCGCCACGCTGTACCTCCCCGAGGAGTGGCTCAGCCCACGCCAGCGGGCGCGAGCCCGGATTCCTGCGACGGTGGTGTTCGAGCCGAAATGGCAGTTGGCCTTGACGCTGCTGCGCCAGGTCCGCTCGGCGGGGTTTACGGTCACGGCCGTGGTCGGCGATGCGGAGTTTGGCGACAACGCGACGCTGCGCCGCGTCTTGCATCGCGCCAAGCTGCCCTATGCGTTGGGGGTCTCGTCCGACCTCAAGGTGTTCCTGGGGACCCCGGTCCTCACGGCGCCCGCGCCACTGACCGGCAAAGGCCGCCCGCGCACCCGTCGGCTGTTGCCGCCGGAGACACACAGCCTCGAAGCGCGCGCGTGGGCGGCCACACAAACGCCACGACGCTGGCGACTCGTCTCGTGGCGCAACGGCGCCAATCCTCCCTGGCGTGCACGCTTCTGTGCAGTCAGGGTCACGCCGGCCCACGATTGGCGGGCCGAGCGACGACTCGCGCCCGAAGTCTGGTTGCTCTGCGAACGGGAACTGGCTGGCGGCGACCGCGTCCGTTACTACTTGGTGGACCTGCCGCCCACTGCGTCGTTGCGCGCCCTGGTCCAGCTGGCCCATCAACGCTGGGCAATCGAACAGCAGTACCAAGAACTCAAGGACGAGCTCGGACTCGATCACTTCGAAGGCCGCAGCCTGCCCGGCTGGCAACGCCATGTGGTCTTGACGGCCCTCGCCTACAGCTTTCTCCAGAACGAACGGCGCCGGCGAGGGCAGACGCGTCTGACGCTGCCGCAGGTGCGTGCCGTTATCCAAGAGGTGCTCACCGCGCATTTCTTCATGACGCAGCCGCATTACTTGAAGTGGATGCTCAAGCTCAAAGAAGTCGAATTGAGAAACTGACAAAGTAGTACTAGTTGGCCGGGTGCGCCACGGCGTGTTTGACTTCGCCGTGCCACTTCCACAAGGTGAAGATGACCGGATAGATGAGCAGCTCGAGGGCGAACGACGTGACGACACCGCCGACCATTGGCGCCGCGATGCGCTTCATCACGTCCGCGCCGGCGCCGTGGCTCCACATGATGGGGAGCAGGCCCATCAGAATGGCCATGACGGTCATCATCTTCGGGCGGATGCGCTTGACGGCACCCTCCTCGACGGCCTCCTGAAGATCGGCCATGCTGCTCATGCGTCCAGCTCCTTTGAATCTGTCAAACGACTGATCGAGATAGAGCAACATCACGACCCCGGTTTCGGCATCGACGCCGGCGAGCGCGATGATGCCCACCCACACCGCAACGCTCATGTTGTAGTCCAGCAGGTACAGGAGCCAGAACGCGCCGATCAGCGAAAACGGTACGGCCAGCAGCACGATGAGAATCTTGGGGATGCTGCGGGTGCTGAAGTACAGCAGGACGACGACGATCAGCAACGTCACCGGAATGACAATCCGCAGACGCTCTGCGGCACGCTGCATGTACTCATACTGGCCACTCCATTCCAGGTAGTAGCCTTCGGGCAGCGGGACCATGGCTGCGACGGCCTGCTTGGCCTCTTCTACGTATCCGCCGATGTCCCGGTCGGCGAGGTCGATGTAGACATAGCCGAGCAACTGCGCCTGCTCGGTGCGGATCACCGTCGGGCCGCTGCTGAGCGTTACATCCGCGACCTGCTCGATGGGGATCTGCGCCCCGCCCCGTGTCGCAATCAGCGTGCGCTTGAGCGTGTTGATGTCACTCCGGTACGCTCGCTGGTACCGCACATTCACTGGGAAGCGCTCGCGGCCTTCGACCGTGGTCGTGATATTGGCGCCACCGATGGCGGACTCGATCACCATCTCCACGTCCTGTACCGTGAGGCCGTAGCGCGCGATCTGGTCACGCTTCACCGTGAAATCCAGGTAGTAGCCGCCGGTAACGCGCTCCGCGAATACGTTGCGCGTGCCGCGGACGCTGCTGATGGCGCCCTCGATCTGGGCGCCGATATCGTTGATCGTCTCGAGCTCCGGCCCGAAGATCTTGATACCCACGGGCGTCCGGATGCCGGTGGACAGCATGTCCGTCCTGGCCTTGATCGGCATCGTCCACGCGTTGACGACGCCGGGCAGGCGGACCAGCCGATCGAGCTCGGCCTCGATGGTTTCGGGCGTCATGCCCGGGCGCCAGTCGGCCTCGGGCTTCAAGTTGATGACCGTTTCGATCATCTCGAGCGGTGCGGGATCCGTCGCCGAGTTCGCTCGCCCGGCCTTGCCGAACACCGATGCCACCTCCGGCACGCTCTTGATGATCTTGTCTTGCATGGCGAGGACCTGCTGCGCGGTCTGCACGGAGGCGCCCGGCAGCGTGACCGGCATGTAGAGCAGCGTGCCTTCGTACAAGGGCGGCATGAACTCCGAGCCGAGTTTGAGGTAGACGGGGACGGTGCTCGCCATGAGGAGCACGGCGGCCAGAAGCGTGAGGGTGCGATGGCGAAGCACCAGCCGCACGAACGGGTGGTAGGCCCAGATGAGGAACCGGTTCACCGGATTCTGTTCCTCCTTGGGAATCCTGCCTCGAATGAAGAGCACCATCAGGAACGGCACGATGAGCACTGACGTCAGCGCCGCAAACCCCATGGCGAAGGTCTTGGTGAAGGCCAGCGGCCGGAAGAGCCGGCCCTCCTGGCCCTCGAGCGTGAAGATCGGCAGGAACGACACCGTGATGATGAGCAGGGAGAAAAAAAGCGGGCGTCCCACCTCCTGGGCTGCCTCGATGAGGATGGCAGTCCGCGGCTTACTGCCGTCATCGTGCTCGAGGTGTTTGTGGGCGTTCTCGATCATGATGATCGCGGCGTCGATCATGGCGCCGATGGCAATGGCGATGCCGCCCAGGCTCATGATGTTCGATCCAAGCCCGAGTGCTTTCATGGCGACAAACGACAGCAGGATGGCGAGTGGCAGCGTCAGGATCGCCACAAACGCGCTCCGTACATGCCAGAGAAAGACGACGCATACGAGCGACACGATGACGGCTTCCTCGATCAACTTCTCTGTCAGGTTGTCGATTGACCGTTCGATCAGGTCCGATCGATCGTAGGTGGTCACGAACTCCACGCCCTCAGGCAGCGCCGGCTGGACGCGCTCCGCGACGGCCCTCTTGATACTCTCGAGGACACCGTACGTGTCGACCCCGTAGCGGATGACGACGATGCCGCCCGCCACATCGCCTTCGCCGTTCAGCTCTGCGACGCCGCGCCGCATGTCGGGTCCGAGATGCACACGACCCACGTCCTTTACGAGGATGGGAGTACCGTCCCCCTTGGCGCCCAGGCTCACCAGCTCGATGTCGGCGATGCTCTGGAGGTAGCCACGTCCCCGGACCATGTACTCGCGGCCCGTCCACTCCACCACGCGTCCGCCGACGTCGTTGTTGCTCTGACGGATGGCCATGATGACCATGTCGATCGACATGCCGTAGGCGAGCAGCGCGTTGGGGTCGACTTCCACCTGGTACTGCTTGACGTAGCCGCCCACCGCCGCCACTTCGGCGACCCCCGTGATGCTCCGCAGCCAGTACTGCACGTACCAGTCGTTCAGCGTGCGCAGGCGCGACAGGTCGTAGGTGCCCGTTTTGTCGACCAGGGCGTACTCGAACGCCCAGCCAACGCCGGTCGCATCGGGCCCCAGCACCGGCGTCACGCCTCCGGGTAGACGCCCCTGCAAGCCGTTGAGGTATTCGAGGACGCGGCTGCGCGCCCAGTAGGGGTCGGTCCCGTCCTCGAAGATCACGTACACGAACGACACGTCGAAGTACGAGAAACCCCGGACCACCTTGACGTTGGGGGCCGATATCAGGGCGGTCACAATCGGGTAGGTCACCTGATCCTCGACCAGCGTCGGGCTGCGGCCCTCCCAATTCGCGGTGACGATCACCTGCACGTCCGACAGATCCGGGATGGCGTCGATGGGGGTCTGCCGGATCGCCCAGACACCGCCCCCGACGATAGCGAGCATCAGCAGCAGGACGATGAACGCGTTCCGGGCGCTGAATGCGATAAGTTTGTCGATCATGGCGGCCTATCGAGGCTCGTGACCCTGGTGCTCGGGCGGCGTCGGCACAGGAGCAGCGGGCTTCGGAGGCATGTCCATTCCAGGCATGTCTCCGCCACCCATGTCCATGCCGGGCATGCTCATCGCCATGGCCTGCATCGCCGACTGCAGATTCGTCTCGGAGTCGATTAGGAACTGAGCAGAGGTGACCACGCGCTCACCCGTGGCCACGCCCTTGAGGACGGGGTAAAAGGCGTCTACGGGTTCGCCGACGTCGACCTGACGCGGCTCGAAGTACCCGTCGTCGAGGGCCACGAGGACGTAGCGGGAGGCACCTGTATCGATGACGGCTTCCTTGGGGACGGCCAGCTGATGGCCTCCAGCCACCGCCACCACGACCGTGACGTAGGTCTCAGGCTTGAGCTCCAGGCCGGGGTTCTTGAACTCGATTCGGACCCGGGCTCTCCGCGTCTGCGGGTCGATGTCGGGATAGATGAACGTGATCCGGCCGCTGAGTGCGCGCGAAGACTGACCGTACGGGAACTCGATCTGTGCGCTCTGTCCGACCGTGAGCACACGCGCCTCGTACTCGAATACCTGAGCGATGACCCAGACCGTGGACAGGTCGGCGATCTTGACCGTGCTTGTCTCCGGGCCAATGTACTGACCGGCGAAGGCGCTGCGCTCGAGAATCACGCCCGAAAAGGGCGAGTACACCGTCAGCGTTCTCTGGACCTGGCCGCTCTGCGCGAGTGCCGCGACCTGCTCGTCGGTGACGTCCCACAGACGCAGGCGATCCCGCGTCGCTTCGAGCAGGGAATCCGCGCCGCTGCGGGTCTCGGCGAACTGGCTCTCCCCGAGCTGCTTCTGAGCCCGCAGCGCTAGCAGATACTCGCGCTGAGTGGCAACCAGGTCGGGACTGTAGATGGTCAAGAGGGGCTGGCCTCGCCGCACGCTCTTGCCGACGTAGTCGACGAACACCTGCTCGACCCAACCGCTGACCTTGGGATGAATCTCGGTGACCCGTGTCTCGTCGTAGGCGATGGTGCCGACGGTACGAATCGTCCGGTCGAGCGACTGGTGCCCGATGATGGCGGTTCTGACGCCGATGGTCTGTTGGCGCGCTGGTGAGATGTAGACGCGAGTAGACGCATCCGTGGCACCGGCCCCGCCGCCGCCCGCGTGCGCCGAGTGGTCCTCAGCGGCCTGCGCCGGCGGCGGGGCTACGCCATCGGCCGGCGGCGCCGATCTGGCGGTCACCAGGTAGGTCACACCCGAGCCGATGGCGAGTGAGCCCAAGGCCACGGCCAGGAGCAGGAGTCGCGAGGAAGGCGAGGTGGTGGGTTGGTCCATCATGGTCGGTCCTTGTCGCGTTATCGAATGAGCGCGAGCCCGGTCAGCGGCTCGATGCGCGCGAGCGCCTGCAGGTAGAGGGCACGCTGTTGTTCGTTGGCGATCTCGAACGTCAGCACGTTGGTGACGTTCGACAGCAATGTCAGGAAATCGACCGCGCCGACTTGATAGGACGCGATCGATGACTCGAGCGTCAGGCGCGCCTGCGGCAGGATCGAGTCGTCATAGAGCGCCAACAGACGCCGGCCGGCGTCCATGGCGGCGTACGCCGCCACCAGCTCGGCGTCGCTGTTGACGCGAGTCGTTTCCCGCATCTGGCGCGCGGCGCCGAGCATGGCCGTCGCTTCGGCCACCATCGGGCGCTGCTTGCGCTGCCAGAACAGCGGCACCTTGACCATCACGTCGACGCCGTACATCCACGGCATGTCGCCCACCATGCGCTGCGTGACGACGTTGACGCCGAAGTCAGGCAAGACATCCTTTCGGGCCAGCTCGAGTGCCTGCTGCCCGGTATCAATCTGACGAGCGTCTCGCTGCAATAGCGGATTGCGGTCGAGGGCCATGCGCTGCAACTGCCCAAGATCCTGCGTTGGTGCCTCCGCGTCGAACGCGAGCGTCGACGCCACCGGCGCGTCGGCCGGACGGCCGAGCACCGCGTTGACGGCGCTCAACGCCGAGGCGCGCTCGCGCTGCAACATCGTGGTGCGCTCGATCAGCGTCGAGATCTCGAGCTGGGCGCGCAGCACATCCTGCTGGGGCCCCCGTCCGACGCGGAATCGCGCTTCCGCTCCCGCTCGTGCCTGCTCGAGCACGGTCCTGGTCCGGTCGAGGATGGCGTGAGTTCGGTCCACGCGCACCAGATCCGCATAGGCGGCCTTGAGCTCGGCGACAAGCTGCACACGCCGCGCCTCGACGGTCCAGCGGGCGCCCTCGGCCGCCGCCGCCGCGATCCGGGTCCGAATGGTCAGCTTGCCCGGATACGGAATCTCCTGCGTGACGCCGAATTGCCACCGGCCAAACGGGGTATCGGTCGATGGATAGAAGGGGGGACGCAGGAATCCACTCATGTAACCGGCCGAGATCGTGGGATCCGGTGGGGCACCGGCGGGGAGAATGCGCGCCACCGACGCGTCGACCTCCCGGCGGGCAGCGGCCAGTTCCGGATTGGCGGCCTCGATCTGCGAGATCAGGTCGGCCAGTCGCACGTCCGCCGGCGCCGGGCCGGGGGATTGCGCGATGGCGACGGCGGGCGTCACAGCGAGCGAGAGCAGGAGCGCGAGCGTACGCATGAGGGTCCTCGGTAGCCGCGGCTCGCCGATGCCGGCGGGCGGCGTGGGTGACACGTGTGGACGCGCGTCCACATGGGCACAACGTCGAGGCGGAATCAGATCCGGAAAGACGAATGGAGCACCGAGAGGGCGAGTGGTGGCCCAGCCCGCCGGAGTGCACCGCGCAACCACGACTGCGACGGCGGCACCGCCGTCGGGATTGCCGCCCAGGCGGTGTGCGGGACGGCGGCTGCGGGCGCCTGCGGTCCGGCGCCGGGTCGGATCTGGTGATCCAGTGTGGCGGCGTTCTCGCTGCCTCTCGGGTCGTGATAGCAGCACCGCAAACTGATCGACCTGTCGCACTCGTGATGGGCAGCGCCGCACGCAAGGTGACCGCCAGGCGGGCCGACGGCTATTGGCGTCGCCAGTAGCAGGGTGCCGACCACGATGCCGGCCAATGCGCGCTGAATCTGGCGAATGGACCCCACGTGCGATAGCCGGTGCACAAGGCGCGCCAACCCGGCTGCTTGCGGCACTTCCTCCGCCGGCCTGCTGATCCGGCGTCTTTGGCAGGCGATGCGTCCTGAGCAGTGTCTGTTTTCAGACGCAGGGCTCCGCACGGTGTCCGAGATCCCCCACGCGCGGAGTCCCTGTCACTCGATCCACCGGAGCAGATTCCCGAGCACCGCGGGCTGGCGTCTTCCCGGGGCATGCGAGTGCATGCCCTTCGGGCACGGCCTTCTGGATCCACTAGAGAGCAGCGCGCCCCTGGTTCGATGCCTAACGCACGGCCACCGCCATGGTCGCGAGTTTGGCTGCGGCCGTGCCCACGACCGATTGGCCGCCCTGGTTCTCCGTCCAGGCGAAGACGACTTCGTTTCGATCGAACGCGATGCGTGGATAGCCACTCGCCCGGGCTCCAGAGATGGCGGTGACAGCGGTCATCGGCGAGGTGCGGCCGGCCGGCTCGACGCGGCGCATCGAGAACGACGACTTCTGCTCGGCGAATTCGATCCACGTCGCCAGCGCCGACCCGTCCGGTAGCAGGGCGACATCGACCCGGCCGAGCGCGCTCGTCTCGTCCAGACGAATGGGTGTGCCGAACGTGCGCCCGGCGTCGGAGGAGAAGGCGGCGTAGGCATGGCCCACGTCGTCTTTCACGGTGAACCAACTCAACACGACGTTACGGCCTCGCGCACTCAGCATCGGCCCATTGACGGGACAGGCGGCAATCTTCCAGTTGTCGTCGTGCACGGGCTTGCCGTCGGTCCACTGCCCGTTCTCGAGGCGCGAAACGTAGATGTCGCGAATCTCGTCTTCGGTCCGGTTGCGATAGGCGACAACCGGGCCTTCGCTCGTCATCGCCGCCGTCGTCGGGCAGCACTCGCAGACGCGCAGGTCGACTGGCAGCTCGCTCGTCTGCTTCCACATCGCGTCGAAGGTGCCGAATCGGACGCTCATGGCCCCTTCGGAGGCGCCGTGGCTGTCGTGGCCCTCTGCAGACCCCATCGCCCGTCCGTCCAGCCAGATCAGTCCCAGTCCCGCGCCGGGCATTTGAAATAGTGAGGCAAAGCCGTGCTCACGCTTGGTGCCGTCGTGATGGGGCGTGAACGAGGACGACCAGGTGCGGCCATCGTCATTGGAGTAAGACAGGCGGACGTCGTAGGCGTAGGTCGCAGCCCCGCTCTTCTGCAACCAGTGGGCCGCCAGCGTTCCGTCGTCGAGACGGAGCACCGACGGGACGTCGGCCCAGTTGACAAACCAGTCGTCTCCGGCGGCGACGGTAGTCGCGGGCGACCAGCCGGTGGCCGTGCGCTCGGCGAACTTGAGCGTAGCCCGTGTGCCGGCCCGTTCGACCCAGCTGAGGAGAATGCCGCGAGGCGAGACGGTCATCTGCGGCTGGGCGCTGTTCGCGCCTGACGGCGCCGTCACGGGGGTGATCGTGGGCCGCCAGTCGGCTCCGGCGGCTGGGGATATTTGCGTCGCCGATACCGCCCCGAGCCCCGCGGAGAGTGCGACCGCCAGCATGAGTGGCTTCATAGGCCGCCCATCATAGGCGAGCCGGACGGCCGAGTTGTCAGCCGGGGCTCGGGAGCGGTGCCTATACTGCCGCATGACGGAATCGCGCACCGCTGAGCCAGGTTCGACGGACGATCGTGCCCGAGTGGCGAATGTGCTCGTAGAGAACCACCGGGCCTTCCTGGGATTCCTCGAGCGTCGCGTCGGCGACCGCGCCCTGGCCGAAGACCTCCTGCAGGACGCCTTCACGCGAAACCTGGACCGGCTGTCGGATATGCCTGACGAGGCGCTGGTGCCGTGGTTCTACCGGGTCCTCCGGAATGCCGCGATCGACCGCCACCGTCGCAAGGGCGCCGAGCAGCGGGCGTTGGCCGCGTTTACGCAGGAACTGGCCGATGCGGCTCAGCCCGACGGGGAGTTCCACCGGGAGATCTGCGCGTGCGTGGGACGGCTGGCGAACACCTTGAAACCGGAGTACGCCGAAGTCCTCCGGGCCGTCGACGTCGAGGAGACCCCCGTCACGGCCTTTGCTCAAACGGCGGGACTGACAGCCTCGAATGCCGGCCTCCGGCTCTTTCGGGCGCGAGAAGCGCTCCGGAAGCAGGTGACGGCGTCGTGCGGCACTTGCGCCGAGCACGGCTGTCTCGACTGTTCCTGCGGAAAACCTTAGGAAAGTCCTCACTGTAATGAAACGGCGGCGTCTGCGTGAAGGAGGGTAGAAGGAGGTTGACCATGAAGGATCCGGTGTGCGGGATGCAGGTGGACCCGGCCAAGGCCGCGGGGACCAGCGAGTACCAGGGGCAGACGTACTACTTCTGCTCGAAGGGCTGCAAGACGAAGTTCGACGCGAGCCCCGGTCAGTACGTCAAGTAGCACTCTTTTCAGGGGCCGGTCCTTCGTGGCCGGCCCCGAGGATTCTTCCCATGGCTTCCGTGAACTCCATCGTCGAGTCCGAGGTCGTCGACCCTGTCTGCGGCATGAGCATCCTGCCGTCGGACGCGGTCGGTCAGGCGACGCATCGCGGGCAGACGTACCACTTCTGCAGTCAGGGCTGCCTCGACAAGTTCCGGGCTTCGCCCGAGACGTATCTGAGTCCCAAGACGGCGGAGCCGCAGCAGCACGCACACCGAGATACGCGCGCGTACACCTGCCCGATGGACCCGGAGGTGCGCCAGATTGGTCCCGGCGCGTGCCCTAAGTGCGGCATGGCGCTCGAGCCCGTGTCGGCTGCGCCCCTCACGAAGACCGAGTGGACGTGCCCGATGCACCCGGAGATCGTCCGCGACGAGCCGGGGTCGTGCCCGATCTGCGGCATGGCGCTGGAGCCACGCGTCGTGACACTCGACGAGCAGAACCCGGAACTCGACGACATGACGCGTCGCTTCCGGTGGTCGCTGGTGCTCAGCGCTCCGATTCTCGCGTTCATGGTCTCGGAGTTCCTGCCTGGTCAACCGCTGCAGCACGCCCTGCCGCCGTGGGCGATGACCTGGTCGCAGTTCCTGCTGGCGACTCCAGTCGTCCTGTGGGGCGGCTGGCCGTTCTTCGTTCGCGGCTGGGCCTCGGTCGTCAACCGCCACCTGAACATGTTCACGCTGATTGCCCTGGGTGTGGGGGCGGCGTACGCCTTCAGCGTGGTGGCGACGCTGGCGCCTGGGCTCTTCCCCGCGTCGTTCCGCACGCACGGCGATCAGATCGGTGTCTATTTCGAGCCGGCGGCGGTCATCGTCGTCCTCGTCCTCCTTGGCCAGGTGCTGGAACTGCGGGCCCGCAGCCGCACCAGTTCGGCAATTAAGAAGCTCCTGGGCCTGACGCCGACCACGGCGAGACGCATCGACGGGTCCGGCGCCGAGCAAGACGTGCCGCTCGAGCACGTGCAGGTCGGCGACCGCCTGCGCGTGCGGCCTGGCGAGCGCGTGCCGGTGGACGGCGCCGTGATCGATGGAACCACGACCGTCGACGAGTCCATGGTCACCGGAGAGCCGATCCCGGTCGAGAAAGGCGCCACGAGCAAGGTCACAGGCGGCACGGTCAACGGGACCGGGACCTTCGTCATGGAAGCGCAGCGCGTCGGTAGCGACACCTTGCTCGCACAGATCGTGCGGCTGGTCGGCGAGGCGCAGCGTTCGCGTGCGCCGATTCAGCGGCTGGCGGACACCGTCTCCGGCTGGTTCGTGCCGGCCGTGATTCTGGTGGCCGTCGTAACCTTCGTGGTCTGGGCCATTTGGGGCCCGGAGCCGCGCATGGCCCATGCGCTCGTGAACGCCGTGGCGGTGCTCATCATCGCGTGCCCGTGTGCGCTCGGCCTGGCCACGCCGATGTCGATCATGGTGGGCACCGGCCGCGGTGCGGAAATAGGGGTACTGCTCAGAAATGCCGAAGCCCTGGAAGTCATGGAGAAGATTGATACCGTGGTCGTGGACAAGACCGGGACCCTGACCGAAGGCAAGCCCGCTCTCACGACCGTCGTCCCCGCGGCACCTATCGACGAGCCCACACTGTTGCGGCTGGTCGCGAGTCTTGAAAAGGTGAGCGAGCATCCGCTGGCTGAGGCCATCGTGCGCGGCGCCGAAGAGCGGGCCGTCCAGACCGGTCCGGTCACCGACTTCCGGTCCGTGACGGGGAAGGGTGTGGTCGGCACCGTGTTCGGCCGGACCGTCGCGATCGGCAATACCGCGATGCTGTCCGAGATGGGCGCGACGGTCACATCGACGGAGCGCGCGGATGCGCTGCGGCGCAATGGCGAGACCGTGATGTTCGTGGCCGTGGACGGCGCCTACGCTGGCCTGGTGGGCGTGGCCGACCGCATCAAAGCCACGACCGTCGAAGCCATCACGGCGCTGCACGACGAGGGGCTGCGGATCGTGATGCTCACCGGAGACAGCCGGGTCACCGCAGAGGCCGTCGCCCGGTCCGTCGGCATCGACACAGTCGAAGCGGAAGTTCTGCCCGAGCAGAAGGCCGCGGTGGTCAAGCGCCTCCAGGCTGAGGGGCGCCGGGTGGCCATGGCCGGAGACGGCATCAACGACGCGCCCGCCCTGGCACAGGCGGAGGTCGGCATCGCCATGGGCACGGGCACCGACGTGGCGATGGAGAGCGCCGGCGTGACCCTCGTGCAGGGCGACCTCCGCGGACTCGTGCGGGCCCGACGGTTGAGCCGGGCCACGATGCGCAACATCCGCCAGAACCTGTTCTTCGCCTTCATCTACAACGTGCTCGGCGTGCCCGTGGCGGCCGGCGTGTTGTATCCCGCGTTCGGGTTGCTGCTCAGCCCCATCATCGCCAGCGCGGCCATGACCTTCAGCTCCGTCTCGGTCATCGGCAATGCCCTGCGGCTGAGGCGTCAGGCGCTCTGATGTCGAGTATGGACTCGAGGTGTCGAGTGGTCGGTTCGCGGCGACTTCCGCGTCTCGGGTATACTCGTCACGTGGCGTCCTTGGCCCGCCGACTGACCAGCCTCGCGATGGTGCTCGCGCTGTCCGGATCTCCGGCAGTGTTGTCCTTGTGCCTGACCCTCTGCATGGAGGGTGTCGGCATGGCTGCCTCGCACCAGGAATCGTCGGCGGAGCGCAACGGGAGTGCCCCAGCGGCTTCCGCTGCTGGTGCGGACCACGGTCATCACGGAACGCCGGCGCCTCGTGAGGCCGCTTCGACGGCTCCGCACCACGGCGCGGTCGCGGCCACCCGGTCTGGTGCCACGGATGTGCGCCTCAGCCCGAATTGCGAGAGCTGCTGCTCGTCGAATTCACAGGCGTTCGTCTCTCGTCTGGGAACGGAACGCGTCGACACGAAGGCCATCGCTGCGGCGCCGGCGGTTCGGGTCGCATCACACCTGCAGGCCCGCGCCAGCGTCCAATCGTCACCGCCGGGACCGCCGGTCGCGCCGCCATCCCCTCCCGGGGCGCCGCTCCCGCTTCGCGTCTGATACACCCCCGCCTGAGCGCCGTCCGCGCGCTCCGTTCATTCCGAATCATTCGTCGATCGTGGCGAGGCATGTCAGTGCACGCCTCCGTGTTGAGGAAGGGACTCATTCCCATGAAGGCCGTACTCCGTGCCTTGCTCGTCCTTGTCGCCGTTGCGATGGTCGGCGGCGGTGTCGCCGCATACGCCATCGCCAGCCGGGGGCTGAGCACGCGGGTGGTCCCAAGTGCCATCGAGGCGTCGATCGCCTTGACGATGCGCAGCCTGGCGACGCCACGTTCTGTCCGCAGTGCGGTGAACCCGGTGCAGCCGACACCGGAGGTCATCGAGGAGGGACTCGCGCATTTCGCGGATCACTGCGCGGCGTGCCATGCGAACGACGGCAGTGGCGCCACCGAGATGGGTCGCAGCTTCTATCCGCCGGCCCCTGACATGCGCGCCGCGCGGACGCAGCAACTGTCGGATGGCGAGCTGTTCTCGATCATCGAGAACGGCATTCGGCTCACGGGCATGCCGGCCTGGGGCACGGGCACTCCGGAAGGCGAGCGCGGCAGTTGGGGGCTGGTCCACTTCATCCGGAAGCTGCCGACGCTGACTGCGGACGACATCGCCCGGATGGAGACGATGAATCCCAGAAGCCCGCAGGTGTTTCGCGAAGAAGAAGAGGCGCGTCGGTTTCTTGCCGGCGACGAAGCCCCGGCGCCACCCGCGCCACAGCCGGCGCACAAGCACGAGTGACGTGGCCGTTCAGTTCAGGAGATCTATCGATGCTCGCGCGTAGTTCGTCGTCGAATCCAACCCAGAGGCTCTCGAGACGCACCTTCGTCAAAGGCCTGGCTATCGGTGGCGCTGCCGCCAGCGTCGGCCTGCTGCGGCAGCCCGTGTGGGCGCAGTCCCGATCGCGCCAGGACTCCGCGGTGCTCTCCGGCACCGAGTTCGACCTGCGCATCGGCGAGACCGAGGTCAACCTCACAGGAGCCGTCCGGACGGCGCTCACGATCAACGACTCGCTGCCCGGGCCGCTTCTGCGGTGGCGGGAGGGGGACACGATCACCCTGAACGTCTCCAACAGCCTCGATGAGGACACGTCCATTCATTGGCACGGCATTCTGCTGCCTGCCAACATGGACGGCGTGCCCGGTCTCAGCTTCTCGGGTATCCATCCGGGCCAGGCCTATCGCTATCGCTTCACCGTCAAGCAGTCCGGCACTTACTGGTATCACAGCCATTCCGGCTTTCAGGAGCAGGCTGGGGTCTATGGCCCACTGGTCATCGAGCCGCGCGAGCCGGACCCCATCCCGTTCGACCGCGAGCACGTCGTGATGCTCACGGACTGGACCGATGAGCGTCCGGAGCGTGTATTCGCGAAGCTGAAGAAGCAGTCGGATTACTACAACTTCCGGCAGCGCACGCTGACTACGTTCATCCGCGACGTGAAGAGCCAGGGCCTCGGCGCCACGCTCGCCGAGCGACGGATGTGGGGCCAGATGCGCATGAGCGCGGCAGATCTCGCCGACGTCACCGGGTACACCTACACCTATCTGATGAACGGCCGCGCACCGGCCAGCAACTGGACGGGACTGTTCGCCCCCGGTGAAAGGGTGCGTCTCCGTTTCATCAACGGATCCGCGATGTCGTACTTCGACGTGCGGATCCCCGGGCTGAAGATGACGGTCGTGGCCGCGGACGGCCTGCCGGTACGGCCGGTGTCCGTGGACGAGTTCCGCATCGCCGTGGCCGAGACGTTCGACGTGATTGTGGAACCGACCGGTCAGGAGGCTTTCACGATCTTCGCGCAGGCCATGGACCGCACCGGCTTTGCGGCCGGTACGCTGGCCACGCGAGCCGGGCTCTCTGCTCCCGTCCCCGACGTGGATCCGCGGCCGGTGCTCACCATGGCCGACATGGGTCACGGCGGGATGGATCACGACATGGGAGCGATGGGGGCGACTCCCACGGCCCCAGCGACGGCCGCAGCCGCAGACCCCCACGCCGGCCACGCCATGCCGGCCCCCGCGCCCGTCGCGGCGGACCCGCACGCGGGCCATGCCATGCCGGCGACACCCCCTCCGGCGCCCGCGGCGCCCGACCCGCACGCCGGTCATGGGATGCCGCAAGCACCGGCGCCGGCGGCGTCCGATCCGCACGCCGGGCACGACATGTCCGCGATGGGTGGCGGGATGCAGGCGCACCCGCCCTCCGAGCAGGGCAATCCCCTTGTCGACATGCAGACCATGACGCCCTCGCCGAAGCTTGACGACCCTGGCATCGGCCTGCGCGACAACGGCCGGCGGGTGCTGACCTACGCGGACCTCGCAAGCACCTTCGACGATCCGGACGGCCGCGAGCCCAGCCGCACCATCGAGCTGCACCTGACCGGCCACATGGAGCGCTTCGCCTGGTCGTTCGACGGCATCAAGTTCTCGAACGCCGAGCCGCTGCGGCTCACCTACGGCGAGCGCGTCCGCGTCGTGCTCGTGAACGACACGATGATGACCCATCCCATCCACCTGCACGGCATGTGGAGCGACCTCGAAGACGACGAGGGCCGGTTCAAGGTGCGCAAACACACGATCGACATGCCGCCGGGCAGCCGGCGCAGCTATCGGGTCACCGCCGATGCCCTCGGCCGCTGGGCCTATCACTGCCACCTGCTCTTCCACATGGAGGCCGGCATGTTCCGGGAAGTGCGCGTCGACGAGGGCAGGCAGTCATGAGAGTCCCTCGCGCATGCCTGCTCGCGGCGTGGATCCTGAGCGGCGGTCCGCTGGCAGCGGGCGCGCAGGAGCCCCCGGCCACTCACCAGCACGGCCCGCCGCAACCGCCCGCCCCCACGCCGACGCCGACCGAAGACCACTCGGCGCATCAGGCGGGCGAGGCGGGGCCGCTGCCACCGTTCATCCCGCCGGTCACCGACGCCGATCGCCAGGCGGCGTTCCCCGACGTGCACGGCCACACTGTCCACGACAACGCCGTGAACTACTTCGTGCTGTTCGACCAGCTCGAGTGGCAGACGGGCAGCGGCTCTGACGCCTTCAGCTGGGACACGAAGGGATGGGTTGGGCAGGACCGAAACCGCCTCTGGTTCCGCACCGAGGGCGACCGAGCCGGCGGACGCACCGAGCAGGCCCAGACGCACCTCCTTTACGGGCGGGCCATTGCGAGATGGTGGGACGTCACTGCCGGAGTCCGCGTGGACACGCTGCCCGATACCCCCCGCACCGCACTCGCGCTCGGCGTGCAGGGACTCGCCCCCTACTGGTTTGAGGTGGAAGCGTCCGCCTATGTCGAGCCTTCGGGACGCACCCACGTTCGCGTCGAGACGGAGTACGACCTACTCATCACGAATCGTCTCGTCCTCCAGCCACTTGTGGAGTTCGAGGTCTACGGCCGTGCCGATCCTGAACGTCTAATCGGCACCGGACTGTCAACGGGCGAACTCGGACTGCGGCTCCGCTATGAGTTTCGCCGCCAGTTCGCGCCGTACGTCGGCGTGGTATGGGCACGCAAGTTCTTCGGGACGGCCGACCAGGCGCGAGCGGCCGGGGAGGACGTGGCCGGCACGCGACTGGCGGTGGGCCTTCGCACGTGGTTCTAGATCGCCAGGACCTGCGCTTCCGGGAGCGGCGCAGGCAGCTGTATCAGCTTCCATGACACAGGAGGAGCACTACTCATGACTCGACGACTGATGCTTGCCGCATTCGCCACCGTGGCGGTACTTCCGCTGCAGGGGCTGGCCCACGAAGGCCACGACCACAAAGTACTCGGCACCGTGACCATGGCCGCCGCCGATCACGTCATGCTGAAGGACAAGGACAACAAGGACGTCACGGTCTACCTCACGCGCCAGACGAAGGTGCTCAAGGACAAGAAGCCCATGAGGGTCGAGGACATCAAGGCCGGCCTTCGCGTGGTGATCACGGCGACGACCGTGAAGGAGAACAACATCGAGAAGATGGTGGCGAAGCAGGTCGAGCTGGGTGCGGCCCAGCCGACACGGTGACGTCATGATGCGATCGCTCGCCGCCATGGCCGTCTGCGCCGTCCTCGCCAGCACGATCACCGTGCTGGCGCATCCCGGTCACACCCACAAGATCCTCGGCACCGTGACCGCGGTCACGGCCGCGAGCGTCGAGGTGCTCGATCGGGGCAACGAGAAGACGACGTTCGCCATCACGAAGGACACGAAGATTCGCGTCGGCAAGGGGGCCGGCACCATCAAGGACGTGCGCACGGGTCTGCGCATCGTGGTCGAAGCCGAGGAGGGGGAAGACGAGACCTTCGTGGCGTTGACGATTCAGCTGCCGGAGCGTCCGGCTCAGGAGGAGGCGCGATGACACGACTGGTCTTATCGGCACTGGCTGGACTGTTGGTGGGTGCACACCCGGCGTGGGCCCACGTCACCGTGGCACCGCGGGAGTCCCGCCCCGGCATTTCGGAGCGCTACACGGTGCGGGTGCCGACCGAGGGGAAGGTGGCGACTGTCGAGGTCGAGCTGGAGATTCCCGAAGGAGTCACTATCAGTCCCCAGGCATCGACGGGCTGGACGCACACGCTGAAGCGCACTGGCGATCGCGCGACGTCGATTGTCTGGACGACGGACATCAAGCCCGGCGAGTTCGCTGAGTTCGGGTTCATCGGCCGCAATCCAAAGACGGGCGAATCCATCGTGTGGAAGGCGCACCAGCGGTACGCCGATGGCACGGCAAGCCACTGGGTTGGCGAACCGGGGACGCGGAGCCCGGCTCCGATCACCACGCTTGCCGCGGCCAGCCAGGACGACTCGGCGGCCGTGACCGCCTGGCTCGAGACCTACGACGCCGCCTTCAACGCGAAGGACCTGGAGAAGCTTGCGACGTTCTACCATCCCGACGTCACCATCTACGAGGGTGCAGGCATCAACAATGGCTGGGCCGACTACCGGGATCGTCACCTCGGGCCGGAACTGAAGGCGTTTCAGAACTTGCAGTTCACGCATGCTCAGACCACGGTCACGGTGCTGCCCGGAGGGCAGGCGGCGTACGCCACGTCCCGCTACACGCTGAAGGCGAAGATGGGCGACCGCGACATCGACTCCGAAGGGCTGGCGACCTACCTGCTGCTGAAGGGCGCCGATGGCGCCTGGCGGATTCGGCACTCGCATACGTCGAGCCGCGCGCGAAGGCCGGCCGCGTAAGAGCAAAAGGGGGGCACCTTCGTTCGCCGTGGCCCACACCATCGCTTTGCGACCGTGGGTATAGGGGCCGTTCTGCTGTCTTCCGGCCCTTCGCGCGAAGGCTGCGTCGACGCCTGAAGCCAGGATGGGCTGCTGCAGAGGCGACTACGCCTGTCCGAACAATGCCGAGGGGCGACGGCGATGTGGCCAGTACCCGTGCGTCCGCCGACTGAGCGTCTGGTGTTACTTGTACGCGTGCGCATCCGGGCGTCCTGTCGGCGCCGGCCGGTCGATAGCGCGCGCATCATCAGCTCGCTGTGAAGGCGTGATTGGACCGACGGCCCGCTTGACATCGTACCCAGGTACAGGGTTGATACTCGCGACAGAGGCGAGACATGCAGACGGGCGAGGTCGCCGCACGAGCGGGCGTCAACATCCAGACTTTGCGGTACTACGAGCGGCGCGGCCTGCTTGGTCGCCCGCCTCGGACCGCGTCGGGCCACCGGCGCTACTCGGATGACGCGGTACGTATCGTCCGCTTCGTGAAGCGGGCCCAGGAGCTCGGCTTCACGCTCGACGAAGCCGAGCAACTCCTGCGTCTGCGGCGGGTGAGCGCGTCCCGGCGTGCCTCGGTCCGGGCGCTCGCGACGGCGAAGGTCGCCGATATCGACACGAAGATTCAGCAACTCACCGCCATGCGGGCGGCGCTCGACGGGATGCTCTCCGCCTGCTGCGGCGATGGCGCCCTCGAATGCCCGATCCTGGAGGCGCTGGAGCAGGACGGCCATGGTTGATTGGACAGGGGCTTCGACCCTGAGCGTGCGTTCGGCACTCGTCGCGGGACTGGCCGGATTTCTGACGCGGCCGTGTTGCGTGCTGCCGGCGGTGTTGGCACTGGGCGGCACGAGTTCGGCGGCATTGACACACAGCGTCGTGGCGCATCGGCCGCTCTTCCTGGCCGCGAGCGTCGTGCTGCTTGCGGGCTCGCTCTGGATGAACGTTCGCTGGCAGACTCGTCCGTTCAACAAGTGGTTGGCCGTAGTCGCCGCGGCGGCATCGTTTGGGTTCGCGGCGGCTCCCGACTGGACGTCCAGCATCTGGTAAGTAGGCTCCATGGCGTTTCAACAGGGTGACACGTATCTATGCCCCGATTCCGAATTCGGCTCCGAGATTCAGGTGACGAGGAGCCCGGCGCCCAAGGAAGGGCGGATCTCTCAACGCGCGCTGCTGCAGCGGGAAGCAGATGCAGAGGTCTAGGTCGATGCAGACAGCTCTGACGTTGATCGTGGCCGCGATGCTGATCGTGCTCGTATTGTTGGTCGCCTGGCCGCGGGGCTCCTCTCTCAGGAACTCCTCGCCGCGGGCGGCCACAGCCGCGGGCGAGACGGCGACACTGACCGTCGACGGTATGGTGTGTGGTGCCTGTGCGGCACGGGTGGGCCGGATTGCCGCCCAGGTGGAGGGCGTGCATGACGCCACCGTGGACCGCGAGCAGGGGCGTGCGCAGATTGCGTACGACCCGGCGCGGACGAGCCCCGCGACAGTAGCCCGCGCGATCGCCGAGGCGGGGTTCCAGACCGGAGTCCTTCCATGACGGGACGGTGGCGCCGGGCTCTCGCGTACGTGGCCGCACTGCTCGTGTGGCCCGAATCGCTGTCCGCCTCGGGCCACGGACCGGTGTTTGGCCTGACCACGCCGACCAACGCGAAGGGGGCGTGGGCGGTCGATTTCGGCGTGATGGGGCGGACGGGCGACGGCGACGACGGGGCCATGGCCCGCGCGATGCTGACCTACGGGTTCACGGAGGACCTGCAGCTCTCGGTATCGGCGCCGCTGGTCTTCGCCTCCGCGCCGTTCGCGCCGGCCCGCGGCACCGCCATGATGCCGGGCAGCGGTGACGTCGAAGCGATCGGGGCCTGGCGTTTCCATCGCCGCGGGACCGGCGTCGGGAGACGTTTCGAATCCACGGCGTACGGCGGGCTGATCGTGCCCGGTCCGCAGAAGCCGGCGGGCATGGCGCGGGACCTCCGGCGCGCGCCAGGCGTGTACACCGCAGTGGCCACCGGAGTGGCGTCGCGGAGCCATTACGTCTGGGCCGGCGTGGGCTACACCCGCTTTGCCGAGCGCGGTGGTGACCAGCGCTCGGATGTCTTCTCGTACAGCGCCGTGTGGGGCTACCGGCCTGCCGCGCTGCGAAAGGAGTACCCGCACTGGGACTGGCGAGTCTTCGTTGAGCTGACCGGCGAGCAATCCGGGAACCTTCGACAGGGCGGCGTCGATCATGGGGAGACGGGCGGACATCAGGTCCTGCTCGGCCCCACGGCGCTCGGTATCTACAAGAACTATGCAGTCGAAGGCGGCGTGCAGTTTCCCGTGTACCGGGACATTGGCGCCCGGCTGCAGCGGGAAGCGGTGCGGTACGCCGTGAACGTGAGCTACTTTTTCTGAAGGGGGATTCGAACCATGCGGACACGAGCCGTCCTGTCGTTGATCGCGGTGGCCCTGTTTGGGGTCGCGGAGACGCGCGCCGAGTATCGACAGATCGACCTGTCGATCTTCGGCATGGATTGAGCGATCTGTGCTCACGCCGTGCGCGTGACCATGGAGAAGCTGCCGGGCGTGGAGTCCGCGACGGTGAAGCTGAACGAGGGGCGGGCCGTGCTGCAGTTGAAGCCCGAGAACCGGGTCACGATCGCTCAGGTTCGCGAGCGCGTCAGGCAGAACGGTTTCACCCCACGCGACGCCGTCGTCACGGCACGTGCGGACGTCGTTCTCGAGGGCGATCGGCTGCGCGTGCGGGTCTCTGGCACCGATGAGACCTTCGACGTGCGCGTGGCGTCCGCGAGCCTCGATCAGCGGCTGCGCAGCGGCGCCGGCCGGCCGTTCGTTGTCAGCGGTACCATCCCGTTCGACAAGGACACCACAGCCGCGCCGGTCCTGCAGGTCACGGATGCCAGGCCAGTCACTCCGTAGCGAGCATCCTCTCGTGCTGGAGACGATGCCGCGCCCGTCGCATCGGGCCGGCGCCAGGGCGCGTGCCTTCGGCTTCCTGTCGCTGTTCACGTCTGCCGGCACGCTGATCTGTTGCGCCCTGCCGTCCCTGCTCGTGCTGATCGGCCTGGGCGCCACGGTCGCGTCGGTCCTGAGTGTCGCACCCTGGCTGGTGACCCTGTCGCAGCACAAGGGGTGGGTATTTGCCGGCTCGGGCCTCCTGATCGCGCTCAACTTCGCATACGTCTATGGGTTGACGCCGCGCTTGCGGGCCACTCATCAGGCGTGTCCGCCAGATGCCGTCGCGTCCGCCTGCGGTACTGCCGAACGGCTGTCCCGGGTGGTGTTGTGGATCTCCGCCGCACTGTACGGCGTGGGCTTTGGCACGGCGTATCTGCTGGCGTCTCTCCTGGGCTAGTCAAAGCGTGAGATCGGCAGCGGGTTCAAGCGGTGGGTCACTCACGGAGCCTGGAGTGCACGGGGGTTGTCGTCGTGTGGCTGACGACGTGGGTTCGCGCGCGTTGACACCTGCAGCGGTGTCCAGGCATCCTAGTCGCGTGCAGACCTTCCTCAGCCGGCTGATCGCGTTGGCGCTGACCGCGTTGGTCACCGCCGGCAATGCGGCCGTCTGTGAGGGCTGGGCGTCCACGCCAGAAGCGCGCATGGACTGCTGCGCGGGCGATAACCCATGCCCCATGCACCCGACGGAATCGGAGCGTTCTGGCGCGACTCGCGTGGTGACGCAGGCCCAGGCCGATAGCTGCTGCGCGTTGTCCGAGCAGGAACAGGCCGGCCAATCCAGCCAACCGTTTGCCGCTCCCGTGTCGATTGCGGTTCTGGGGCCCGGCATCGTCGTCGTGCCCGCTCCGCCGCGCCTGGTCGTGACCGACACCTGGCGAACAGGCGCCCCTGCTCCACCCCCGCCGGTTTCCAGGCACGTCCTGCTCGCCGTCTTCCTCCTCTAGTTCACGACAGTACCCGTGTGTCCGGCCGCGCCACGCGCGGCTGGAGTCCATGTGTGCGCTGCGGGTGTGACCCGCGCACGAGGTCTGTCGTCCATGATCAACCGCCTCATCGACCTGTCGCTTCGCCATCGGTTTCTCGTCATCGTGCTATCGATCGGCCTGGCTGGATGGGGCTGGTGGGCGGTCTCGGCCACGCCCATCGACGCCATCCCGGACCTCTCGGACAACCAGGTCATCGTCTTCACCGACTGGCCAGGTCAGAGCCCCCAGGAGGTCGAGGACCAGGTCACCTATCCGCTGACGGTGAGCCTGCAGGGCCTGGCTGGTGTGCGCGTCGTGCGATCCCAGTCCGCCTTTGGCTTCTCGATGATCTACGCCGTCTTCGAGGACGACGTGGACCTGTACTTCGCGCGCGCCCGGGTGCTGGAGCGCCTCAGCCTGGTGGGCAAGAGCCTGCCAGTGGGCGTCGTCCCCACGCTGGGGCCGGACGCCACGGGTGTCGGGCACGTCTTCTGGTACACCCTCGAGAGCCCGACGATGTCCCTTCGGGATCTCCGGAGCGTCCAGGACTGGTTCGTCCGCTATCAGCTCAACGCCGTGCCAGGTGTGGCTGAAGTAGCGTCGGTGGGCGGGTTCGTCCAGCAGTACCAGATCGACGTGGACCCGAATCGCCTCCGCCAGTACGGACTGCCGCTCAGTGCCGTGGTCTCCGCCGTGCGCGAGAGCAACCTCAACGTCGGCGGCAATGTCCTGGAGTCGAATGGCGCGTGGCTCATCGTCCGCGGCGTCGGGCTGGTGGCGTCGGTCGAGGACGTCAAGCGGATCGTCATCGGCGCGTCGGGCGGCACGCCCATCTACGTCGAGCAGGTCGCCCACGTGCAAGTGGGCGACGCGTTCCGGGTTGCCTCCCTGGTGAAAGGCACACAGGAGGCCGTCGGTGGTGTCGTCGTCGCCAGGACGGGGGTGAACACCAAAGACGTCATCGACGCGGTGAAGGCTCGGATTGCGCAGCTGCAGTCAGGGCTTCCAGACGGCGTGCGTATCGTCCCGTTCTACGACCGCTCGACGCTGATCGAGCAGGCGACCGGCACGTTGCGGAGAGCGCTTCTCGAGGAGATCCTCCTCGTGACGCTCGCGCACGTCGTCTTTCTGATGCACTTCCGGTCGATCCTGATCGTCACGATCCCCCTGCCGTTGGCCGTCCTCATCTCGTTCCTGGGGATGTACTACGCCGGCGTGTCGTCGAACATCATGAGCCTGGCCGGCATCGCCATTGCGATCGGCGTGCTCGTCGATGCCGGCATCGTCGTCACGGAGAACGCCTTTCGGTTCATCGAGCAGCGGGGGGTCGATCCGCGCGACCGGCGCCGGGTCTGGGAGACCGTACGGGACTCGACGCGGCTCGTGGGCCGACCGGTCTTCTTCTCCATGGCCATCATCCTGCTGGCCTTCATCCCGGTGTTCGCGCTCACCGGGCAGGAAGGCAAGCTGTTTCACCCCCTGGCGTTCACGAAGACGTTCGCCGTGCTCGCCGCCACCGTCGCGGCGGTCACGCTCGTCCCCGTGCTGTGCAGCCTGTTGCTCGGCGGACGCGTGCACCGGGAACAGGACAACCCGGTGATGCGCGGCCTGCAGCGGCTGTATCGGCCCGCCCTGCTCGGGGCGCTTCGCCATCGCGTCGTGACGGTCGGCATGGCGGCCCTGCTGTTTGTTGGCGCGCTCCTGCTCGCCCGCGGCATCGGCAGCGAGTTCATGCCGCCGCTCAACGAGGGCGACCTGATGTTCATGCCCATCGCCGACCCGAGCATCTCGCTCGAGGAGAACACGAAGAACGCGATCACGCAGAACCGGATCCTGGAAGGCTTTCCCGAAGTGGCCTACGCGGTGGCCAAAGTCGCGCGCGCCGACACCTCGACCGATCCCGCGCCGTTGAACATGACCGAGACGGTGGTGCATCTCAAGCCGCGTGACCAATGGCGGCCCGGCATGACCGTCGAGCGGCTGCGTGCCGAGATGAGCGCCGCGGCCCAACTGCCGGGGGTGTCGCCCATCTGGACGATGCCGATCATCAACCGGATCGACATGCTCACAACCGGCATTCGCTCGGAGGTGGGCGTCAAGGTGTTCGGCACCGACCTGACCCGCCTCGAAGCGCTGGCACGGCAGGTCGCCGATGCCCTGCGCACCGTTCGGGGCGCGAGCAACGTCTATCCCGAGCAGGTCACGAGCGGCCAGTACCTCAACATCGAGGTGGACCGAGCCGCCGCCGCGCGCTACGGCATCAGCGTCGGCGAGGTGCAGCGGGTGGTCGAGACCGCGGTCGGTGAAACCGTCCTGACGACCACGATCGAGGGCCGATCACGGTTTCCGGTGCGCGTGCGGTATCGCGCCGAGGACCGCGCCGACCCGGAGTCGCTCGGCCAGGTGCTGGTGGCGGCGCCCAACGGGGCGCAGATCCCGCTCGGCCAGCTGGCGCGCATCGAGCATGCGCGGGGACCCGCCATGATCTCGTCCGAGAACGGCCTGCTCCTCGCCACGGTCCTGCTGAACGTCCAGGATCGAGATGTCGGAGGGTTCGTCGAGGAGGCCCGTGCCACGGTCGCGCGGACGGTGGCCCTGCCCGCGGGGTACTACATTGGCTGGAGTGGCCGATGGGAGAACCAGCAGCGTGCCCGCGACCGTCTCCAGCTCGTGATTCCTCTCGTCCTGGCGGTCATCTTCTTCCTGCTGTACGTCACCTATGGATCCGCGGTCGAAGCGGCGCACGTGCTGCTGGCCGTGCCGTTCGCGCTGACCGGTGGCGTGTACCTGCTGTGGCTGCTGGGCTACAACTTCTCGGTCGCCGTCTGGGTGGGGTTCATCGCGCTGTTCGGGACGGCCGTGCAGACGGGCGTCGTGATGGTCATCTATCTCGAGGAGGCCGTCGAAAGGAAGCGCCGCGAGTTGGGAGGCACCCTCACCCGCGCTGCCCTTCGCGACGCCGTCATCGAGGGTGCGCTCCTTCGGCTGCGGCCGAAAGTGATGACCGTCACCACCGTCGTCGCCGGCCTGCTGCCGATCATGTGGAGCACCAGCGTCGGCGCGGAAGTGATGAAGCCGCTGGCCACGCCGGTGCTGGGCGGCATGGTGTCGTCGCTCCTCCACGTCCTGATCGTGACGCCGGTCATCTTCCTGACGATTCGCGAACGACAGCTTGGCGTGCACGGAGAGGACCTTCCGGAGGAGCGTCCCTTGGGGACGTCGCGTCGGGCAGGCAGACGCGTGGTGGTCGCGGCGGTCGTTGTGGCTGCCGCCGTTGGCGGATCCACGCTGGTCTGGCGGCTCTTTCGTCCGGCCCCACCGGGGACGGGCTCCGCGACGGAGGGCCGCGTGGTCCAGACGGCCCAATCCGGGACGCTGGAGGTCGTGGTGTTGTCGCCGACCGGCACGCTCCGCAGCGGGCGCAATACCTTCACCATCGAGTTTCGCTCACCATCCGGCGGCCTCGTCGACGTCGGGACCGTGCGCGTGAGCGCCAACATGACGATGCCGGGCATGGTCATGTCCGGGAACGCGCAAGTGCAGCCGACGGGCGTGGCCGGCCGAGTGACGGTCACCGCCGAGTTCGGGATGGCCGGAGCCTGGCCCATCACCATCGAGTGGGACGGACCGGCAGGCCAGGGAACCGTCACCATCCAGGGAAGTGTCCAATGAACGGGAAGCGACGAGTCATCGCAATCGCTCTTGCCACGATGTCATGGTCCGCCGTGGCGTTCGGCCAGGTGACCGGGACGACGGGCGCCGCGGCGCCGTCAATCGATTCGGACGCCGCTCTTGGCCTCGAGGCTGCCATCGTCCGCGCCGTCTCGCAGGAGCCGTCGCTCCGCGCGGTCCGCGCGGATATCGAGATGGCGCGAGGGCTCAGGCTCCAGGCCGAGCTGCGACCGAACCCCACCGTGCGCGTGGAGCAGCGCGAGGAGCCGGGCGGCACCGACCGGCTGACCACCGTCGGCCTCGAGTGGCCCTTGGACCTGTATCGGCGACCGGGCCGTGTCCACACCGCGGATCACATGCTGGTGCAGTCGCAGTTCGCGGCCGACGATGTCCGACGCGTCCTCGTGGCGGACGTCCGGCTCCGATACGGCGCGGCGGCTGCGGCGATTCGAGAACTGGCCGTGGCCGAGGAACTCCTGACGGCGGCCCGCCGGCAGCTCGACGTCGTCCGGGCGCGCGTCGAGGCGGGCGGCACGCCGCCGCTCGAGCGGGACCTGCTGGAGGTGGAAGTGCGCCGGCTCGATGCCGCCCGGCTTCTCGCCATGGGCCGCGCCGATGCGGCACTCGTGCAGCTCAAACCGCTCCTGGGGATGGCGCCGGGCGAGGCACTCCGGCTTCGCGACTCGCTCGACGCGCTGGTCGCGTCCACCGCTACCGATCCAATGGACGTGGCACCTCGGCCGCCCGATGCGCGGCCAGACGTCCGGGAAGCGGCGGCGCGTGTCGCGGTGGCCGACGCGCGCATCGACCAGGCGCGTCGTGAAGGCCGCGTCGACGTCAGCCTGTTCGCCAACTACATGCGCATGGACATGGGGTTCGCGCAGCGGGGCTTCGGCCAGGGCGGGTCGCTCGAACGTGTCCGCGGCCGGTTCACCTACTTTTCCGCGGGCGCGGCGGTGTCGATCCCCGTGCTCAACCGCAATCAGGGCCAGATCGCCGCGGCGCGGGCCGAGCGGGTGAGTGCAGAAGCGCGCCTGGACGCCACGGAGTTGGCGGCCCGGGCGGAGATGGCGACGGCCCTGGCTCGGGAGTCGGCGGCCCGACAGGCGTTCGCGGTGTACTCCGGCGGCGTGCGCGGGCTGGCGCGCCAGAACCTCGACGTCGTCCGCCAGACCTTCGACCTGGGGCGGGCGACCGTCTTCGATGTCCTGGCCGAGCAGCGGCGGTTCCTCGAGGTCGAGCAGGGCTACATCGCATCGGCGCGGGAACTGTGGGACGCACGCGTTGAACTCACGCGTGCGATGGGAGAGACGCAATGACGACCGAAGCACCCGTAGGGAACTCGTGGCCGGCCCTTGTGGGAGGCGCGCTGGTGTTCGTGGCGGTGGGCGCCGTCGGCACGTACGTCGGCCTGCGATCGACGGAACCTGTGATGCCGGATTCAATGGTGCCCGCCGAGACGACAGTCCGGCCGGGGGACTCGAGGGCCGCGATCGCCGACCCGTCGGTGCCGCTGCCGGATGTGACCATCACTCTCGATCCAGACGCCGTCGAGCGTGCCGGCATCGTCGTGTCCACGGTCGGAGCGAGCCAGGCGTCCGGAGGGCTTCGAGTCCCCGGTGTCGTGATGCCGAATGCCTATCGCCAGGTGGCCGTCACCCCCCTCGTGGGCGGACGGGTCACGCGCGTGACCGCTGAGTTGGGCGACCCCGTTCGACGGGGGCAGACAGTGGCCCAGGTCTTCAGCCCTGAGCTGGCAGACGCCCAGGCGCGCTACGTCTCGACACGCGCCGAACTCGCCGCGCACGAGCAGGAACTGGCGCGCGTAGAGAAGCTGGCGGCCATCGGTGCGGCCAGTCAGCAGGAGCGGGAGCGCATTCACGCCGAGCATGCCGCCCGACAAGCAGACCTCGAGCGCAGTGCCGTTCAGCTCGAGCTGTTCGGGCTGTCGCCCGAGGCCATCGGTGCGCTCACCCCGGGGGCCAGTCGCAACGCGCTCGTGGACGTGCCCGCACCGACCGACGGGGTGGTGACCGAGCGTACAGCGAACGTTGGCCTGAATGTCGAATCCACGACGCCGTTGCTGACGGTGACCGACCTGTCTACCGTGTGGGTGATCGTCGAGGTGTTCGAGAAGGACTTCGACCGCGTGAGGGTGGGCAGCCCGGCGTCGATCACGACGCACGCGTATCCGGGTCGCGTGCTCAAGGGGCAGGTGAGCTACATCGACCCGCAGGTCAGCACGGAGACCCGTACGGCAAAGGCGCGACTCGAGGTCCCGAACCCCAGCCGTGATCTGCGCCTCGGCATGTACGCCGAGGCCGTCTTCGGGGGCGACGTTGCGGACGCCGTGCTGACGCTCCCGCGCGGGGCCGTGCAGCACGTGGGCGATCGGACCGTGGTCTACCTTGTCGACCCTGGAAAGGCCGGCACGTTCATCGAACGCGAGGTGCGGCTCGGCGCCGCTACCGGCGACAGCGTGCCGGTCGTATCAGGAGTCGAGGCGGGCGACGTCGTGGTCAGCGAAGGCAGCTTCTCTGTTCGGGCCGAACGGGAGCGTCTCGGCCTCCGAGCGACCGCCGGTGCACCCGTGAGCCCGGACCGAGCGGAGGCGGATGGGCACGCGGGGGTGCAGGCCATGGATCTCCAGGAGGCCAGCGTCATCGTCTCGGACACGAGCTTCCAGCCATCGCGGCTGACGCTGCGTGCCGGCATCCCCGCGCGGCTGACGTTCACGCGAACGAGCGAGGCGACCTGCGCGACGTCGGTCGTCTTCACGTCGCTGAACATCACGCGCGACCTCCCGCTCAACCAGGCGGTGACCGTCGAGTTCACGCCGGACGCGGCGGGAGAGATTGCCTTCGCCTGTGGCATGAACATGCTGCGGGGGACGGTCGTGATCGCGGCTGCAGAGGTGCTACCGCTTGTCCGGTCCAGGCTTTCGTAGGGCTCGTTCCACCCGATCCAAGGGGGTGAAGACGGGTCAGACACAATGCGCCCGTGTCCGGAACAGGAGGTTGGGAATCGCCGTGATCTCGCAGCCTGGGTTTCCGATGAGGCCACCGACCAGGAACGACAAGCCAAGGGTCCCCAGTCCGATCTGGCCGAGGACGTCAACCTCGGCAAGGAATACCGATGCCAGCGTGGCGATGCCGAAAACGACCCGAAGAAGCCGCCCGAAGAACAGTGGTCTCTTCACTCCTGCCCTCGCCGCTATGCTGCAGCCGAACCCATCGCCTGACAAGGCCCATTCGCGCGCCAGGCTCACGACCGTGAGCCGCAATGTCGCGGGGCCACGCCAGTCCAATTCCGGGCGCGCTCGCAAAGGCGCCCACCGACAAGCTCTGTGTGTCGTGGGTCACAGGCCGTTGACTCCGTACTAATGTACGGAAATAAGCTTAGCCTGAGACGGGCTGTCCCGGAGCGCCGGCTGACCCTCGAACCAGGCGGCGAGTCGAGGACCACTGTTAGGGAAGGGCGGGCTGACATGACCACAGCAGGCAGGGTCGATCTCGACGACGTCGCCGCCCGCATCGCGCGGGTGCTCGCGTCGGCCGGATCCGGGGTCGGGCGGCACGCACTGAATCCTGTCGAGCAACGCCTCTCGGTGGCGCTGTATCGGCTCCTCGCCGAAGGGCACCCGGTCCCACGGGCGGTGCTGGCCGAGCGTCTGCCCGGCTCGCTCGACGCCGTCGACGAGATCCTCGACCGGTGGCCAGGCGTGTTCTCGGATGCGGAACGTCGGGTGGTCGGCTATTGGGGGCTGGCGCTGAACGCCGCGTACGCGGGCCCGCATCGGTTGACGATCAAGGGCCGCACGCTCTCAGCCTGGTGTGCCTGGGACACCCTCTTCCTGCCTCAACTCCTCGGAGAGACTGCGGAGGTCGAATCCACCACGCCGGCAGGTGGCGCGACCGTGCGTCTGACGGTGGCGACCGACCGCGTCGTGCACATCGATCCGGTCGATGCGCACATGTCCTTCCTGCTGCCGGACGCCGCAGACGTTCAACGGGACGTCGTGACGACGTTCTGTCACTTCGTTCACTTCTTCCCGTCGCGCGAGGCCGGGGAGCGCTGGGCCGCCGAGCACCACGGCACCTTTCTCCTCACGCTCAAGGAGGCGCATGCCGTGGCGCTGCGGAAGAACGCCGCGCTGTACCCGGACCTGTTCCGGTGAACGTCGCGCCCGCCCACCCGTGACACGCCCACGGTGCTCTACGACAACCGCGACCTGTTCGGCGTGCCCGAGCCAACGCCACCGATTCCGCCCACGCGACGGCATATCCGGGCGGAGTTCCGTCCACAGACGCGATCGAGAGCGCTCGCCGAGCCGTTTGGGATGCTAGGAACAGTGGCCTCTGCACTCTTGCCCTCGCCGTTGATGGTGCAGCCGGACCCATCGAATGACAAGTCGCAATTGTCGCGCGGAGACCCGTGCCACGTCGGCGGCGACTCCCGGCCCCGGGCTATCTCGGCGCCGTTGCCTTGAAGCCAGTCTTCTCAGAGATCACTTTCGCGACTGCCTCGGGTGTGGTCTTCGACGGGTCGTAGGTGACCTCGGCCGTCCCCTTCTTGTAGTCAGCTCGGCAATCCTTCACGCCCTCGACGCTCTTCGCGGCCAGCTTCACGGCGGCCTCGCAGCCCGTTCACGTCATGCCCTCGACCTTCAGTACGCTCACGAGATCGGCTTGCGCGTGCGCGGTGGCTTGCGCGGCCACCGCGCTGTCGTGGCCCAGAGGCCATGCACCAGCGCCCAGAGCGAGCATTACTGTCGTCACCGCTGCGAATGTCGTACGCATACGCCCTCCTTCCGAGTTGGTTTCAGCCGTCGTGCCCTGCCGAGAGAGGCGCCTACCAGCGCCGCCATCGACGACGCCTCGATCCGCAGCTTCTACGTCGATGGCACACCTCTGAGGTAGAGCAGGATGAACCCGAGGCTATCCCAGGCTCCGTGGACGAGGACAACAGGCCAGAGACTGCGCTTGGCCAGCAGAAAGCACAGCCCGTAGAACATCGCCGCAAAGGTTGCCGACACGACGCCGGCGCGGCCGAGATACGCGTGCATCGCTCCGAAGAGGGCGGCCTGGACGATGACCGCGACGGCCCAACCCGCAGCCCGCCCCTCGAGGCTCTCGGCCACCCGCTTCATCAGATAGCCACGAAAGATGAACTCCTCGGCGAGGCCGCCGACGATCCACGCGGCGCCCAGCCACGCCACGAGGGCCCTGGAATTGCCGCGTACATGATCGAAGACCGTGCGATTGGCTGCGGGCATCTCCAGCGCCTGAATCACGACGTCCGCAAGCGGCTGCACTACGAACAGCTTCGCGGCCAGGAACGCGAGGGCGAGCAGGATAGTCATCCATATCCACGCCGGGCGACCCAGGCCGAAGTCTCTGAAGGTTTCGCCCCGACGCGTGATCAAGACCCAGGTCAGCAGGGCCACGAGCAGCGTCCGGCCGGGCATCGGGGCGGCGCCCGGAATGTCCAGAAGGGGATAGAGCCAGAGGCCGAACACCGCCGAGGCGGCGACACTGGCCGTCGCCAGCACGATCAGCTCGGTCCCGAATCGCTCGAGAGCCCGACGGTCCATGTACATCAGCCCGCGCAACAGGACAACTGACTCACATCCTTCGTGAACGTCTGCGCTGCCAGCTTCAGCCCCTCGACCATGGTGAGATACGGGAAGAGCTGGTCGGCCAGTTCGTGCACCGTCATGTGGGCACGGATCGCCAATGCCGCCGTCTGGATGATCTCGCCCGCCTCTGGCGCCACGGCCTGGACCCCCAGTAGCCGGCCGGTGCCTGCCTCGGCGACTACCTTGATGAAGCCGCGCGTGTCGAAGTTGACCAGCGCCCGCGGCACGGCGTCGAGTGGCAGCGTCCGGGTGTCCGTCTCGATTGAGAGGCGGTGGGCCGCCGCTTCGGAGAGCCCCACCGTCGCCACCTGAGGATCGGTGAAGACCACAGCCGGCATCGTGGTCAGATCGAGCGCCGCGTCTCCGCCTGCCATGTTGATGGCGGCCCTGGTGCCGGCCGCGGCGGCCACATAGACGAACTGCGGCAGAGGGGTGCAGTCGCCCGCGGCGTAAATATGCGGCGCGCTCGTGCGCAGGTGGTCATCGACCACGATGGCGCCGTGCGCGTCGAGCCTCACGCCACACGCGTCGAGGTCGAGGCCGCGCGTGTTTGGCGTCCGGCCCGTGGCGACGAGGAGCCGATCGGCATGGACCAGGCCGTGGCTGGTCACCACCGTGAATTCGCCGTCCGTGAACGACACGGCGGACACCTGCGTATGCGGCAGCACGGTCATGCCTTCGGCGCGGAAGGCCTCCGTCATGGCCTCGCCGATGGCGGGATCCTCTCGCAGGAACAGGGTGCTTCGAGCGAGGATGGTCACGTCGCTGCCGAGTCGCGCGAACGCCTGGGCGAGTTCTGCGGCGACGACGGACGACCCGATGACCGCGAGCCGCGAGGGGACGGTGTCGCTTGCGAGGGCTTCAGTCGAGGTCCAGTAAGGCGTGTTCGCCAGTCCTTGGATCGGCGGGACCGAGGCGCTCGCACCGGTGGCGATCAGGCAACGGTCGAACGGCACGAGCCGCTCGCCCCCCTCGGTCAACGTCACGGCGAGGGTGTGCCCGTCCGTGAAGCGGGCCTCGCCGCGCACGGCGGTGATAGCCGGTATGCCGGCGAGAATCCCTTCGTACTTGGCGCGACGCAGTTCCTCCACGCGCCCCTGTTGCTGCGCGAGCAGCCGCGGCCGGTCGACGCTAACCGGCGAGGCGGACAGCCCGGCGTCGAACGGGCTGTCGCGGCGGAGGTGGGCGATATGGGCCGCCCGAATCAGGATCTTGGACGGCACACAACCGACGTTGACGCAGGTTCCGCCGATGAGGCCACGTTCGATCAGCGTGACGGTGGCACCGTGTTCGGCCGCCTTCAGCGCCGCCGCCATCGCCCCGCCTCCACTGCCGACGACGGCGACGCGAAGGGGGGAGAGTCCCTCGCGCGCGTCGATCGGCGTCGACGGCCCAGCGCCTGCACTTGGGCCTGGTCCCGCGTCCTTCATGCCTGTTCCGGCCCCGTCCCTGGGTGTCGCGACGTAGCCGGCACCCCCGACAGCGCTGGCCAGCGCGTCAGACGTCATCGCATGACCGGTGACGCGCGCGGTGCGTTCGCGGTACGAGACGCTGGCGGCCTGTACCCCCCGCACGCCGAGCAACACCTGCTCGACATGCCGGGCGCACGCCTCGCACGTCATGCCTGTGATTTCAAGGGTTGTGCTGGTCACCGTCGTCCTCCAGAGGCGCGCGGCGCCGGCAGGCCGGGCGCGCAGGCGCCGAATCCCAACGAACTTCCGGGACGCGTCACTAGCCCTTCTGGGCGGGTTTCACCGCGGACGGGTACCCGGCGTCCGTGGTCGCCTTGATCAGCGCCGCCGCGCTAGTCTTGGCATCGTCGAACGTGACCACGGCCTCCTTCTTCTCGAAGTCGACGGCGGCCTCGCTCACACCCTCGACCTTGGTCAATGCCATCTTGACGGTCAGGGGGCACGTCGCGCAGGTCATGTTGGAGACGGTCAGGGTGACCGTCTTGGAGCCGGCCCATGCCGGAATTGCCCATACCAGGCTTGCGATGGCGACGAGCAGCAGCTTCTTCACGGTAGCCTCCTTCAGTAGGTGTGTGTCCTTGTGCTCAAAAGAGGAGCGGCACGATCAAGGGGTAGGTGAGGGCGACAAGCAGCAGCACGGTGGCCAATCCGAACAGGATCTTGTAGGTCGCACGGACCTCTGGGACCGCACACACCTCGCCGGGTTGGCAGGCGACGGCCGGGCGGAAGACATGGCGGTACGCGAAGAACAGCGCGACCATGGCGACGCCGATGAAGAAAGGGCGGTACGGCTCGAGTGCTGTCAGATTGGCGATCCACGCGCCGCTGATTCCGAGCATGAGCAGCACCAGCGGGCCGAGACAGCACGCGGATGCGAGTATCGCTGCGGCGCTCCCAACGAAGAGCGCGCCTCGGCCGCCCGTGGTCTGCGACGTGCCTTTTTCCTTCCCGCCACCGCTCATCACAGACTAAGCTTATTTCCGTACTTAAGTACGGAGTCAACACCCATGACCCGCCATCAACCGAGCCTGTCGGTGGGCGCCTTCGCGGCGGCCGCCGGCGTCAACGTCGAGACCATCCGCTTCTACCAGCGCAAAGGCCTGCTGCCCGAACCGGCGCGCCCGTACGGCCAGATCCGACGCTACGGGGAGACCGACGTGGCGCGGGTCATGTTCGTGAAGTCGGCGCAACGGCTGGGGTTCAGCCTCGAAGAAATAGCCGGGCTGCTGCAGCTGGACGATGGGACCCACTGCGACGAAGCACGCGTGATGGCAGAGGGCAAACTCGAAGACGTGCGCGCGAAGCTTCGAGATCTCCGCCGCATCGAATCGGTGCTGCGACGGCTCGTCGCCGATTGCTGTGCGACTCACGGAACGATTGCCTGTCCGCTGATCGCGGCGCTGCACGCGCCTTCCTCAAACGCTCCCAGCCGCGGCCGATTTGCGGTCGAGACAAGAAACACGCTACCCTGACGTCGTACGTGCGCACCATCCGCCGGCACATCGTCGTTCGCGTCGTGACCTGCCTCCTGCTGACGTGGGCGGCGGCCGACCTGCTCGTGCCCCAGCTGTGCAGTTCTGAGGAAGTCCAGGCCTCCGGGAACGCTTCCGGTCAGGACCGTGACGACTGCTTCTGCTGCTGCGCGCACACCGAGAAGGCGGTGACCGTCGCGGTGACCTTCTCGATCGGCGTTCCCGTCGTCGTGGACGCCGAGCCCGTCGACAACCTGCCTGCCGGTGAGCCGCGCACGCTCTACCACCCCCCGCTCCTCTCCTAGCTCCTCGCTTCCTCAATCGATCGGTCTCTGACGGCTCCTGAGCCGTCAGGGTGTGGCGAAACCTTGGCGCGCCGGCCGCGCGGCCGCGGTCCCAGGTGCATGGCGCCTGTGCGCGAGCCCTCGGTGAAGGCGTTGCCATTCAGGAGCTACGGAAGGCGTATGCGCAGAATCTGTGGGAGTTCACTTGTCCGCGTGCTCGCGATGGCGGCCGGGACCGCCGGTGCGTGGCTCGGCGGCCCTGGCGTCGTGGCGGCCCAGACGACCATCCCGGAACGGCTGTCGCTGCAGGAGGCCGTGACCCTCGCCGTCGAGCGGAACCCGGCGATGGTGGCGGCGCGCGCCGGCGTCGATGCCGCCGAGGGCGACCGCCTGGCGGCGTCCCGGCGGCCCAACCCGGCCCTGTCGATCGATTCCGCGGGCTACCCGACGTTCGAGTCGGTACGCCCGGGCTACTGGGGGGGCCAGGAGTTCACCGTCCGGTTCGACCAGGAACTCGAAACGTCTGGCCGGCGTCGGCTGCGCACGGTCGTCGCCGAAGCGGGCCGGGCCACCGCACAACTCGTCGTGGAGGACCGGGCCCGCCAGGTCGGGCGTGATGTCCGGATCGCCTACCTCACCGCCGTGCTGGCCGAGGCCGACCGAACCGTCGCGCAGACGTCCCTCGACGAGATCGACCGCGTAATCGCCCTCAATCGCGCCCGCCTCCAGCAGGGCGAGATCTCGGGAGCCGAGTTGCGACGGCTGCAGGTGGAGCGGCTCCGCTTCGTCGAAGACGTCTTCGCTGGAGACCTGGCCCTGAAGAACGCGCGGAGCGCCCTGCTGGCGCTGTTGAGCGCGCCGCGACTGGACCAGCCGCTCGAGCTGACCGACGGCCTGAAGGCGCCCGCCGGGCGAGACACGTTGGGGGCCGCGCCTGTTGACGTGACCGAGCGGCCACGTCTCCTCGAGCGGGCGCTCGACCTGCGTCCCGACCTCCTCGCGGCCCGCCGGGAGCAGGCCCAGGCCGAGACGTCGACGCGGCTCCAGCGGGCCCTCCGTACGCCCAACATCACCGTGGGCGGCGGGTACCAGAACAATTTCGGGTCCGACGGGGTGGTCGTTGGCGTCACGCTGCCGCTCCCGTTCTTCAACCGGAACCAGGGCGGGATCGCGCGAGCCGACGCGGAGCGTCGCGCTGCGGATGCGCGGGCCGACGCCACGGCCATCGCCGTGCGACTGGACGTGCAGCGGGCCCTGAACGCGGTCGAGACCAACCGCGCGCGGGTCGACTACATCGAGCAGGAGTACCTGACGAACGCGCAGCAGTCGCGTGACATCGTCCTCGAATCGTATCGGCTGGGCGTCGCGAATCTCATCGACTTCCTCGATGCGCAGCGCGCCTTTCGCGACACGCAACGCACCTACAACCGCGCCTTGTTCGACCAGCGGGTGAGCCTGTTCGAGCTCGCCGCGGCCGTCGGACGCCCCGACGTACAGCCGTAAGGAGCTTGTTACCTATGAACGCCATTACAGACACGAACCCCAGGGAGCCTGGCATTTCGCTGCGTATGCTCCTCGTTGCCGTCACTGTCACCGCGGTCGTGACCGGCACCGCCGCTTGGCTCCTGCTGGGCCCCGAGGCCGCCGGGCCGAACGTCGCCGAGGAACACGCGGGTGAACTCCCCCCCGGCGTCGTCGAGCTGACGCCAGACGCGCAGAAGAACGCGGCGCTCGGCCTCATGCCGGTCGCCGTGCGGCCCCTTCCCACGACGATCGACGTGACGGGCAGTGTCGCCGCCGAGGATGCCCGGGTGGCGCATATCCGGCCACTGGCACGCGGCCTCATCGAGCGCGTCTGGGTCAGCCTGGGTGAGCGGGTGACCACGGGGCAGCCGCTGGCCACCTACGACAACATCCAGCTCGGGGAACTGGTCGGCGAGTACCTCGGGGCGCGTGCCGTGCTGCGCCAGGCCGAGGCCGACCTCGACGTGAAGCGCCGCATGGTCGAACGGGGCCGTGCGCTCATCACGCTCGAAGCGATTGCTCAGCAGACACTGGACCTTCGCGAGGCCGAACTGAAGACGGCCGAGGCGGGCGTCGCGCGCGATCAGGCCGCAGTGTCGCGAGTCGAAGAGCAGCTGCACCGCTTCGGTCTCTCGGACGCTGATCTGCGACAACTGTCGCCCACTGAGGGCACGAGTCCCCATCGAGACGCCTCGCACGCGGTGCTGCGCGCGCCCTTCGACGGCGTCGTCACGAAGTACGACGTGGCCCAGGGCGAAGTGGCCGAGCCCGAGCGGGAGCTGTTCACGGTGACCGACCTCTCCAGCGTCTGGGTGCTCGCTGACGTGTACGAGAAGGACATCACGAAGGTGCGGGCTGGCACCGATGCGGTCGTCCGCGTGGACGCCTACCCGGACCAGACCTTCGCCGGCCGAGTCACCTACGTCTCCGACCTCATCGAACCACAGACGCGCAGCGCCAAGGCGCGAGTGGTGGTCGCCAATCCCGGCACACTTCTGAAGCTCGACATGTTCGCCCGCGTGTCAATCCCGACGGCCGAGCAGCGCGAGGGATTGCTCGTGCCGGTCGCGGCGGTGCAGTCCATCGACAACCAGCCGGTGGTGTTCGTCCAGCAGTCCGCCAATCGGTTCGTGCGACGTGACGTCGAACTGGGCATGACGGCCGGCGAGCTGGTCGAGATCCGCGCCGGCGTGCAGGCGGGCGACACCGTGGTCGGCGCCGGCAGCTTCTATCTGAAGACCGCGCTCCTGCGCGAGCGCATCGGCGACGAGCACTAGTCGGGAGCCTGCCATGTATCGACTCATCGACCTCTCGCTCGGCAACAAGTTCCTCGTCATCGTGTTGACGACCGTCATGGTGGCGTTTGGCGTGCGCGCCATGCTCCGCCTGCCGATCGACGCCGTCCCGGACGTCACGCCCAACCAGGTGCTCGTGCTGACGCAGGCCCCTGGACTCGGTCCCGTGGAGGTGGAGCGTTTCATCACCTTCCCCGTCGAAACTGCCATGAGCGGCCTGCCGGGTATCACCGACATCCGGTCGGTCTCCCGGTTCGGCCTCTCCGCGGTCTACATCTACTTCGAAGAGGATCTCGACCTCTACTTCGTGCGGCGCCTGGTCCTCGAGCGCCTGCCCGACGCACGCGCCGCCATTCCTGCCGGGCTGGGCACACCGTCCATGGGGCCCATCAGCAGCGGCCTGGGCGAGATCTTCCAGTTCGAGGTCGGTGGCACCGGCCTGTCGCTGATGGATCTGCGGTCGATCCTCGAATGGGACATCGCCTTCAAGCTCCGGTCGGTGCCGGGCGTCGTGGAGGTCAACTCCTACGGCGGTGAGCTCAAGACGTACGAAGTACAGATCAACCCCGACAAACTGGTCGCCTACAACATCAGCCTGGAGACGGTCTTCGAGGCGCTGGAAGGCAACAACGCCAACGCTGGCGGCGCCTACATCGAACGGGCACAGGAGCAGTACGTCATTCGCGGCGAGGGACTCGTCGAGAAGATCGCCGACATCGACAATATCGTCGTGGCGGCGAGGAGCGGGACACCCGTTTTCATCCGGAACCTTGGCGAGACCGTGCTCGCACCCCAGGTGCGTCAGGGTGCCGTCACCAGGGATGGACGCGGGGAGGTCGTCACCGGTGTCGTCATGATGCTCATGGGCGAGAACGCGCGCGTCGTCGCGGACCGCGTCAAGACGGAGCTGGAGGTGATCAAGAGCAGCCTGCCTCAGGGTGTCACGGTGGATAGCTATTACGACCGCACCGACCTGGTGCGCAAGACCATTGGCACGGTCTCGACGAACCTGATCGAAGGCGGCATCCTCGTCGTCGCCGTGCTGCTCCTGATGCTCGGCAACGTCCGAGGCGGTCTGATGGTGGCGGCGGCCATCCCGCTGTCGATGCTGTTCGCGTTCACGGGGATGGTGGAGGCCGGCCTCTCGGGCAACCTCATGAGCCTGGGGGCCATCGACTTCGGCCTGATCGTCGATGGCTCCGTCGTGATGATCGAGAACATCGTCCGCCGCCTGGGCGAGGCCCGTGCGCCAGGCCGATCGAAAGACGACGTGATTCGAGACGCCGGTCGCGAAGTGGCCCGTCCGGTGTTCTTCGCCGTGCTGATCATCATCATCGTCTACCTGCCCATCCTGACCCTGGAAGGCGTGGAGGGGAAGATGTTTCGTCCGATGGCGCTCACGGTGGTCTTCGCGCTCGTCGGCTCCCTGGTGCTGGCCCTGACCCTCATGCCGGTCCTGGCCTCGCTCGGCTTCAAGCCGACGGTGGAGGAGCACGAGCCCCGCCTGATTCACTGGCTGAAGGCGCGGTACCGGCCGTGGCTCCAACGCACGGTGGCTCGGCCGCTGTTCACGGGCGCGATCGCGGCGGCCGTGTTCGTCGCGTCGCTGGGACTGGTGCCGTTCATGGGCGCCGAGTTCATTCCGAAGCTGGACGAGGGCGCCGTCGCGCTGCAGGCGTGGCGGCTGCCCAGTGTGTCGCTGACGGAGTCCCTGAAGAGCACGACCCTCATCGAGCGCACGCTCAAGCAGTTCCCCGAGGTGGTGACGGTCGTGTCGCGGACCGGCCAGGCGGAGATTCCGACCGATCCGATGGGTGTCGAGACGAGCGACATCTACGTCATTCTGAAAGACCACGCCGAATGGACGACCGCTTCGATGAAAGAGGCCCTGGTCGCCGCGTTCAACGAGGCCCTGGAACGGGAGGTGCCGGGGAATGTGCTGAGCTACTCCCAGCCGATCGAGCTGCGCGTCCAGGAACTCATCGCCGGGGTGCGGTCCGATCTGGCCATCACGCTCTTCGGCGAGGATCTCGCCGAACTGCGGCGCGTCGGCGCCGAGATCACCCGCGTGGTGTCGGCGGTGCCCGGCGCCGCAGACGTGAAGCTCGAGCAGACAAGTGGACTCCCGTTCCTACGGGTCAAGATTCGCCGGGACGAGATCGCGCGCTACGGCATCAACGCCTCACAGGTCCTGGATGTCGTCCAGGCCATGGGCGGACGGGCCGTCGGGCAGGTCCTCGAAGGACAGCGCCGCTTCGATATCCAGGTGCGGTTCAGTCCGGATTCGAGGGACGACATCGAGAAGATTCGGACGCTGAAGGTCGCCGACCCGCAAGGGCGCATGATTCCCCTGTCGCAGCTCGCCGACATCGTCGTCGAAGAGGGGCCGGCACAGATCACCCGCGAGAACATCCATCGGCGCATTGCCGTGGAGGCCAACGTCCGGGGGACCGACCTTGCCAGTTTCGTCGCCGACGTGCAGCAGGCCGTCGCCTCGCAGGTGGCCCTGCCGCCAGGCTACTACGTCGAGTACGGGGGGCAGTTCGAGAACCTGCAGCGGGCGTCGCAGCGGCTGCTGCTCGTGGTGCCTGTCGCGCTCTTCCTGATCTTCGTCCTGCTCTACACGGCGTTCGGCGCCGTGCGGCCGGCGCTCCTCATCTACTTCAACATCCCGATAGCGGCCACCGGGGGCGTTGTCGCGCTGATGCTCCGCGGCATGCCGTTCAGCATCTCCGCCGCCGTCGGGTTCATCGCCTTGTTCGGCGTCGCCGTCTTGAACGGCGTGGTCATGGTCTCCTACTTCATCGAACTGCGTCGCCAGGGCCTGGGCGTCGATGACGCGGTCATGACCGGCGCCGAACTGCGCCTGCGGCCGGTGCTGATGACGGCGCTCGTGGCTGGGCTCGGGTTCGTGCCCATGGCGCTGTCGACCGGCGCGGGGGCTGAAGTCCAGCAGCCGCTGGCCACCGTCGTCATCGGGGGCCTCGTGACGTCCACGACGCTCACCTTGCTGGTCCTGCCAGCGCTCTATCGATGGTTCGAACGGAGCGAACGGGAGGTGCCACTGTGAGGCACGAAGACATCGCCTCTCACACCTTCCCGATCATCGTGGTGCTTCCGGATGTCGTGGACGCCCAGGACGCGTGCGTCGAACGTCTGACCGCACTGACTGAACGGCACCCCGGCGTGTCGCTGGCCCACACGACCGCGGACGGCGCGCTCTGCGTGCACTTCGATCCGTCTCGGACGACGCTGGCCGAGGTGCGGCAACTCGTGACCGCCGCTGGCGCGCGTCTGGCCGCCGAGTACGGCCACGTGTCGCTCGCACTGGGCGGGCTCCCGGGCGAGGATGCCGGGCGTCGCCTGGAGGACCTGTTGCGTAAACAGGCGGGCGTGCTCGAGGTTTCGGCGAACGTCCCGGCGCGGCGTGTCCGGATCGAGTTCGAGCGATCCAAGACCGACGCGGACCGCCTGCGGCGTCTGGTCGCGCGCGCGGGATTCGCCGTCGAGCCACCGGCGACGACCGCTCCGGCCTCGGCGTGGGCACGGGTGCTCGCCGAGAACCGCGAACTGGTGTGGAGCCTTGTGGCCGCGGTGTTGCTGGGCCTGGGGTGGGCCGGCGAGCGATTCTGGACCTGGCCCGGCGGTGTGACCATCCCGCTCTACCTCGCGGCCTACGGGTTCGGCGCGTGGGATCTCGTCGGCCATACCGTCGCCGCGTGGCGGCGCGGGGCGTTCACCTTCGACATCGATCTCTTGATGCTTCTGGCCGCGCTGGGGGCGGCCGGGCTCGGTGAATGGGCCGAAGGGGCGTTCCTGTTGACGCTCTTCGCCCTGGCCCACGCGCTCGAGCACTACGCGATGGACCGGGCGCGAGGGGCGATACGCGCGCTGGCGGACTTGACTCCGGCCGTTGCCCGCGTGCGGCGGGACGGCCAGGACGTGGAGGTGCCCGTCGATGCCGTCCGCGTGGACGAGGTGGTCCTCGTCCGGCCGGGAGACCGCATCCCCGTTGATGGCGTCGTGTCTGACGGCCAATCGTCTGTGAACCAGGCGCCCGTCACCGGTGAGTCGGCGCCGGTCGACAAGGCCGACGGCGATGAAGTGTTCGCCGGCACAGTCAATGGCGAGGGGGCGCTCGAGGTGCGCACGACCCGCGCGGTGGGCGACCGCACGTTGGACCGCGTGATTCGCCTGGTCGAAGACGCGCAAACGAGCAAGGCGCCGACCCAGCAGTTCACCGAGCGCTTCGAGCGCGTCTTCGTGCCAGTCGTCCTCGTGTCGGCGGTTGCGGTGATGATCGTGCCGCCGCTCGTCGGGTGGGCCAGCTGGTCGACCTCGATCTACCGAGCCTTGGCGCTGCTGGTGGCGGCCTCGCCGTGCGCCCTGGCCCTGGGCACGCCGTCCGCGGTCCTGGCCGGCATCGCCCAGGCCGCGCGTCGCGGTGTGCTCATCAAGGGCGGCGTGCACCTGGAGAACCTCGGCACGCTGCGGACGATGACGTTCGACAAGACCGGGACGCTGACGGTGGGTCGGCCCGAGGTGACCGGCGTCGTCATGAACGACGCCGCGTCCGCTGACGAACTCGTCCGCGTGGCGGCCGCTGTCGAGCGACAGTCGCAGCACCCGCTGGCGCAGGCGGTGGTGCGTGCCGCTGCGGCTCGCCAACTGACGTTGCCGGAGGCCGGTCCGCTCGAGAGCATCACGGCGCGAGGTGTGCGAGCGGTCGTCGACGGAGAACCCGTCGAGATCGGCAGCGCCAGACTGTGGACCGACCGCCAGATCGAGATTCCGGTCGTCGTCGACATCGCCGTCCACCGACAGCAGCAGGCCGGGCGCAGCGTGATGATCGTCCGCCACGGCTCGCGATGGCTCGGTGTCCTCGGTCTGGCCGACGAGCCGCGGCCCGAAGCGCGCGACGTGCTGACGCGATTGCGAGACATGGGACTGGACCCGTTGGTGATGCTGACGGGGGACAATCGGGGCGTGGCGGAGGCTGTCGGGAAAAAGCTCGGGGTGGATCAGATCCAGGCCGAACTTCTGCCGGAAGACAAGGTTTCCGCCGTCCAGGCACTGATGGAGGCGCACGGCCCGCTCGCCATGGTCGGGGACGGCGTGAACGACGCCCCCGCACTGGCCCAGGCCACCGTCGGCATCGCGATGGGCGGAGCCGGCACCGGTGTCGCCCTCGAAACGGCCGACGTTGCGCTCATGGGCGACGACCTGGGCACGCTGCCGTTTGCGGTGGGCCTGTCGCGGCGAGCCGCGCGCATCATCAAGCAGAATCTGGCCCTCTCGATGGCGGTCATCGCGCTGCTGGTGGTGGCAACCCTGCTCGGCTGGGCGGGCATCGGCACGGCCGTGCTCCTCCACGAGGGCAGCACGATGGTCGTGGTGGCCAACTCGCTGCGTCTGCTGGCGTACGCGGAGTAAAGGCGGGTGGCGCACGTCCTTGTCCTCCGATATGTCGGGCGGTCGCGTGCGCGCAAGGAGACGCACGGCGCGCTGCTCGAATGCAGCCTGGCGACCCCCGACCGGCATACCGTGTTCGGCAGAGCGGAGATGGGACGCCTGCCGGCCCACAACCTGCATGCCCACGAGTAATCGCGGGCGCTCTTCCCGCTCGGCAAGGTCCAGGCTGGGTACGTGCGGCACTGGCCGGCCACGGGGGGCCTCGTGCCGGGCGTTGGCGGCTCGGTCGCGCTGAGCCTGCTGCCTCCGGAACTCGCGCCGCGCTATTTCGGGCGGGTCGCGCCCAGCTTCGCCCTGTACTTCAGTCTGCGACCCGCGCGACACGCGATGTAGCCACGCGCTCTACTCCTTCAAGCGCAGGATCCGAACGGCTCCGTTCAGCACGATCACCGCGATACCAGTCGCGACGACGAGGTCCGGAACATTCGATCCGAGGAGCCGTACCAGTCCGGCCGCGACGATGACCCCGACGTTGGCGATGACGTCGTTCGTCGTGAAGATCCAGCTCGCCTTCATGTGGGCGCCACCGCCGCGGTGGCGCGCCAGCAGCCACATCGACGTCGCATTCGCCATCAGGGCTGCGAGAGCGACGCCGACCATCAACGGTGCCTCCGGGTCGCTGCCGAACACGAGTCGTCGGACCACTTCTCCCAGGGCGCCAACGGCCAGGAGCCCCTGGAGCACGCCACTCAGACGAGCCGCCCTGAGCTGAGTCGCACGGGCTCGATGGACCCCGAAGAGCGCAAGGCCATACACCGCGGCATCCGCGAACATGTCCAGGGAGTCGGCCAGTAGCGCCGACGAGTCAGCCAGGACGGCGCCGACCGCCTCACCAACGAACATGCCGGCGTTTATCGCCAGCACACGCTTGAGCGTGCGCGCCTCCTCGTATTGCGTGGGTCCAGCCGTCAGATCGATCTCAGAGGCGTCGACTGTGTCGATCAGTCGCGAGCCCAGGTTCAAGGCCTGCAGGGCCGCGTCGACGGACCCTGGCGGACCCTCGTGAACGACCGTCAGTCGCCGCGAGGCGAGATCGGCTTGCACGGACGTCACGGCGTCCTGTCCGGCCAATGCCAGGCGAACGAGTCGTTCTTCGGCGGCGCAGTCCATCTTGGGAACCGCGAAGACGGTCTTCTGGCGCGGTGCCATCACTTCGTGGCCGACTGCACGTCCCCACGACCGAACCACCAGACGTACAGCGCTGGCAAGACGAGCAGCGTGAGTGCGGTGGACGTCACGAGGCCCCCGATCACAACGGTGGCGAGGGGGCGCTGGACTTCGGCCCCTGCCGTAGTCGACAGGGCCATCGGCAGGAACCCCAGGCTGGCCACGGCCGCAGTCATCAGGACGGGCCGCAGCCGATCGAGTGCCCCTTCCCGAACGGCAGACATGATGGAGGCCCCGGCGAGTCGCCGTTCGTTGATGAAAGCCAACATGACGACACCGTTCAGCACGGCCACGCCGGACACGGCGATGAAGCCGACCCCGGCACTCATCGAGAAGTTCAGACCACGTACCAGCAGCGCGAGGACCCCGCCCGTCACGGCAAACGGGATTCCCGTAAACACGAGCGCAGCCTGGGTCGCAGATTCGAACGTGACGAACAGGAGGAAGAAGATCAGGACGAACGTGATGGGCACCGCGATCAGGAGCCTGTTTCGCCCGCTCTCCAGGTTCTCCCAGAGCCCACCCCACCGCATCACGTACCCTGCGGGTAGCGTCACCGCGCCAGTGACTGCGGTCTGCGCCTCTTCGACGAAACTGCCAATGTCGCGCCCGCGCACGTTTGTCTCAATCGTGATGCGCCGCTGTCCCTCCTCGCGACTCACCTCGACCGGCCCTTCCACTCTGGAGATGCGCGCGAGCTGCGCGAGCGGGATGGCCTGGCCGTTCGGCGCGCTTACCAGCAGTTCGCCGAAATCCGCCTCCTCCTCTCGGATGTCTGGAGGTAGACGGACGACGAGTTCGAAACGCCTGACGCCCTGCATGATTCGCGTCGCCTCGGTGCCGGCGATGGCGGTCTGCACCAGTTCCTGCACGTCCGCGACGTTGATGCCGTGGCGGGCGATGGCGTCGCGGTCGATGACGATCTGCAGCATGGGTAGTCCTGTTACTTGCTGCACCCGCACATCGCCGGCGCCTTCGACGCCGCTCACGACCCGCGCCGTGTCCTCGGCGGCCTTCTCGAGCGCCTCGAGATCCTCACCAAAAATCTTGATCACGACATCGGCCCGGGCCCCGATTCCTTCGATCAGCTCCTGCATGCGAAACTCGATGGGCTGGGAGAAGGCATACGCCTGCGTCGGAAGTTGCGTGAGTCGCTCTTCGATCGCCTCGATTAGCCCTTCACGGGAGTCGGCGGTTGTCCACTCACTCCGCGGCTTGAGCATGACGTAGGTATCGCCCATATTCGGCCCCATCGGATCTGTGGCGATCTCCGGACGCCCAATGCGGCTCACGACCTTTTCCACCTCCGGAAATTCCTTCACGATACGCTCGAGCTCGGTCGTCATCTGCACGGCCTCGGTCAAGGACACACTCGGGAGCCGCACGGCATTGATCGCGAGTGCGCCCTCGTCGAGTTTGGGGAGGAACTCTGAGCCCAGCAGGGGGAACAGGGCGAGGCAGGCGATGACGACGGCACTGGCGCCGGCCACGGTCCACACCGGCCGTGCCGTCGTGCCCGCGAGCAGCGGCGCGTACCACCGCTGGAGCCGGCGAACGATCGGGTTCTCATCCCCTGCGTGCGCTTCCGCGCCGGGATCCGAAATGGTGCGCGGCTCACGAAGGAACACACCGCAGAGCGCGGGAATCAGCGTCATGCTGAACAACAGCGCACCCGCCAAGGCCAGGATGACCGTGAGGGCCATCGGGCGAAACATCGTGCCTTCGATCCCGGCGAGCGACAAGATGGGCAGGTACGCCGCCATCACGATGATTTCGCCGAAGAAACTCGCACGTCGTACCTCGATGGTGGCCTTGGCGATGGTCTCGTGGCGCTCCGGCACGGTCAGGAGTCTGCCGAGCGCTCGGCGCCGGTCCGCCAGTCGCCGAACCGCGTTCTCGACGATGATGACCGCCGCATCGACGATCAGGCCAAAGTCGATGGCGCCAAGGCTCATCAGGTTGGCGGACACCTCGAAGTACCACATGCCCAGGATGGCGAACAGCATGGACATCGGGATGGCCGACGACACGATCAGGCCTGCGCGGAGCTGCAGTAGGAACAGGAACAGCACGGCGATCACGACCAGGCCACCCTCGATCAGGTTGGTGGCGGCAGTGCGTATCGTGCGTTCCACGAGCACGCTGCGGTCGTAGAACGGCTCGATCGCCATTCCGCCCGGAAGCGCCTTCTTGATCTCCTCGAGCCGAGCCGCCACCCGGTGGGCCACGACCCGGCTGTTCTGGCCTTTCAGCAGCATCGCGACGCCGAGCACCGTCTCGCCCGTCCCGTCCTGTGTCGCAGCGCCCTGTCGGATCTGCGCGCCGAGGCGGACCGTGCCGACCGATCCGACGAGCACAGGCGTGCCTGCCGTTGAAGAGATGACGATGTTCTCGATGTCGTGCTCGCTGCGAATGAGCCCCACACCACGAACTAGTTGTTGCTCGCCGCCCTGTTCGATGTAGGCGCCGCCTGTGTTCGCGTTGTTCCGTGCCAGCGCGTCGATCACCTGGCGAATGGTCAGCCCGAAGGCCGCCAGCCGGGCGGGATCGACCAGGACCTCGTACTGCAGCTCACGACCACCGAAACTATTGACCTCGATGACGCCAGGCACCGTGCGGAGCTGCGGCTTGATGAACCAGTCGAGCGTCGTCCTGAGATCGGTCAGCGAATGGCGTTGCTGCCCAGGCGTGTTTACGACCGTGAACTGATAGATCTCGCCCAGCCCAGTGGACACTGGCGCCAGTTCCGGTGTCACGCCGGGAGGCAGATCACGCTGCGCGTCGATCAATCGCTCCAGGACCAGCTGCCGCGCGAGATAGATGTCGAGCGAGTCGCTGAAGATGACTGTGACCTGAGACAGCCCGAACTGCGACACCGACCGAATCTCCTCTTTGTAGGGAAGGCTGCTCAGGGCCACCTCGAGCGGAGCCGTGACGTACTGCTCCATTTCCTCCGGTGTGAATGCCGGTGCGACACAATTGATCTGCACCTGGTTACTGGTGACATCCGGGACCGCATCGATCGGGAGTTGAAGCGCCGCATAGACGCCGATGACCGCGATGCCGAGCGTGATGCTGATGACGAGGATCCTCCACCGGATGCTCCACGCGATGACGCTGGCGATCATCGCTGTGGCTCCTTGGGTTCGTCATCGTCGTCGTCGCCCAGGGTGCCGGCCAGCAGTGCCGACTTCAGCCTGAAGGCGCCATCCGTCACGATGATGTCGCCGGCGGTGAGCCCTCTCGTGATCTCGATCAAGAGCCCGGACAGTCGCCCTGTGTCCACTTCGCGAACCATGAAGTCCGTGTCGCCCGACTTGACGAAGACGACCTGACGGCCTTCGAGCGTTTGCACCGCCTCGCGTCGAACCGCGAGGCCCGGCTGCGTGGCATCGGTGGCCAGGTCGACCCGGGCGAACATGTCCAGCTTGAGCCAGGCGTCCGTGTTCACGACCTCGACGCGGACAGGCACCGTGCGCGTGCGCGGATCGACGGTGCCGCCTACAACAGCGACTGTCCCCGGAAAGCGCTGGTCGGGATAGGCATCCACTGTCACCGTGGCCGCCTGGCCCTGCCGGACCTTCCCGAGGTCCTTCTCGAAGACGTGCGCCTGGACGTACACGCGACTGATGTCGGCCACCGCGAACAACTCAGTAGAACCGTCGACGACATCGCCGGGCGCGACGTCTGCGCGGACGAGGACTCCGGCCAGCGGGGAAAGAATCGTGGCCACCGACGACGCATCTGCTGCGGCCTCGGAGGTGCCGAAGCGGCGCAGCCGTTGCTCCAGGCCGGCAAGCGCGCTGTCCTGGGCGCGGATTGACGCTTCAACCTGCTGTTGCTCGCTGAGGCTAGCCTCGTACTCCCGCTGCGGCACGGCGCCGATCTCCGCGAGCCGACGGGCACGCTCGGCCTGACGCGTAGCCGTTCCCAGCTGCACGCGCAGCCTGGCGAGATCGGCCCGGGCGCCCTCGCGCTGGGTGGCCAGTTCACCGGCTTCGATGTTGTCGAAGCGCGCCAACGCCTGCCCTCGGGCCACCCGGTCGCCGACCCTCGCCAGCACGTCCAGAATGCGTCCCCGCGCCAGCGGTCGGACGTGGGCCAGGCGACTCTCGATTGGCTGCACCGAGCCGGTTACCCGCAGCGAGACCGCGAGCGATTCTGCCGTGACGGCGGTCACGCCAATCCCTAGCCGCCTCTGGACGTCGGGAGCGACCTCGACGTGGTCCTTCGCAGCGTCGTCATCGTGGTCATCAGTGGGTGCGCCGGCGAGCTCGGCGGGCACGGGCTCCGCCGACTCGGGTGCGGTGCGTCCCGCCGTCGTGTTCCCACCGCAGGCCGCTGCGAGCACCGAGACCATCAATCCAAGAGCCAATGCATGCATCTTCATGGCAGGTCCATTCCGACCGCCCGCTCGAGATCCGCGGCGGCCTGAGCCAGTTCGGTTTCGGCATCAATGTGCGCCAGGCGCGTGTCGATCAGTCGACGTTGCTCATTGAGCACGTCAAGGAGGCGCAACTGGCCGAGCGCGTAGGCCTCCCGCATGACGACCAGGTTCTGGTCGGCCTGGTCAACCACGCTCTGCCTGAAGACGGCGACCGTGTCTCGCGCCGCCGTAAAGCGCGCGTACGCCGCTTCGACGTCGCGGGGGACCGCAGCTTCGAGGTATTCCCGGTGCAGGCGGGCGCCCGTGGCCCGGGCCATTGCCGCGTCCGTGTTGCCGCGGTTCCGGCCGCGCCAGAAGAGCGGAATGGACACGCCGACGCTGATTCGCTTGTCGTTGTCGACGATTGGGGCCGGCTGCCCGGAGGAGGTGACCGCGAACAGGCCGTCGGTGGTGTCGGAGTCCTGGGTATAGGTCGCCGACGCTGTCAGGTCGGGAACCCCCTCAGCCCGCGCCAGGGCCAGTTCCGCGGCACCCTGCTGCTCGGCCGCGCGCGCAGCGCCCAGGTCCGAACGCCGCGTCAACGCACGGGCCGTCAACTCAGGCAGGGCGAGCGAGACATCCTGTTGCTCCGAACTGGGCTCAAGGGCTGGCAGTTCCGCGGCATCGAGTCCCACCAGCCGCCGCAGATCGGCCAGTGTCGCCGCCGCGCGTCCCCGATAGGTCGCGTGTTGTGCCTCCATCCGCGCGACCTCGACCGCCAGGAGTTGACCTTCGAGCGCCGCGGCGTCGCCCTCGGCGACACGAGCGCGCGTCAGCCGCAGCGCCTCTCGGCCAGCCGTCAAGACGTCAGCGAGCGCCATACTCTTGGCGAGCGCCGCCCGCGCCTCCGCGGCGCGCGTCTTCACGTCGAACACCAGTTGTCGTGCCCGGGCCGCGAACTCGGCTTCGGCCACGGCGACGCCGCTCAGACCGATGGCCTGACGCTTTCCTCGTTTGCCCCCGAGTTCGATCGGTTGGGCGTAGCGCAGTGCGAGTTCGTCCGTGCCTGGCGATCCCAGCGGTCCTCCAGCGCCGTAGTCGACGTCCAACGTCGGACTCGGACGAACGCCGGCACGGCGCAGAAGCCCCTGGGCTTCGGCGACACGCTCTCGAGCCGCAAGCAGATCGCGATTGCGCTCGAGCGCGATCTGCACGAGTTCGTCCACCGTGCGGGGCCGGTCCTGGGCCGGTGCCGCCGTGGCAGACAACAGACACAGAATCGATGCGATGGACATCGACCACTTCCGCATTCGTAGCCTCCGGTTGCTGATGAATCGCGCTGGTCCGGGTCGCTGGCGAGGCCAGCAACCCGGAACCATCAGTCCGCGCGGGCGTGTCGGTACGCCTGCGAAACTGCGCCGGCCCGTCACGGGGCGGCGCTAGAGGAAGCGCGCAGGGTGATCTACGAGCGGAACTGCGGTGGGTGGTACAGGACGGGCCGTATTCCCGGGCGATCCGACGGTTGCACGTCAGGAATCACCACCGCGGCCTGGCGCGGCGGAGGGACGCGGAGCCCGGCGGGGCCGACGACATGAGCGCAGCAGAAACACGCATCTGCCTGGCTGGGCGCAGTCGAAGAGTCACCCGGGCAGTCCGTCGTCCAGCCACTCGCACACGCGCCAGGCAAACGTTCGTCCTGGCAGCAGACGCCGGTCGCGGCGAGGTCCAATCCCAGCCACAGTACCAAAGCGAGTCCGACAGCACGCACGATGCGCGTATGCCGACAATGGGTCACGGCCCGGTGAGTATAGCCCACCGGGCGTACCTGCTTCCCACCGGCCGGGCGCTGGACCGACGTCACGGCTTCCTGACGGCCTTGACCGCGATGCGGACCTCGACCGCACGAAGTCCCTTGTCTGGTGACGCTCCATACTTGACGCGCACGCTGTCGTATTGATGGACAAGGTCGGTCACCACCGGCGACCGGCCTTCTGCCTTCAGGCGCGACGTGATCGTGCCGACGCCTTTGCCGATGACCTTCGTCGACGAATCCACGACGAGCGTGAGCGTCTCGGTACTAGTCTGAATCGTGATGGAGTCGGCGGCCACTGTGGTGACGCGCCCCGTGGCGTTTTGAGTCGCGGTTGACTGCGCGATGAGGGCGGCGTTGGCCACCACCAGGATCGAAAGGGCGCACGTGAAAGTTCTCATGACATCCTCCAAAAGGCTCGTAGAACGGGATACCTGCGACCGGCGCGCGGACACGGCCGCTCAGCGCTCGTGAACGAGCGGCGATCGTGTAGGCGACAAGCCGGTCGCGCCGATGTACGGCGCTACCCGCGTCGTGGCGGATGGTCGATGTCGAATGAGGGCGCGGGGGGGACGTCGGGAAGGGCGAACGCTTGGTCGGCTACCAGGACACGCCAGAACGGACCGGCCGGACCGAGCGGCTCCGCTTGGAACGGGACGACACACAAACAGGGCAGGCGGGATTCGCCCTCGTCCGGGATGTGGGCCGACGTGTGGCTGGCACGCGCCGACAGCGGGTCGATGCAGCCGTCGACACACCACAGCGCGCTGACGGTGACGGCGAGCAACACGACGATGGCGCAGGCCCTGGCCACGAGCGCACTATACATGATCGGCGCCGCGACGCGGCTGAAACCAAAGGGGCACCTCACCCCACCTCGCGCCCAGACCCGCTCTGGGACGGCCAATGTGATAACAGGCTCCGAGAGGCCGTCACTATCAGCGCTTCCGACGAGGGGTGTGGGTCCAGTTCTCAAGCTTCAAATCCCTTACGCGCTCGAACTCAGCACTGTTGTTCGTGACCAGTGTTAGGTCGAGGGCGCGGGCATGCGCGGCGATGAACAGGTCGTTGGCGCCGATTAGGATGCCGCGCTTCTTCAGGTCGCCTCGAATCTCCGCGCAGTGCTGCGCGGCATCGTCCGAGAAGTCGACGGCCTCGACGTAGGGCACGAACGCCGCGAGCGCGGCGGCGTCGTGGGTTCGGCGGGGGGATACTTCAACGCCGTACAGCAGTTCTGCCTTCGTGACGACCGACATGCAGACGTCGCTGACAGCCAGGGCCTGCAGGCGTTTGAGCACGAGCGGGTGCGAACGCTTCATGATGCAGGAGCACGTGTCGGTGGCCAGCATGAAGCGGGGCATCACAGCTCTCGTTCCTGCACGGGCAGGTCCTCGACGTTGGCCATGAACGCCTCCGATGCTACTGGTGCCGACGTCAGATACGTCTTCCAGTCCCGGGGGCGCGGTGACAGGATGACGTCGTCGCCCACCTTGCGGATCAGCACCTCATCGGTGGCGAACTGGAACTCCTTCGGCAGGCGCACAGCCTGGCTGCGGTTGGTCATGAAGACCTTGGCGGTTCGGGGCATGTTCGGGCGCCTCCGGGGCCATGGTGCCATATACGTTCGGTATATGGCGCCGCGTGCGCAATACGTGCGTCTACCCGGGTTTTTGAGCGTTTCTAGCGGTTCTGGAGGAAGTCGAAATCCCGTAAGTTCTTTGTTTTCAACAGGTGGACGCAGTCCGAATCCCACCCTCTCCGCCAATCATAAACTACTAAAAATAAACAAGTTGTAGATTGCCTGGCCTCGCTGTCAGCCAGTTTTCATCCAGAGGCGAAGAGATCCGCGTCAGGCGAAGCGAATGGGCCGATTCTTTTCCCTGAGCGCGGTCAATTGCGGCTGGCTGGCCGACGAGACCAGGACTCGAAGTACCTCCATCGTCAGGGGGGCCTTGAAGCCCGGACCCAATAGCCGTACGTCGTCGAGGCCCGCGGCAACGTATAGTCCAACCGCCTGAAGTCGGTCGACGCTCTCGAAGATCGTCTTGACCGCGTCCCTACGCTCTGTCGGCCCGATCTCCGACCACAAGTCTCCGTAGTCCCTCAGCAGTTCCTCCAGGACGGCGATCTCATCCTCCTGTTGCTCCGACAGTCCGGCAACGTGGTCGACCTGCCAAGCGTCCGCTCCCATGAACGGACGCAGGTCGGACGCCCGCTCCAGCCGTGTCAGCGGGATCTGTTTATACCGCTTGGCCGCCTCCGTGATTGCCGCTCGGACCTTCTCATCGGTGGGCCAAATCCGCTGGAGGTCCGCCACCGAAATGTCGAAGACCGCCGCCAGAGCTTGCATTGCCCCCTGTGCCAATAATCCGTGAGACAACCTTCTCGTTGAGATTAGTGTAGGGGCGGGGAGGGTTCGATGAATGAATCGCATGCCAGTACCCGAAGTGATCGACGTGGTGGAAGGGCCGGAGGCG